>NZ_CP113913.1:964562-1286083 GCF_029395355.1 Bifidobacterium sp. ESL0800
AGTCATTGTTTTCCCCTAGGCCGTAGCTATATCAAATTGGAAATGATCGATGTCCGGCACGTCAATTGGAGATACAAAGAATGGCCGAGCAATGCGACACAGCGACTACGCAAGTCCAGGAATATGGCGGAATTGCAATGGAAACCTGCTATTCGTGTCGCAAAGCCACGATAAACTCGAGTCATGCATACGGACGAGGGAATGCCCCATACAGATGACCACAACGAAGCCCGGCAGGCCACCGAGCCGTTTTCTGCGGCGCTTCCCTTCGACCATCGTGTGAGTGTGAATCAAAACCTGACCTTCGAATATGCGAAACCTGCGTTCGCTTCGGCCGGCATCGAATGGTGCGACGAAAACCTGGTACGACTGCATCTTTTCGATGCCGAAAAGCAAGCCACCAACACCGCTCTCCTGCTTTCCGAGCAATGCCCTTACCTTGTCAAATGTGCGGTCTTCGACGGCGAGACCAAATCGAAGCTCACGGAACGGCAGAACGTTTCGGGCTCTCTCCTGAATCAAATCGACGCCACAATGATGTTCCTCAACCGGCACAACCCTGAAAACGCGTGGCCGCAGACCGCCCTGCGCGAATCGCTTGTCAACGCCGTTTTGCACCGCAATTACGACAAGAACGGGCCGATTCTCATCAGTATCTTCGATTCGAGCATCGAAATCGTCTCCCCCGGCGGTCTGGTGGACGGTTTTGAGGTCAACGACCTGTTGAACGGGGTCAGCGAATCACGCAACGCGTGGCTTGCAGACGCATTCGAAGCCCTGCACTTAAGCGAGAACTGCGGCACCGGGGTGCAGCGAATCCTTGATGCCTATTCGCAGAGCCTTTCCAGCCCGCAGCTGCGTGTCGGCCCTGGATCGGTGGCGATGATTCTGCCCAAGCCGGTGCCCGACTCCGTATGGCCGGAGCAGACAGACGACGAAAATGCCGAAAGTGCCGAAAACGGCACTTCGAATGGCGCTAATCATGATTCCGGCAAGGAATCAGGCAGAGCCAAACGCTATACGTTCCCATTGGGCGGCCCGCATCTGTTCACCACGAATCCGGCCGAAGCGCTCAGCGGAAGCCGCGTGTTGGACGTGGCGCCTCTCCCCTCCGTGGTTTTTGCGGGTGAGAAAGCATGGAAGCTTCTTAACGGCGATTATGGTTCCCAGAAATCGGACTCGTTGCCCGGCAATGTCAAAGACGAATTGCGCGCATGGGCCAAAGGTGCGGAAACGGACCAATTGCAAATCAACACCCTTGAGGAGATCACCATGCATCTGATCTCAAAGAGAAAGAGCGCGATGAGTCTCAAGGAAATCCAAAGCCAATTGGGCACCAATTCCGGAGCAATGACCGACGTGCTCAAAGGCCTCACCGATCAAGGAAAGCTGCAAAGCATCACTTCGGCGGGAACAACAAGATACTCGTTGCCTTACTAGTGGCGAATTCGTAGTCTCACGCGTATTGTTTTACCTTGGCTGTCACGGCAATTCAGCGAAAAAATAGAGACAGACCAGTCGGCGGCACGAAATATGAAACCCTATTGAATCAAGAAGCCGGACACCCGTGATTCAGCATTGCCGCAACATACCATCAGTCAGTTGATGATCAGCGCCAGTCCGAGCAGCACAGCCAAAAACAGGACGTTGACGACGGTATAGACCAGCAGATAGCGGCCTTTCTTGTCCGGATACTTGCGTGCGATCTGCTGATAGGAAATGAGCGAGGCCATCGAGGCGATCAGCGTGCCCAACCCGCCGAGGTTAGTGCCGATAATCAGCTCACGCCACTGGCTGCAGAACCCGGAAAGCAGGATGGAGGTAGGCACGTTGCTGATGATCTGGCTCGAGGCGACGGCGACTTCCATCGGATGCTGGTTGACTATTGAGGCCACAAAATTCGAGAACTCCGGAACACGGCGCATGTTGCCGATGAAAATGAAGAACATGACGAACGTGAGCGGCAGACTCCAGTCGACCTTGAGGAACGCATGACGGTCGCAGACCAGGAACGCGCCGAACACCAAAACGCACATCAACCACAGCGGAATCGAACCACCGACCGTGAAAATGCAGATAAGG
Source organism: Bifidobacterium sp. ESL0800 (assembly GCF_029395355.1). Lineage (NCBI taxonomy): Bacteria > Bacillati > Actinomycetota > Actinomycetes > Bifidobacteriales > Bifidobacteriaceae > Bifidobacterium > Bifidobacterium sp. ESL0800. The sequence continues at coordinate 966,645 of NZ_CP113913.1, forward strand.
AACAGGATGGCATAAACTATCGCCCGCCAACCTCCGTAGCCTGCACCGTAGTTGAGCACACGGATCTCATCCGGCTTCCCGTCGCTTTGCGGCGCGAACAGCGATTGCTCGATGCCCTTGTGCCCAAGCCCTGCAAAATCCGCCTGGCTGCTACGGCAACGGAACATGACGAGGATGACGGCCAGCAGCATGATCGCGGAAGCCAACGAGAACGGCCCCATGACATTGAGGAACTCCGAGGTCGGCATCTTGGAAACGGATTTGAGATACAGGTTATGGGCGTTGCCGACAGGGGTCAACATGCTGCCGGTATTGGCACCGATGGTCATCAATGTGGCGACGAGAACGGCCTTGTTCTCCATTTTCGCCATTACCAGCACCGAAATCGCGAACGGGATGAACGTGACCAGAGAGACGTCGTTGGTGATGAAAATCGCCGAGAAGAACGTCAGGGAAACCAGCGCGATCACCAACGCGCTTTCGGTATGCACATGCTCGAGCAGCTTGGTGCCGATGATATGGAAGACGCCGATGCGCTGGAAGCCGCAGACCACGAGCATCAGGCAGACAAGCTGGGAAATGGTGTTCATGTGGATATAGCCAAGGTACTGACGGTCCGGTGGAACGATAAAACAGGAAATGATGGCGAGTATCGTCGCCACCACCAAGATGGTGTCGTTTTTCAGTTCCTTGACGATCCACTTGCGCATCAATACACCAGCCGAACCGGAAGGCGGAAATATCCGACATCATAACCGCGTCTCATCGATGCAGTCCTATCAAAAAACGCCATTGCCACATGGCACACCCAACCATCACCATCATCCAGTTTCCCCATCCATCACAGAGCCGATACAACGGCCGACGAAGACACATGCCGGCAAGAACCTAACCTTCACGGCAATGCGTGCATTCGTTCTCTTAATTCCTATTGTATGGGTATTTCAGAGTGGAAAAGTACGAAAAAACAGGCTTTTAGCGACCATTCCAATTTGCGACACGCAAAAACACGGGCAAAATCCAAGATTTCATTGGTCTCTTTTGTGTGATACAAAAGCGACCAAAATTTTTAAAAAAATCGAAGAAATTTATTGCGGCTTGTCGTATTGTGGGCGGCAGCGCACTCAGGCGACGGCGTTGCCATAGACCTGGGCCTGCAAATCCTTTCTGGCGGTCTCCATATTGGTGATCTCCCCCAAAATCCTGATTTTCTCTTCACCGTCAGGCATCTGCGCCATCTTACGCTTGGCCGCACCGATTCGGCGCATATAGCCCACATCGAGCAGCCGGGCGGTCAGTTCCGCAGCGTAGCGCTGTTCCTCCGGGGTCGGCGCACGGAGCTGGGCGGCGGCCGGATTGGGCACATCGGCGCCATTGACGGCCACCCCTCCGGTATTCGCATCGTTGGCATTGCCGTTCTGGTCGTCTCCACCCGGCAACGGCAGCGGCATGACGGCCAGCTCGTTGATGACCTGCTCAAGCATCGGCCCGCCTGCCTTGGTGAGGTTGTGCATCCAAAGCCCCTGCGGCGTGGCGTTGTCGGGCAGACCGCCGGCTGCGGCGATCGCCTGGAAGAGCGTTCGGAAAACCGGGGTCATGAAATCGGCAAGGGTGAGACGTGCGAACGCGTTGCCGTTGATGGCGCGTGGCACCTGAATGAGCACGGCCATGAACTGCTGCTCGCAGATGAACACCGCATCGTCCACACGGAAGTATGCCTGGTCTGCGGCATCCCTGTGTTGCAAGGCCTTGCGTGCGGCCGGGTTCGCATAGCCGTTTTCATCGTTGCGTCTATACGCATCAAAGCCATTGCCGCCACGGCGCTTGGTCGCATACGCGTCGTCGTCGCGCACGTGCAGCCGCCGCCTGGCGCTGTTGACCTCATGTCTGACGATGTCTAGATCGACGCCGATGCGTCGGGTCGCCTTGCGCGTGTAGATGTCAAGCAGTGAACGGTCACGGATCTGGGCGATCAGCGGCGCCGCGGCCTTAACCGCGCCCATCTGGCCGGTGGTATACGAGGTGTCGAAGCGGTTGATGGCGGTGTCGATGACGAAATCATACAGCGGTTTGGCATGGTCGATCAGCGAGCGAACCGCCTCGTTGCCTTGCTGGATGCGCAGGTCGCAGGGGTCGAGGTTGTTGTCGGCGACGGCCACGAATGTCTGCGAAAGGAATGCGGAATCCAAACCGAAGGCATGGATGGCAGCCTTCTGCCCCGCCGCATCGCCGTCGAACGTGAAGACGATACGCGAGCTCAGGGATTGGCCTTCGACCTTCAGCGGCCCGACGAGCTGGACGGCTCCCAAAGAATCGTCGGAGATGAGACGACGGATGATTTTGGCGTGCTCCTCGCCGAACGCGGTGCCGCAGGTGGCCACGGCGGTGTCGATACCGGCCAGATGGCACGCCATGACGTCCGTGTATCCTTCGACGATGACCGCCTGGCGTTTTTTGACAATGCTGGATTTGGCGAGGTCGATGCCGTAGAGCACCTGGGTCTTGCGGTAGAGCTGGGTATCGGGAGTGTTGATGTACTTGGCGTTGATGTTGTCGTCGTCATAGAGCTTGCGGGCGCCGAAACCGAGCGTGCGGCCCGTGGAGTCACGGATGGGCCACGTGGCACGGCCGCGGAAATAGTCGTAGATGCCGCGCTGACCCTGGCGAGCCAAACCGGCGTCGAGCATCTCCTGCTGGGTGAACCCTTTGCCCGCCAAGTGCCGGACAAGATTATCCCAACCTTGGGGAGCGTATCCGCAGCCGAAACGCTGGCAATCCGCCTGGCTGAAATTGCGGCCACCCAAGAGCTTTCGAGCCGCAAGCGCCTCAGGTGTCATGATCTGGGAGACGAAGAAACGCTGGGCCTCCTCATTGGCCTCAAGCAGACGGGCGCGTTTCGAGCCACGATGTTCTTCCCTGCTGCCGTCGCTTTTCTCGTAATGCAGTTCGATATGGTATTTGTCGGCCAGAAGTTCCACAGCCTCGCGAAAATCGATGTTCTCACGGTGTTCGACGTAGGCGAAGACGTCGCCGCCGAGCCCGCAACCGAAGCAATGCCAGACACCCAGCGAGGGCCGGACGCTGAAACTGGGCGTTTTCTCATCATGGAAGGGGCACAGACCCATGAAGGTACCGGTGCCCGCGGCCTTGAGCGTCACCGTCGAGGAGACGATATCGTAGAGATCCGCCGTGGCACGCACCTTTTCCACGTCCGCTTTGAGAATCATTCCAGCCATAACTATCCACCTTACCGTGTGCCGTGCATGAGGGCAATCACAACGAATGCACCAAGGCAAAAATCAAGATTTCTTGATAACAAGACGCTGAAAAGACAGATATCGGCAAGCGCGAGGCTTCGACGCCGAACTGTTTCACCTTATCGGTTCAAAACAGGCTACCAGCAGCTTTAGCAGATCAGGGAGTGCAGGGTCATCGCCGAGCCGTCAGTCAAACTGGCCACCTGGTCGATGGCCACGCGCAGCCGCTCGTCGTCGTTGGTGGATTCGTTCCAGTCCTCGAGAAACACGGTTTCCAGCGCGTCGGAAGGTCGTGGGGAATCGGCCATCAGCACGTCGACCAGGTCGGCGACGATCTGCTGTTCCTGGTCGTGCAGGGGCTCGCGTTCGCGCGGTGCCATGACGAAGTAGACGGCGATGCCCTTGAGCGCGACGATCTCGTAATTGGTCTCGTCGGGAATGACGATGTTGGCGCTGTAACGGGTCAACCTGCCCTGCCCGTACTTCTCTCGGGTCGCCTGTTCGACGGAACCGGCGAACCGGCCGATCAGCGAACTGGTGATGTTCTTCAACTGTGCCAGTGCTTGCCTCGAACCGTTGAAATGCGAGGGGAACATATGTCGTTTCATCAAGCGGTGCAAGGCCTCTAGCAGTTCGTCCGGATCCCATTGCTGCCCGTACCATTCACGGGTCATCTCCACCACGCCGTCAAGCACGCGTGGGTCGGCCAAGGCCAGCGGGTTGAAGGTGCCGGTGGCGATGGCGTCCTCGACGTCGTGGACGCTGTAGGCGATGTCGTCGGAAAGGTCCATGACCTGGCATTCCATCGGCTTGGCGTCTTTCGGCGCTCCGGTCTTGAGCCAGTTGAACACGTCGACGTCATCCGGATAGACACAGAATTTCAGGCTGCGCTCCCCTTTCGGGTGTTTCGAGGCCTCGGCAAGCGTCCACGGGTATTTCACCGCGGCATCCAGCGAGGCGCGCGTCAGGTTGACTCCGGCGGAACGACCGTCGGCGCGAAAGACCTTCGGCTCGAGCCTCGTCAGCAGGCGCAGGGTCTGCGCGTTGCCTTCGAAACCACCGATGCCGGAGGCGATATCGGCCAGTACCCGCTCCCCGTTGTGTCCGAAAGGCGGATGCCCCAAGTCGTGGGCGAGACAGGCGCAGTCGACCACATCCGGGTCGCAGCCAAGCATGGAACCGATCTGCCTGCCGATCTGTGCGACCTCAAGCGTATGTGTCAGCCGGGTACGTGCGAAATCATCGGTGCCGGCCACCAGAATCTGGCTTTTCGCGCCAAGCCTGCGCAAAGCCGAGGAATGGATCAGACGCGCACGATCGCGCTGGAAGGCGGTACGGGATTGCGATTTCGGCGGTTCGGGAGCCCAACGCTCCTCGTCGAACGCGTCATAGCCCTCGTCCTGAAGCACTTGTTCGCCATCTGCGGTTTCCATCACACGCCTCGCTCCCTCAAACCATGCCATCAATCCAAGCCGCCAAGCCGGTTACGCAAGCATGGCCAATCGAATCCGTCGCTATGTATCCGATGATAGCCCACATCAGACGGCCAACCAATGAAAATTACGGAATCGACCGAGCTTTATGACGGAACAAAACAAGCCGCCTGCCAAGTCTGGATGGCAGACGACTTGTGTTATCGCCGAACACGCCTGAAACAGCAGTTTGAAGCGATATCTTTTATCCTCTTACGATAGACATCAGATACCCGGATTCCGCCGTTACCGGAGCTATACGCTGGCGACAATCAGCCTAGCAATTCCTTGGTGTCGGTCACGGTGATCAACGGCGTGAACAGCTTCATCGTCTCGATGGCCAGCTTCTGGTTTTCCGGGGTGCTGCCTGCGCACGCGTCTTCGACCAGCCGGACGGCGACGCCGTCATCCGCCGCGGCCAATGCAGTCTGAAGCACGCAGCAATCGGTGGCCACCCCGCACACCGCGATTTTTTTGGCACCTTGGACGGCCTTTTTCAGCTCATCGCCCCACTTGCCGAACGTCGTCCTGCTCACCACAGGATGGCCTTTGGCAAGCTCGGCCGTCTCATCGGTGAAGTCGTACATCGGGTCGTCCGGCGGCACGAGGAACTGCGGCCAGTCCTTGAAGTAGTCGACCCACGCGTCCCTCGGCTTGTCCGGCGCGATGTAGCGGGTGTAGGCCACCCGATCGCCGTAGGCCTTCGCAAGACGCTTGAAAGGCTCGTCAGTGGCATAATACGAGCCGTCGGCACACGCCCAGGTCGACCAATCGCTTTGTGCAAACACCTTCTGGCGGTCCACGACCACCAGCCATTCATCCTTGTCAACCATCAGTTGGCTCCTTCCTGTCGTTTGATGTCACTGCGTTGGAAAATCAGGGTTCCGAGCAGGCCGACCACAAGGGCCACGAACACGCCGAGATTGGCTTGCGCCCACATCCCGTCCTTGCCGCCGAACAGGCCGAGCAGGTAGCCCTGCCAGTTCAGCCAGCTCGCCGCCGAATTGACCACGAGCCCCCAGCCGAGAACCGTGCCTACCGCGAGGATCACCAGCGCCTTGACGTTCCATGCGCCGTAACGGCCTGCGGGGTCGTAGAGATCGGTGCTGTCGTAATCGCGCTTGCGCATCAGCACATCCGCCACGAACATGCCGGTCCAGACGGCCATGGGCACACCCAGCGTGATGAGGAAGCCTTGGAACGGGCCGATGAACGTGTCGGAGAAGAAGGTGACGTAGATGACGCCGATGACCGTGAGCACGGCAGTCAGCGCGGCCGCAAGCGTGCGCGGCAGTTTGATGCCGAAGGACAGCAGGTCGAGACCGTTGGAATAGTTGTCCATGATCGCGCCGCTCATCAGTCCGAGTACCGCCACCAGCGTGAACGGCACCAGATACCAGGTCGGCAGGATCGAAGCCATCGCGCCGACGGGGTCAAGGCCGACCTGCTTGTCGAGATTAGAGTTGGAGACCGCGAGCAGCAGACCGTAGACGATCAGCAGTACGTTGGCGATCGAGGCGCCGAATGTCGTCCATGCCACGATGCCGGCGTTGGATGACTTGCGCGGCAGATAGCGCGAATAGTCGGCGGCGACGTTGACCCAACCCAGTCCGAAACCGGTCATGACGAACAGGCAGCACCCCAGCATCGCGGGCAGACCGCCGGCGCGGGCGGAGCCGACTCGCGAAAAATCAATGTTGCCCCATCCCAGAATAAAGAATCCGATGGTCACGATGCCGGTGACGATGGTGATGACCTGCTGGCATTTCATGATGAGGTCATAGCCGAAGATGCCGGCGACGACCACCAGTCCGACGACCACGATGGTCGAGATAAGCTTGGACGCGCTGGCGTTGCCCATGCCAAGCTTCTGCAGCGTGGAAGACATGGCCAGCACCGCCGTCACCGTCAGCGAGATCTCCCAGCCCAATGTCGCGATCCACGACATGGCCGCAGGGACCTTCGCGCCTTTGACGCCGAAGATGGCGCGGGTGATCACCATGGTCGGCGCGTTGCCGCGCTTGCCCGCGATGGAGACGATACCCACCAGCAGGAACGAGACCACGACGCCGATGATGGTGGTCAGCCCCGCCTGCCAGAACGAAATCCCGAAACCGAGCGCCCACGCCCCGTACGACATGGCCAGCACCGAGATGTTGGCCGCAAACCAAGGCCAGAACAGGCTCGAGGGCTTGCCCTTGCGTTCCGATTCGTCGATGACGTCGATGCCTTGAGCCTCGACGCTCAGCGATGAACCCTTCGCTTCATCACTCATCATTCACCTTCCTGTTTCTCTTCGCCCGGCTATCTGCCAGGCAAAGGCCGTGTGGAATCACACAAGCACTTTTTGAAACCAGCCCTCGCTACGAAGCGGAAGCGAGACGGGGCACATGGCCACATCTCTGTCAGGTTTCATACAATCTTTCCTCTTTTTACATAGTCCCATCGGCTATCCGGATATGATAAAAAAGTTTATTGTCACCTTATAGTCATTAAGACTATAACTAAGGATACAGAAACGCAATCGCAAATCAAGCCCCGGCATTTCATCGTTTACGGACTTTGACTTCCACAAGCTCGTTCTAGGCCAGCCATCGTGTTCTAACGAGCCCTATGCCTTGTCTTCATTGACTTTCAGCCCAGCTTGGTCGATATGAATAATCGGTGGCCACTGCAACCCCAGCGACCACCGTGCGAAAATCCGTAGATGTTGTCTATAACTTCACAGCAACGACTTGGAGTTGAGTTTGCTCATATCCTGCGGATCGAGCACTTCCGAGGCATGCAAATAAAGCCGCGGGATGCGCGTGCGCAGGCAGGTGAAGATCTCGTAGCTGATGGTGTCGGCGGCACGCGCCCAATCGTCCGCGGTCGGCTCGGCGTAGTCCTCACCGCGGCCGGGCCCGAAGAGTTCGACGGTGTCCCCTTCGTGCACGCCGAGTCGTTTGGCATCGCCGTGCAGGTCGAGGATGAACTGGTCCATGCATACACGCCCGGAGACGCGCATCAGCTTGGGTCCCTCGGCGGTCATCACGCGCACCGGACCGCCCGGCTTGAGCGTATGTTTCGCGCCGGCCTCGTCGAATCCGGAGGCGGAACGGTGGATGCCGTCGGCATAGCCCAGCGGCACAATGGCCGTGCTGGTCGCCTCGTCGGTGATGTAGGTGCGTCCGTACGAAATTCCATGTCCCGCCTCGACACCTTTGACCGTAGCGAGCTGCGCTTGCAAGGTCATGGCCGGTTTCAAATCGTAATTTGCGGGCGTCCCCATCGCCGGATCGGCTTCATAGCCGTAAAGCCCGATGCCCGGACGGGTCAGCTCGAAGCGCGTTTCCGGTCGGGAAAGCGTGGCCGCGGTGTTCGCGATATGGCGGATGCGCGGCGGGATTCCGGCCTTTTCCATCCGCGCGGTGAACTGCTTGAAGCTTTCGAGCTGCTGGTCGGTCGCCTCCACGAATTCGGGGACATCGGGCGCGTCGGCCACCGAAAAATGACTCCACTGCCCCACAACGTCGAGCACACCCTCGTGGGCGAGCGGCACCAGCTTGTCGAGCGCGGCCTGAAAACCGGCTGCCGTGAAGCCGTTGCGGCCGAAACCGGTGTCGACCTTGACGTGCACACGTGCCGGCATGCCAAGCTTCCGAGCGGCGGCGGCCACGGCGTCGATGCCGTCGAGCGAACCCACCGAAATGTCGATGTCACTGGCGATGAGCTCGATGAGCGGGGCGTTGCGCCCGTTGTACATCCACGTGAGAATATGGCAACGGCTCGAATCGATACCGGCCATGCGCAGCAACAGGGCTTCACGCGGCTGGGCGGTGCCGAGCCATGTCGCGCCTCCCGCGAGCGCCGCCAGCGCGGAAGGAATAAGCCCGTGCCCATATCCGTCGGCCTTCACTACACCCATCACGGCGGTGCCGGATTTCGGCCCGCCGACGACCTCGACCAAGTGACGCATGTTGTCGCGCATCGCCTTGAGGTCGACGATGGCCTGCCCCGGGTAACGTCGCAGCGCGGCGGCGTAGTTCGATTTGCCAAGTGCGGAAGAGTAAGGCCATTCGGGCAGTGCGTTCAAAGTCATAGTTCATATTGTCGCGCGCCAAAGTGATGAAGGCAAACAGGCGATACGGAACAATCACATGGACACGCGGAGGCGATGATGACCGAACAAGTCCGTGGGGTTTCGGTACACCGCAAATACCTGCCATCCATTGGCATGCCCATTCACATCGCATCGGACACACGACATCGAGAATATGGCACGAAACCGAACCGCAGGCGGTTTTATGAGCGTTGGCACAACATATAAAGCATATCCGAAAGTTCGGCTATAGCCTTCAATGCAGCCTCACCTATCGTGACGCTGGTACACAATGCGCGTGTTGCCGCGATCGCCCATGTCGCTGACCGTAATGATTCCGCAACGCCGATATCCCGATTCCTCAAAGACGTGCTGCATCGCCTTGTTGTCCGGGTGGGTGTCGCAGCGTACGTTTTTGTATGCCGCCGCCGCCCATTGCATGCACGCTCCCCCGCTATGACCTTTCAGCCCAGATGAAGCAAGGCGGTGCATGGTGGCGTATTCGTCGTCGTCCAGCCAAGCGCCTTCGGTCAGGTGCGCATAGGTCGGCTCCACACCAAGAAACATCGCGAAATAGGCGAGTATACGTTCGGCGCCGCCCTCACCTTCGGCATCGACCAGCAGCATGCCGTTGCCGCCGCGAATATCCTCGTGGATCAGTTCGGCGGGAGGCCAGCTTTTGCCCCACTGGTTGGGGTTACCGGTGCGTCGCATCAGTTCGCGGGCCCGCTCGAAGATAGCCATGATTACATCGAAATCAGCTTCGCTAGCCCGACGCACGCGCATGGAACCGGTCAGAATTCCTGCCGTTTCCGCAGTTGCTTCCGTGAGATCGCTCCCAGTATGCCTCTTGTGTTCTTCAGCCATTCCGTACCCCTTTTCAATAACTGATTATCATACTGACAGTCAACAAACAGTGGCGTGCATCAAATTGTTACGAACCAAGAAGGCCGTCAACTGGCAGTTTGTGCTGAATGGAATACGCACGAAGAAGACCGATCGCGCAATTTTCGAGACGCTTGGAAAGCGCAGTCTTCATCCGGTTTGTTCATCACAAACCAAACGATATGGTTGTACATCGTTAAGTCCACTAGAAACATGTACGAACCGTCCCATGCTCTCGCCCTGCCTGCCCTGAACAACAAATACCGGGTTTCCAGAGCAACAGATTTATGGAACAGCGGCAGAACAGAATGACGATATATGCAAGAAAGCGGCATCGACGCCAATCGCCGGATACCGCTTTCGATTGTGTTTCGATTTCAATCCGCCTTCGCTCAGCGGATGTCGGAATCAGACCACCTTGCGCACGTAAGGATCGGAGCTGATGCCCTCGTCGAGGATCTTCTTGCACCATTCCTTGGCGGTGAACAGGCTGTGGTCGCGGTAGTTGCCGCAGCTCTTGATGTCCGTGGCCGGCACGTCGTCCCAAGTCGCCTTGTAGGCAATGAACTCGAGGGATTCCTTGAGCGCCTTGGCGACGTCCTCGGTGCTGTGCTCGCCCCAGGTCAGCAGATGGAAGCCGGTACGGCAGCCGAACGGTGAGCAGTCGATGTAGCCCGGGATGCGCTCGCGCAGCAGCACCGCGATGGTGTGCTCGATGGTGTGCAGGCCGCCGGTCGGGATGGCGTTCTCGTTGGGCTGCACCAGGCGCAGGTCGTAATTGGAGATGACGTCGCCCTTCTCGCCGGTCTCGGTGTCGATAAAGCGCACATACGGCGCCTTCACCTTGGTGTGATCGAGCTTAAAGCTCTCCGGTTCCGGCTTGTTTTCGTCTGCCATGTTGGTTCCTTTCAATAGGTACGGATTACCTTTACCTTAATGCGTCGTCGCTATATTTCTCTTTCGCTTCAGTGTTTCCTATTACGCGAGTTTTATCAGATCCCTTACTTCACACTCCCGCAAAAAACAACACGGCAAGCAGCAGCTGGAGCTGATGATTGTAGAATTTCAATCCACACCCCGTGAAGGGGCGACCCGGAAAAGGACCGCGACGGCATCACCTACCGCAAATTTCAATCCACGCCCCCCGTGGAGGGGCGACCCGAACCGCTCAAAGACCCTGAGACTGGCGAGATTTCAATCCTCGCCCCCAGTAGGGGCGACCTCGGTCTGACCGCCACGCCCGCGTGGGCCGACATATTTCAATCCACGCCCCCGTGGAGGGGCGACGGCTGCAGGCCGCGACCATGCGCCTCCGGCCGGAATTTCAATCCACGCCCCCGTGGAGGGGCGACTCATTATTTGGGGTGATTTGACGTGATTTACGATATTTCAATCCACGCCCCCGTGGAGGGGCGACACTGTACCTGGCCACGCCGGTGTTCAGCGTGCAATTTCAATCCACGCCCCCGTGGAGGGGCGACCTCGACGAGGCGAAGCTCTGCTACCAGCACGGCATTTCAATCCACGCCCCCGTGGAGGGGCGACGTTCTGACGTTCCATCTTGTAGGCGCACATCTGCTGATTTCAATCCACGCCCCCCCCGTGGAGGGGCGACATGCCACGCCTTTGTTGAGGTCGCGTGGGTTTAGTATTTCAATCCACGCCCCCGTGGAGGGGCGACCGGAGGATTTCGACCTGTTTCCATGAGCCTGACACATTTCAATCCACGCCCCCGTGGAGGGGCGACGACGCTGACCGGATACCCTTTCTCGTTCGACGCATTTCAATCCACGCCCCCCGTGGAGGGGCGACTTCGTACCGTAGTCGTTACCGTAATCGACTTGCTATTTCAATCCACGCCCCCCGTGGAGGGGCGACCCGACCCAATAAGCCAGGTAAGCATCAAAGGAAGATTTCAATCCACGCCCCCGTGGAGGGGCGACAAGCGGGCGACTTCGGGTACACCGGCGACGATTGATTTCAATCCACGCCCCCCGTGGAGGGGCGACCGAAGCGTTCGCCGAACGGCGTGTCCTGTACGTTATTTCAATCCACGCCCCCCGTGGAGGGGCGACTCGTGACCATCGTCGCGGCCTTGTGCCGCTTCCTATTTCAATCCACGCCCCCGTGGAGGGGCGACGATGGTGGCGATCATACGTGCTGGCATTTCGCGGATTTCAATCCACGCCCCCCGTGGAGGGGCGACCTTACCTGACGTTACTTGACCGAGCTTTTCTGGACATTTCAATCCACGCCCCCCGTGGAGGGGCGACAACTGTTCCATCTGATAGTAAACGACACTTACGCATTTCAATCCACGCCCCCCGTGGAGGGGCGACCCGTGCGATGGTTCGTCTGCGTGACGGTTCGATATTTCAATCCACGCCCCCCGTGGAGGGGCGACTTCAGAACTGTTGCAGTCCGACAATTCGATCCTATTTCAATCCACGCCCCCCGTGGAGGGGCGACTCAAGAACGCCATCCGCTGGAACATCAGCAAGCTCATTTCAATCCACGCCCCCCGTGGAGGGGCGACCATTACCAGTCGGCACACCATCGGTCGTCTGATATTTCAATCCACGCCCCCCGTGGAGGGGCGACACGATAACGTGTATCCGTATGTCAAGACCATCAGTATTTCAATCCACGCCCCCCGTGGAGGGGCGACTCCGGCCCACGTTCGCCTACCATGACCATTCCGATTTCAATCCACGCCCCCCCGTGGAGGGGCGACATTATAGCTTAGAACATGCCGAGATAGGCGCCGAAATTTCAATCCACGCCCCCCGTGGAGGGGCGACATGGTTTCGCTCCTTTAAAGGTCAGCGCTCTTTTATTTCAATCCACGCCCCCCGTGGAGGGGCGACGAGTCACTTCAAGCGATGTCCAAGGATTGATCGAATTTCAATCCACGCCCCCCCCGTGGAGGGGCGACAATCTCGGCACGGACGAAAGCAGGTAGAAATGGATTTCAATCCACGCCCCCCGTGGAGGGGCGACGCCCAACGGAAGAAGACGTGTCATCGGAGCGTTATTTCAATCCACGCCCCCCGTGGAGGGGCGACCACCGTCCTCATGGCTCGACAACGAGCAATGGCTTATTTCAATCCACGCCCCCCGTGGAGGGGCGACACCGCCGCCGACACCACCGGAAGGATTGTTTAAATATTTCAATCCACGCCCCCCGTGGAGGGGCGACCGCCTTGAGGGCCGTGTCCAGCATGGGCGTTTGAATTTCAATCCACGCCCCCCGTGGAGGGGCGACCTTGTGCAAGTACCCAGTGGTGTTGGTGGCGAAATTTCAATCCACGCCCCCCGTGGAGGGGCGACGTTATCAGCCAAACGGACTGATAGAACGGGATAATTTCAATCCACGCCCCCCGTGGAGGGGCGACATGGACACAACCGAACTCGTAGAGGCCATGCGTATTTCAATCCACGCCCCCCGTGGAGGGGCGACGCGCCTTGAGGGCCGTGTCCAGCATGGGCGTTTGAATTTCAATCCACGCCCCCCGTGGAGGGGCGACTCTTGAGGTCGAGCGGGCGCGACTGCGCATCCATATTTCAATCCACGCCCCCCGTGGAGGGGCGACCCCCTGATTTATCATCGTTGTGAGCGAGGTGATATTTCAATCCACGCCCCCCGTGGAGGGGCGACCCCCTGATTTATCATCGTTGTGAGCGAGGTGATATTTCAATCCACGCCCCCCGTGGAGGGGCGACTGTCCACCATATCGGCAGGGAGGCTCACAAACTTATTTCAATCCACGCCCCCCGTGGAGGGGCGACCTGGAATCGGTGGAAGTATTTATGTGACTTAGCATTTCAATCCACGCCCCCGTGGAGGGGCGACTCGTGCAGTATTTGGATACTTTGCATGCTCGTGATTTCAATCCACGCCCCCCGTGGAGGGGCGACCGTTTGCCTATGCTCCGTGTCTGCGATGTTCGGTATTTCAATCCACGCCCCCCGTGGAGGGGCGACGTCTAAAAACGCGGCCAAGGCCGTGGGGCTGAGTCAATTTCAATCCACGCCCCCCGTGGAGGGGCGACAAACACCTCGCCGCCAACAAGTAAGGGAGAACCCATTTCAATCCACGCCCCCCGTGGAGGGGCGACGAGCCCGATCCGTCATTATGCCTACAGGGGCCAGATTTCAATCCACGCCCCCCGTGGAGGGGCGACCGGCTGCCCTCGCATTGCACCGCACTTGCAAACTATTTCAATCCACGCCCCCCGTGGAGGGGCGACCACAGTGCCGTTGACGTTCGTGATCTTATCATTCAGATTTCAATCCACGCCCCCCGTGGAGGGGCGACTCAGCTTCTCCGCGTCCAATGTTCTCTTCGGAGTATTTCAATCCACGCCCCCCGTGGAGGGGCGACGACAGACTTCCCTTGGCAATAACAGCAGTACCTTTATTTCAATCCACGCCCCCCGTGGAGGGGCGACCTCGGCTCGGGTTTCCTTGATCTGGTCAAGCCGATTTCAATCCACGCCCCCCGTGGAGGGGCGACCAGGGACGCGCTCACCGGTGTCGGCAATGGCATGATTTCAATCCACGCCCCCCGTGGAGGGGCGACATTAAAGTTTTGCTTACGGCAAATGGTCTGAATCAATTTCAATCCACGCCCCCCGTGGAGGGGCGACAAGAATCCGCCCGTGACCGATTCAAACAAGGCTGATTTCAATCCACGCCCCCCGTGGAGGGGCGACCCGCAGGCCCCACGGGCGGGCGCACGGTGAGGGTATTTCAATCCACGCCCCCCGTGGAGGGGCGACAACGCACGTTATCGGTATTGGATGATTTGTCCACATTTCAATCCACGCCCCCCGTGGAGGGGCGACTGCAATTTTGGAATCAAAGATTCCAAAATGCGAACATCAGTATAGCAATTACCATACCTTGACGTTCAGCACGGTCATCTGAAAAGCCTTGGACAGCAATTTCCTGTCCAAATCACTCTTTAATTATCAGCCGACTACCAGAATCAACGTTCCAGAAAACGATAATCTGGAAATTCTTTCATAAAAAAGGTGCGAACCTACGGTAAAATACTGAGCTCTTCACTCTCGCACCACTCACACTACCTTATGTCGCAGCTTACAGTTTCAAAACCTCAAACTGCCGAAAATCGAAGCGACAGCAAAAGACTCAGACCATCATGATCCCATCCGACGGTAAATGCCTTTGTCGCCCGACCTGCTCGATCCGATTCGAATATTTCGCTCCCAGATTGTAAAATCTCAGGCTATCGCATTCGACATCAATAATCTTCACCAATTCATTCTTCAACACCAACAAGTCTGAGGGTGAGACCAGGCATTCAAAGACGCTGTTCTGCACACGCTGCCCGAATTTGACGCACGCCTTCGCAACAAGTCGCAGCCGTCTTCTGCCCTGCGGAGTCTCCGTATTCACATCGTAGGCAACAACCACCATCATCGCGAAGTCATCTCACTTCCACATCAACGGCGGGTAGGCATCCAGATCTCCCCGAAGCGTCCGTACGAGCAGCAGCGCTTGCACATACGGCACCAGTCCCCACGTCATTTTCTCGTTCAAAAAAGGATGTGTCAGTTCCTCCATCTTACGTTTCTGCCAAGCCGTAAGAACCACTTTGCGCCCTTTATCGTTCAGGAAGATTCCGCCATTTTCGCGTTCCTCGAAATCCGCAGGTTTGATCGCCCCGGTGTTCACCATGCTCAGCACGAACCGATCGGCTACCACCGGACGCAATTCCTCCATCAGATCCAGCGCCAGTGAAACCCTACCCGGCCGATCAACATGCATGAAACCGACATATGGGTCGAGCCCGACACCTTGCAACGCTGCGGTACAGTCACTAGTAAGCAACGTGTACACAAATGAAAGCAATGCGTTCAAACGATCCAAAGGCGGTCTTCGGCTTCTGACCTCAAAGAAGAAATCGTCTTTATTGCGTAGTATCAAATCGTCAAACGCAAAGAAATAATCCTTCGCGGCATTTCCTTCCAATCCTCGTAACTCATCGATACGGGAACATCCACCGATCTGGCCAAGTGCAGAGTGCAACGCCGCGCTCTGCCCGGCCAGCCGTTCCACATTCACCCTCATAGCATGGTCTCGTTTCGTCCGTTCGAGGACCCAACGGCAGTTGAACACCTTCCCAGCGATAAAGGATTTCGCTATCGGCAGGCTACGCTTTTCATCATCCGCAATCCGAAACTGTTGCCGGCGCAACAGCACATTTCGGTTCTTCTCCCCGAGAATCGAACAATAGTACCTGCCACGCGGAGAGAAAAACGAGACCGCGACTCCAAACTCGGCGCATTTGCCCATCAACGCCGGCGAAGCACCTTTGTAGCTGAAACAGAGAATCTGTTCAATCGAACGCAATGGTATGGACGCCAGCCGCTCATCCTTGTTCTGCACGACCACATTGTCGTCCTTCAACGAAAGGTATGCATCTTCAGAGAGAACAAATAACGTATTTAGCAATTGTCGCATGAACTATCTCGCCCTCACTTTCCACCAGCAGCATCGTCGCTTATGCATTGCTGAATATAGGCTTTTGCAGACTGCTTTCGGCCCAATTCCGGCAGACAAAGATTCCGCAACGAACAGGCATTGCACGACTTAGTGCGCCTAGCCTTGGGAGTATACCCACGTTGGTACATCTCGTGCATCTGGCAGGTCAGATTCACCACCTGATCGCGCAATGCGTCGTCAAGCTCCACCACCTCACGCCGTTTCGTCTCACGGTAGAACAACGCGCCCTCGGCAATGTCGCAGGCCAGCATCTCCTCCAGACACATTGCCTCGGCACACAGCTGCAACCTGTCCTCGTCTTTCGTCTTAGCGTGGCCATGTTTATACTCGACTGGATAGGGTTTCCACTTGCCTTCGCGGCCATGCAGTGCGACGCCGTCGTCATCCTTGTGGAATTCGACGACATCGCAGATTCCTGTTATACCGACCTTCCGAGAAAACACGCGTAGGCTTCGTAGGATAAGCAGATCACCACGAGTCTCGGAATTCCCATAATCGTCGACTCGCTGATGCTCAATCTGGCCTGCCGTAGTACGCTCGTTCTCCTGCCATAGTTGCTCAATATGGATCAACGCCCACTGACGCTTGCAGAAGGCATAATGCTGAATGCCCGAAAGGGCCAGCCAATCATCCTCGGGATAATCGGTTGACCCGTTCAGCAACTCACGGTAGCTCATTATGCTCACGGTCATGATGCGACGCCACCTATAGCAGGAATCACTCGGCACATGGCGTAATCACTGCCCATCGAGAATTTCATACTTTAGTCCTGAAATCTCGTCTGTGTTCACCTCGACCTTGACCTTATCGTTATTCGTATCCACTTTCACCGAACGATGCACCTTCGCCGAAGAGTATTGGCCAGCCTTGCAGTCATGGGTAAACCAGACGACCTTCAATACCTCCATCGAACCCGAGGGACGCGCCGAACTCTCGTCATTGACGAACAAAGTCAATAATGTCTTCTTGATTATTTCAGCATCTTCCTGGGAGAATCCGGTCTTTTCAGCAAGCTGAGGGCTGATGCTGCCCTTGGTCACGTAAACAGCCTTGCCCGAAATGCGGTACTTAGTGCCCATCGTGTCACTGGACTTCTTGCCATCATCCGTCGTTTCGCTATTCACTGATTTCGTGATCTGCACGCTATCGATGGCAACCGGCTCAGTAGAGAAAGCGGATTGAATCGACACCGGTCCACGGACCCCGATCGACACCCCCTCTGCCCCGGTATCCTTCTTTTTAAAGGCAAATACCTGGCCGAAAGCACGCACATCAAACCACTGCTGACAAACCTTATCGAAAACCACGTCTCTGTTCTTCTGATCCTCTTTCGGAAGACCCTTAAGGAAATTGCCCAGCCTCTCGGATAAAGATTTGGCGCCATCATCAGCACGTTCTTGCATGCGGACGAAGATATTCTCACCCTCGTCCTGTGCACGATTGCGCATCTTACGCTTGATGGCCACATCGGATATCTCGCCTAAACCATCAGCAGTGGTCCTTGGACGATTGCCGCCCAGTGGATCACCATTGGGATTGGCGTTTTCGACCCCCAAGACGACTACAAAATCAATCTTATTCTGCAAACTTTGCATTATTACTCCTTAATTGCTGTTGTTATTGCGTTATTGCTTATTCCATCACTCGGATTCATTCAGCGGTTTCTTCTGCAGCTTCCTACGCTCGTGCGAATATCCCAGCAGATACAACGGCTGCAATGGTCGGTTGTCTTCATATTCGCCATCCTTAAATAACGACATGACCTCGTCAATGTCATTCTGAAACCACTGACTACCCTTGAGCGACTTTATATAAGGAACAAGCTGATCCATGATGTTGCCCCACGTCGTGTAAGGTCTGGCGACGAAATTCGTCATAAGTTTCACTGCAGTCGTGGGCCTATCCGCCTTCTGTTTCCACAGCACGCCGCCCTCCAGATGATCCGCGAGCGCCAACAGTCGCCCATAAAGATAGTCCCTATCCTGACGTTGCTCATCCAATTCCACAGTTATTTCCTTCCCACTTTGTATATAGATTTTCTTCCAGATACTGCACACGACTTCAACGTCGTATCTCCATTTATTCTCCTTGTCGTAGCTGGTTGGACGGATGACGTTATTGAACGCCGCCTGCGCGAATTCACGCGGTAATGCCGAATTGCTGAACATCGATTGGATCAGTTGCTTCTGCACCTTGGTCTTCAAACGTGTATATGATGCGCCACTTCTTTCACCTGATCCATATACACAGTTGACGATGTCGAGATAGGAAGGAGCACCAAAATATTCCACCGGTCTCACGTGCTCAGACTCGTTTGTTTTGGCTTCCTGCGATGCAGACTCAAAGCGAATCAACGGCCACGTGGAATCCTCATGCCATTTTGCGATGCACTCCAGATAGTCTTTCTCAAGAAACTCCTGGTAGAACGTGAGACTTAGCCGACCCGAAGTCGCCGCATCAAAAATCGCGATGACGACCATCCGCGAATGGTCCCGCAACGTATCCGGCGAGCCGAATCCTCTGACTATCTGTCCAAACTTTCTGGCGTAATCGCTTCCGGTGTCCAGCCGTAGCTGACTGATACGTTCGGAATCGGTCAGATGCTCTTCAGCCGACTGCTCGACCTCATATGAGTTGCCAAATGGAAGTGTCACATCAGGCATACCGCCAACGGCCCAGATCGTTATCGCTTGCTTATCGGTCAATGTACCATTATTCCTAATCAGCCACTTTAAAGCGGCATGAACTTTTTGAGACGTAACCGAATCAATCCTGCTTGCTTCATCCACAGAGACAAAACGTCCATAAAACACGAAATTATGTTTACCCGCATCATTGGTTGAAATCAGTTTCGCGTTACCAGCTGTCCCAACGATATTCTTGGGATAATTCCCAGCCTGCCTATGGAAGTCGCCACCCAAGGCATCTTTCCCATCAGCCATCGTATCGTCGCTCTGCCGAGCTATCCACAATTCCCAAAGCCGTTTGTCTTCCCAGACGTTCTTCTCATCATCCTCCGGGATTCGTACCGAAAAGCGCACTCCGACCTTTTCCTCACCCTTGGGAAGCTTGACGAATCCATCTTCCTGAGATTCGTAGATATGCCGATCACACGCATCCTCGACAACGCTATGGCGACTCAAGTACTCATAGATCGCGTTGAGTTTGGGGTTATCGCCCTTCCAACTACTCAGTTGGCTCATATACGACTCAAACGCCTTCGGCTCCAAGGTGCTATCCACATATTTCAGTTGATCGCATAACGGATGAGGCTTCGGATCCATCCCAGACCGTCCCATCGACGCCTCAGTGCAAGGAGCGATAATCGTGACAACATCCTTGTCCCTGGTGATGCTGATGCAATTGCCCTGGGCATCAAGCGTGACGTGCAAATTCGTTGGAATCGTTGTATGGAACAAAGGCAGCAAGGTTTTTTTGATTTGTGGATTGCCCTCCTTGTCCAGTGGCGCAACACCGGTTTTGTCTTGAATGGATCCATAGGTTTGCAACAGATTCGACCAAAGACTCATGATGCCTGCCCCTCTGCTTCGGCAAGGTTCCGGCCAATTTCGAACTTCCGAATCGGCTGATTCCCTCGAATGATATGCGAGTCAAGATCCGAAGAATCCGGACGCGGAAATTCAATGACACCATCGCTCATCACCGGCCGCCAAAATTGCGCTGTGAAATCATGATCGGGATTTTCGTCTGGATAGATGAACGAATGGAACATGTATCCCATATCCATCTGGCCATATCCATCGTAGAAGCTCTCACCAGAACCAAATTCACACGGTTCCACGTAACCTTGACATTCACGGGTGCCGAGAAAGATGTCGCGTCTACCTCCAAGTTTTACGGCTCTTTTGGCGATGTTATGATGCTTGTTCTCGTTGCGATCGGCCGCAAGATCCTCGCGCTGCTCATTCCATTCAAAATGCGCAAGCACCTGATAGCGCACATTCTTCAGATAGGTGTAGTACGACAAGTCATTACCGCCTTTGTATTTGATGGGGCGGATACCTTTGCTCTCGGTCTGGATACGGTTCATGACGCGAACGGCATCTATTCTCCAAATCAGCGTCGGCTTCCAGTAGACGCTTTCGGTAATGCCTTTCAACGCCTGATAGGTAGGAACCTGATAGGAGAATTTTTCACCTCCCGTCCGTGTCGCGACCTCTGAGAACAAGGCATAGGGTCCAAATACCTCGAATTCTATGGAATTGCGATATCGCTTCATTCAGCACCTCGATTCTTTATCGACCATTAGCAATGGCATCTCTATGTCGAGCACTACGCCATACCCTTCTTTATAGTGATCTTTATTCAATTGCCACACATTGAAATCCTTATTGACAAGATCCAAAGCACCCTGCTTATCCAGCTTCTGAAACTCATAGTCAAAAAGCGATACCGAATAATCCTGTAGTTTCCGAAGGGCTTTGATTTGTTGCCGGATATCGCCATGACGCAACAAATCAATCCACTTATCACTGTCTTGGTAATAAACTACGACACTTTTGGTCATGTCGGGAATTACATGGAAATGGTCGCTGACTGTCTTGAACGACTGCGCCAGACAATGCGTATAGCTCTGATTATCCGCATGTTCGGAATACAATGCTCTCGCCGAACGATTGACCGACAGCAAATCATAAGCTGTCTTCTTGCCGGGCATAGGATAATCCATTCTGCCGCCCTTGCTACGTTCATGGAAATATTCTCGGTAGAACGCGTCAAGCATATCTTTGGATTGCAGGTCTGCCTTAGGATAATCATGCAGCAACCCCAGAGTAATCTCCTTCCCTATAGCTATGTCCTGAAGCTTGCTCAGTCCAGACTCGTTGGCGATTGGATAGACATAAACGTTCTTCGGGGTTTCCGACTCTCCACTACGATTGCAGCGTCCTGCAGCCTGCAGAATGCTATCCAACCCAGCCATCGCCCTCACTACGCAGGCAAAGGACACATCGACGCCGGCCTCGATAAGTTGAGTACTGATACAGATAACCGGCTTGCCCTTATAGGTTTCTCCCTTCCGGATGCAGTCGTTGACGGGATTTAAAAGGGTTTCCATCCTTTCAATTTGATCGCGTCGATGCCTGCCACACATCGACGTACTCAAATGAATAACTTCGCATTCTTGTGCCCGTTGGTCTTCCATCACGCGTTCGTAGATTCTTCGAGCTTCGGATTTCAGGTTGACGATAGCCAGACAGCTTCCATCTTCCAACGCCAATTGAAGAACACGGTCGGCCACTTCTTCAACGGATTTTTCATCAGCCGATGCCACGATATTCGTTCTACGCAACCGTTCTCGATAGCCTTCGGATTCGGAAATCAAATCCGGTTCCTTGGAAATCAATAGATTCTTTCGCTCAGTCGACTCGAGAGGAGGCTGTGTAGCAGTACACAACAGAATGGTGGAATTCAATATCTTCGCGAGGAAACTGACAACTTCATCGAACAAATGGATTGTATTGATTGGCAACGCCTGAATCTCATCGAAGACAATGACACTGTCCGCCATATTGTGGAACTTTCGCAAATCGGTACCGTGCGAAGACATCACCGTCTCCAAGAACTGCACCATGGTCGTCACGACAACCGGATTATCCCACCGCTGCGCTGCTTCTTGCCGTTTTTTCTCACGTTCATCGCGCTCCTGCTCGGACATCCCTTTTTGCTCGCCTTGATTGGCTGCGCTGGAATAGTGTTCCAATAACGTATCGTCATCGTCAGCCAGATCGAGGAACTTTCTCAGGTCCCGTGATGTCTGAGTGGTAATGGACAAATAGGGAATCACATAGATGATATGCGATTTGCCTGTTTGCTGCGCATGGTGAAGAGCGAAACGGAACGAGGCCAACGTCTTCCCGCCGCCAGTGGGCACGGAAAGACGATAGATTCCAGTTGGCCTTGCACTGGAGTCAAGACACTGCTGCGAGATTCGAGCCCTGATCTGATTGACTTTTGATGTATTGTCGAACCCGCCAAGATGCGACTCGAATCGTTCAATAAGGTCAGTCCAGTCAGGTTTACGACTTTGTTCCTTTTCGCCTTGGTTGAAGCACGCAGTGTCCAATCGATCGGCATCAATCAGTCGTGAGTAAATATACTTGGTATAGAGTCCCATGGCAAAATACAACGAGTTCTGACGATGGGCACCACCGTAACCATTACTCATTGCTGCGTCTATGAATGTCTTGGAATCGGTTGCTGCGACATTAAAGGAGCTCTCCAAATCCAAATCCAGTTTTCTAAGGTTTTGCTTGACCTCGTCAAAATGATAACGTTCATCCCGTTGCCGAGCATCAGTCATTGTGTCGAAGAAACAACTGCTCCCATCCGGACTTAGATAATCAGGCAAATCACCGTGATGCTTTGCGATCACTCCTTCGAGAATTTCCTGCGTCAGCATCTGGTACTGATCCTTGACGGGAAAATGAGCACTCACAAAAGCACCCTGCAACGCGTGGACGATATCACCTCTTTTAGCGTCGCCATGAATCAGATAGCTCTGGAAACACTCTGTCGCCTTTCCGACGTCATGTAGATATCCAGCTAAAAATGCGATATCTTCAAATCTATCTTCGAAATGCTTTGAAAATTGAGCAGTATTTGACAGATGCTCTTTCAACGTTTGCTTACGACTATGATCATCATTAATATGCGCGAGTAAAGCATCCATCTCGATCACCCCTTCGTAACCCCTTTACAAGCTAGAATAGCACGGTGAATTAATTTAATCACTCATCAGAAATATGCACAATTGGTACACCTTATCGACAATACACTTGTATACTCTGCATTCCCCTCAGCAACAATGCAGATTAAAAAATGTATGATTATCGTCATCGACTCCCTTGCCTCATAACGATCTATTTTTTCTCCATCCCTTTCAAATAATGGTTTGCTCCACGGCTTCATTGGTGTTTGCGGCGGAAAACTAGTAGAGTGGCGGAGGGACGCAAAATGAGATTTTCGTCACAGAATGAAAAGGGTCAAAGGGAGAAAACGTCATGGCAACAGACAATGGTCGGGCAAATGACGGTCAGAAGCCCAAAACGACAGATGTGAACACCACGAATATCAACGCCAACAATGGCGACAACGGTAATCCCAAATCCCAAAGGACCGATGAAGTTACGGATTCTCAGTCCCCGATAGCACAAACGAACGGCAGCACTACACAAATGAGCGACAATATCCACGACAACGTCGATGACGATACCGACGACAGCACCGACGACGATACCAAAGCGTCCACAACACTCTTGAAAGAGAAGGCCCTCGATCTGCATGAGAAGATACAGCAACGCCGCGTTCTCGTCATCTGGTCAATCGTCGCAGCAGTTTTGGTGGTCATCATCGTCATCGCCGGCTGCTACGCCTTCTGGTTCAGCAGGCACGGCGAGGAACGCGACTACCAGCAGCTCCAGGCGCTGGCGCAGAAGCCGAAGGGTATGACAAAACAAGGCGGTCTGCCCGCATTCAAAGCCAGTGACTACAACCCGAAGGCCCCAAGCGTTGACCTTTACGTCGATTTCTTCTGCCCGGGTTGCGCCACTGTCGAAAAAGGGCTTTCCACGCCGTTGGAAAAAATGCAGGAAGCCCGCCAAATCAATCTCTACATCCACCCACTCAACTTCCTCGATTCCAAGACGGAAAACAAATACTCCACCCGTTCGGCGAGCGCCTTCGCCTATATCGCCTCGCAGGAGCCAGACAAATCGCTTGCTTTGTCAACGGCCCTGTTTGAAAAAGGCTACCAACCGAACAAAAACAACAACCGCAACGTCAGCAATCAGGAAATCATCGAACAGGCCTTGAAAGCCGGCGTCAGCAAGACGGTCGCTGAAAACTCGACAAAAGGCACCTACAACGATTACGTCGACAAGGCCACGAAATATACCACCGAGCGCAAGGAACTCTACGTTCAGATGCAGGATAATTTCCGCTTCTCGACCCCGACCATCTGCATCAACGGCACCATGTGGCCCTATCGTCATCTTCATGTGATTCAAGACATTGAACCCACGCTCGTCCATTCGCTCGGCCTCCACCGCGAGCAGGTCGGCGACGCCAAGATTACGCCTTCGATAGGCTCGGACGGCAAGGCGCTTGCAATACAGCAGAAGTATCTGTCATAAGCGAGTACGCGAAGACAAAACCTCGCTGATATCACCGCATATCCGTTTCGTCACGGAAGCGTCAGGCAAAGCCAAGAGGTTCCGCGGCAACAATGAAGTTACAGCGGAACCTCTTTCATAGGGTTTTCATCGGTTCCATAGAGCTTTCATTGGGTTCCGAAGATCTCACAGAAGTCAGTCGGATTCCCCAATATTTAAGCTCTCTCAACCAATCCCACGGAACGTTTACCGTGCCAACCCTTCCTCGACGAAACCCACCACCAGCCGGATAACGCCTGCCACACACATTCAGACAAGGCTTGCCAGCACATAGAGAACGGCTATGTGCGCGGGATAGAAGATGTAGAAGAAGTATTTGTCGCCCCGTCCTTTCGCACCGTTGTAGAGCAGGATCGGAATGATGGCGAAAATCATCATCCACTGCGTCTGGCCAGCCAGGGCATACAGCCCCGCGACCACGGCGATGGCCGCACTCTGCCAGAGGGCGCTGTGCCTGACATTACGCAGCGCGTACATCACCGGGATGAGGAGCACCATGACGGTGTTCTCTGCCAGCAAAATCGCAGGATCGACCGCCGTCAGTATACGCAATACCCACATCATCACCGGGCTTTGCGTGCCGTCACCTTGAGCCATGAACGGGAGCAGAACGAGCGAAAGGAGGAACGGCAAGGCGAGCAACAGAATGCCTTCAACCGTTTTCTTCACACGGAAACCGCGGGTGACGGCGGCGGAATGCCTGCTCGCATATATCAAGTTCTGGTCAGGGACGGAACCGTTCTTTCCCGCTGCAGCGATATCGTCGCGGCCGAAAATGACACCGTGCACCGAGCCGGTGCGCTCATCGCCGCCACGCACCCCTGCTCCAAATCCCGAAGCGGCTTTGTTTCCGCGTTTTTTGAAGGCGGCTTCGAAGCAATCGACGGCAGCCATGAAAATCGTGCCGATAAACAGGTCGCGAAAGATGTTGTTGGCCAGTTCCGCCCCGTCATAGTTGACCACGTGCTGAAGCACCATGTCGAGCACGGCCATCAGGACCATGCACACGTAAAGCCTGATCATGTAGGTCTTTTTGCTGTGCGTGTGCGAGAAGCCGATGACACTGACGAAGAAGAACAGCGTGGCCACGGGCCGGCCGAACCAGTCGAGCCAGTTGGGCGCGCCCTGCGAGGCGAACATCTGGTGGACGTGGTCGACCACCATCAGCACCACGCCGATCATCTTGATGTCGAAGGTCGTCAGTCCGAAACGCCGTTGCCGACTCGAGCCGGACAATCCGGACAATGCCGTTTGTTTTGATTGATTCGTTACATCCATATTGCCGATATTGTTTTTCACTCAGCTATTCCTTATAGTCTGTACCATATATATAAAGGTTCTTGTTTGGTTTAAATGTTCTGCCTACCGATTTTCCCCTGGAGCATTATGCAGCTTGTATGTACAAAGCTCTTCACCGATATTCGAGAATACGCTATTACGATCGCTTCGCCATCGTCCTTCAGGATGAAATTTAAGATGTAATATGTCAACGACCAGTAAAACTCTCTCCTCAAAACAGCTGAAAATCATTATCGCGTCTGTGCCTGTTACACGTTCACAACCCTCACATCAGTAGGCTTCCACGATATTTGTCTTGAGCGGACCACCGATTATCTCAACAAAGCGATAAACTTCAAAATAGTGACGTAATCGACAATTCGGCGACTTTGAAAGACACTTGGAAAGGAATCGGGTGATCAGGAAATGAGCGGTATCGGTAAACATTCCCGGTCGCGCGCTTCGTCAAAGCGTAGGATTCCATCCATCCTGACTTCCACGCCCCCGGACAGTGTCAGCGACGGCGAAACCCGTACACAATCCAACGGCGGCGTCATCGGACGCAACCAGTTGATCATCGGAGGCATCGCCGTAGCCATCGTGATGGTGCTGGTTCTGGTCATCGGCATTTCCATCGGCATCAATCAAGGCAAGAAGTCGAAACAGACACTTCCCGAAACCCAAGCCCAGGCCTATGACGACCTGCAGCGAGTCAAAGACAAGCCGACCAATTCCACCGAAGAGGGCGGACTCCCCGCCTACCGCGAGACGCAGCGCAATTCCGAAGCCCCGACCGTGGAAATCTATGAGGACTTCCTCTGCCCCTACTGCGGGGACTTGACTCGCGCGCTTGCGCCGACATTGGAAAAACTGCAGGAGGCGCGACAGATAAATCTGGAATTTCATATCGTCAATCTGTATGACACTCCTTCCACGAATCGGTATGCCACCCGGGCGGCGAATGCGGTGGCGTATGTATCCGAACACGATGCGAAACACGTGACGGCATTCGTGGGCGCATTGTTCGCCAAAGATTTCCAGCCCGACGCCGTTCATTACAAAGACGTCAGCGACAAGCAAATCGCAGCCCAGGCGCAAAAGGCCGGAGTAAGCCGTGATGTTGCCGAAGCCGCGGTCAAGGCACCGTATGCATCCTTCATCAGCAAGGCAACGGTCTATGACACCAAGCGGAAAGAGCTTTTTACCGATATGAATGACAGCAAAGGGTTCTTCCCTCCGACAATCCGCATCAACGGAAAGGTCTCGAAACTCAACACCACCGACAACGACGGCAAAATCATCCAGCGGTTCATCACCAATCTGGGACTGCGGATACCGGATGTCGGAGTCCCCAGCGAGTTGCCGACAATCGGTCCGGACACTTCATACGAGGATTAGGAATAAAAAGGCTTAGCACCATCATGCAACGGCGGTTCAATCGCACCTGAACGTTAGCTCTGTAATAAAGCGATTTTTACGATATAAAAAGGGTTGTGGTCAACCGATGATGACACCGGTTGACCACAACCCTTTTCTCACCCTACCGAGCGTTGCCGCATTTCTGTTTTGCCACTAAAACAACGACGGCTGTTACTGTTTCGCGACGGTTACTTTCAGCTCGTCAGCGGATGCGTCGGCGTTGATCTCGAGCGTCGTGGCGAGCGTCTCGTGGGCGATCAGATCGCGGAACTGCTCGGCCTTGGGCGCATCGGCCGCCGGCACATCGAGCTTGAGACCGATGCGGTCGGTGATGTCGAGATCAGCGGCCTTGCGGGCGTCCTGCACGGCGCGGATGGCGTCACGCGCATAGCCTTCGGCGATCAGGTCGTCGTTGAGCTCGGTGTCGAGGATGACGAAACCACCACCGGGAAGGGCTGCGGAAACGTCGTTGGCGCGATCGGCGGCCGCGACCTCCTCGACCTGGTTGATCAGCGTATATTCGCCTTCCTCCAGCTTCAGGTCGCCATTTGGAGTCTCGACGACCGGGGCACCGGATTCGTCGACATGCCACGACCCGGACTTGGAGGCCTTGATGGCGAACTGCACCTGCTTGCCCAGTCTCGGGCCGGCCTTGCGGGCGTTGACCTTGAGATCGTGCACGATCTTCAGACCGTGTTTGCCGGCGTCTGCGAGCGTGGAGAATTCCACGTCCTTGACGTTGAGCTCAGTCTTCAAGATATCGTCGTAATCGGCGACACCATCGGGATTGTCGACCAGAACGGTGAGCTTGGCCAGCGGCTGGCGCACGCGAATCTGGCAGGACTTGCGCAGCGAGAGCGTGCCGGAAACGACCTCGCGCACCTGTTCCATGGCGTCGACCAAGGCCGGCTCATCGACCAGCACACGGCCCAGCTCGGTCTCTTTACCTTGGTTGAGTTCACTGGTCGATTCGGCGTTCGCGCCGACATCGTGGGACTGCTCGTCGGCAACGGTGACGAACGGCCATTGCGCAAGGTGCACCGATTCCCCACCGGTCAAGCCACGCCAGATCGACTCGGACTCCATCGGGGCGAGCGGCGCCATGACGCGCATCAGAACTTCGAGCACGGTGTAGAGCGTGTTGAACGCCTGCTCATCCTCGTTCCAGAACCGCTCGCGGTTGTTGCGGATGTACCAGTTGGTGAGCATGTCGATGAAGTCCTGCACCGTGGCACAGGCATCTGAGATGGCGAAGGTGTCGAGCGCGTGCTCGACCGCGACCACCAGGCGGCGGGTGCGAGCCAGCAGGTAGCGGTCCATGTTGGGCAGTCCGGCCACCTCGTCAGCGCGCAGCGCGCGTGCGTCGTAGCCCTTGCCGCCGTTGGCCGCATTGGCGTAGAGCGTGAAGAAGTAGTACGAGCTCCACACCGGCAGCAGCACCTGGCGCACGGTGTCGCGGATGCCGTCGGCGGTGACGATGAGGTTGCCGCCGCGCAGGATCGGCGAGGACATAAGGAACCAGCGCATCGCGTCGGAGCCGTAGTCGTTGAACACGCCGTTGACGTCCGGGTAATTGCGCAGGTGCTTGCTCATCTTCTGTCCGTCGTCGCCCAGGACGATGCCGTGGCAGATGACGTTCTTGAAGGCGGGACGGTCGAAAAGGGCCGTCGCCATGACGTGCAAGACGTAGAACCAGCCGCGGGTCTGGCCGATGTATTCGACCACGTAGTCGGCCGGGAAGTGCTGTTCGAAGTACTCCTTGTTCTCGAAGGGGTAATGGAACTGCGCGAAGGGCATCGAGCCGGACTCGAACCAGCAGTCGAGCACGTCGGAGATGCGGTGCATATGCGACTTGCCGGTCGGGTCGTCGGGGTTGACGCGCGTGAGGTTGTCGATGTAGGGGCGGTGCATGTTGACCTTGCCCTCGCCGTCGCGCGGATAGTCGCCGAAATCGGCCTTCAGCTCATCGAGCGAGCCGTAGACGTCGACGCGCGGGTACTTCGGATCGTCGGAAACCCAGACGGGAATCGGCGAGCCCCAGAAGCGGTTACGCGAGATCGACCAGTCGCGTGCGTTCTGCAGCCACTTGCCGAACTGACCGTCCTTGACGTTCTCGGGGATCCAGTTGATCTTCTGGTTGTTCTCGAGCAGGCGATCCTTGACCTTGGTCACGGAGACGAACCACGAGGAGACCGGCTTGTAGATCAGCGGGGTGCCGCAGCGCCAGCAGTGCGGGTAGGAGTGTACGTAGCTCTTCTCCTGGAAGAGCAAAGCACGATGGTCCTCGGGAACACGAGCGATCGGGCCGTCGCCGGCGCGCAGGTTGCGCAGAATCGGCAGGTTCGCGTCGAAGACGTACATGCCCTCATAGTCCGGGCATGCGGAGGTGAAGGTGCAGCTGGCGTCGAGCACGTCGATGGAGTTGACACCGGCAGCGTTCAGCGTGTTCATATCGTCTTCGCCATAAGGCGCCTGATGGACCAGGCCGGTGCCCTCGACGGTGTCGACGTAGTCGGCGGCGAGGATCTGGTAGGCGTTCGGGCCGGGCACATGGCCCTCGCTCTCGGCCTCGTCACCTGCGAAGTACGGGAAGACCGGCCAGTAGCGGCGGCCGACCAGTTCTTTGCCTTTCAGCTCACGAACGACCTCGTAGTTCTCGCCGAGTTCCTTGGCGTACGACCCCAAGAGCGGCTTGCCCAGGTAGAACTTCTTGCCGGCGAATTTGCCCTCGGTGGGCTTCACCTCGACGTAATCGATGTCGTTGCCCACAACGATCAGGAAGTTGGTGGGCGTGGTCCAAGGCGTCGTGGTCCAGAAGACGGCGTAGGCGTCGTCCTCGTCGCGCATCCTGACGGCGACGGAGACGGTGGTGTCCTGGCGGTCCTGGTAGACGTCGGCGTCCATGCGCAGCTCGTGCGCGGAAAGCGGGGTGCGGTCCTTCGGGCAGTACGGCAGCACGCGGTAGCCCTTGTAGGCCAGGCCCTTGTCGTAGAGCGTCTTGAAGGCCCACATCACCGACTCCATGTAGGTGGTGTTCAGCGTCTTGTAGCCATGCTCGAAATCGACCCAGCGGGCCTGGCGGTGGACATAGTCCTTCCACTCGTTCGTATATTTGAGAACGGACTTGCGGCAGGCGTCGTTGAACTTCTCGATGCCCATCTCCTCGATCTGGTCGACCGATTCGATGCCGAGCTCCTTCTGCGCTTCGAGTTCGGCCGGCAGGCCGTGGGTGTCCCAGCCGAAAACGCGGCTGACCTTGCGGCCCTTCATGGTCTGGTAGCGAGGAATGACGTCCTTGGCGTAGCCGGTCAGCAGGTGACCGTAGTGCGGAAGGCCGTTGGCGAAAGGCGGGCCGTCGAAGAAGACGAATTCGTTGTCGCTGTGGTCGCCGCTGGGATTGCGTTCGACGGATTTGTTGAAGGTATCATCCTTGTCCCAATAGTCGAGCACCGACTCTTCCATCTTCGGGAAGCTCGGGTTCGGCGCGACGTGCGCGCTCTGCTCGCCTACGGACGCTTTGGGGTACACATGTGAATTGGTGGTTTCGCTCACCGCACTCTCCTCGCTTGCAGGTTTCATTGCCATGTCCTGCGAGGACGATGCAGCTTCACCGCGCCATTGACGCGACACCCGCACACCGCGGTACCACCCCGCTTGTCGTATTGGTTCGCATTCCCGAATCAATCAGGCCATCGACACCATCGAGACCACAATCCCCCGAGATCGCAATTTCATACGACCGCTTGAAACAGGCTGTTTCGGGCCACCCCGTCGGTTCTAATAAGCCAGCCACACACCGTGCGGCACAACCGTTCTTCCGAAAGCTCCCCGCCGATAACGGATCCGCGCTTATGTTGCATACTATAACACCGGACGAGGATTGTGAAATCGCTCTGTCCGGTGCATGAACAATAAATATATATGGCTTTTATCTCTTTAGAAGACCTCGAAACCGTGGGCCTTGAACTGGTCACGGACACGCTTCTTCAGATCCTTGGACGGCCCTTCCTTGGTCTCCAGCGGATAATCGTAGTGGAGCTCGTGCCACTTCGGACGACCAAGCTGGTGGAACGGCAAGACATCGATGTGCTCGACGGCATCGCCAAAGCTCTCGCAGATCTTGGCCACGTTCTCGACGTTCTCGACGCTGTCCGTAAGCCCCGGGACGAGCACGAAACGCACCCAGATCTTCTTGCCGGCCTTGTTGAGCCTCTGGCCGAAATCGATGGTCGGTGCCAGCTGGCTGCCGGTGACCTTGTGATAGGTCTCTTCGTCGCCGGACTTGACATCGAGCAGACACAAGTCGATGTCGTCGATCATCTCATCGGTCCAGTCCTTGTTCAGGAAGCCGGAAGTGTCGAGGCAGGTGTGGATGCCTTCCTGATGCACCGCGTGGAAGACGCGGGAGACGAACTTGCCCTGCATCATCGACTCGCCACCCGAGAAGGTGACTCCCCCGCCGGTGCTCTGAAAAACGTCTTTATAACGCGTGACACGCTCGATCATATCGTCGAGATAGACCGGCTGGCCGTCACGCATCTTCCATGTGTCCGGGTTCTGGCAGAACTGGCAGCGCAACGGGCATCCGCTCATAAACACCGTCATTCTGGTCCCTGGTCCGTCGACCGACGTGTTGATATCCCATGAATGCACGAAGCCGATGTCGCCGGTACGCAGTGCATTGATGCGATCGTGACGGTCCAATCCTATAGGAGATTGAAAGCCCGAAAGCCCGCCCATCAACGTGTGCTTCGCATATACTTTCGAAACCTTCAGCATATGCTGCGTCGTGGTTCTAAATTGAGTCGTTTCGGACATCATTGCCCTCCTTGTTAAATTCTTCATTCCATATTAACGGATTTTAAAGTAAAATCCCAGTCGCCCGGTGCGCCTCAAGCGCAACGTGATGCATGTGATATTCCATAGATAAACCGTCGCTTGTATCCCCGTCAAAGCCTGTTGAAAAACCTATGAAACATGAGTGAAGGGACGGAGCTGACGCTCCGCCCCTTCAGATCAATTATTCACCACGTTACTACCGTGAGTTCTGTCACTCGGTGACAGCACCCTGATGGAACGTACGGGAAATCACGTCGAGCTGCTGCTCGCGGGTGAGCTTGACGAAGTTCACCGCATAGCCCGAGACGCGCACGGTGAGGTGCGGATACTTCTCAGGATGCGCGACGGCGTCCTCAAGCTGCTCCTTGCGCAGCACGTTGATATTGGCGTGATAGAGACCGTGGCCATTGCCGGAATCCAGGATGCCGACGAGGTTGGTGACGCGCTCTTCCTCATCGCGGCCGAGGCCGTCAGGGGTAATCGTGTTGGTGAGGCTAATGCCGTCCAGCGCGTCGTTGTAGTTGATCTTGCCGACCGAGAACATGGACGGCAGCATGCCGTGCGAATCCATGCCGTTCTCCGGGTTGGCACCGGGGGCGTAAGGCTCGCCCTTCTTGTGTCCGCTCGGGAAGGAACCGGTCGCCTTGCCATAGACCACGTTGGAGGTGATGGTCAGGATGGACTGGGTCGGAACCGCGTTGCGGTAGACCGGCAGAGCCTTGATCTGATCCATGACCGTGGAGACGGTCCACTTGGCGAGGTCATCGGCGCGATCATCGTCGTTGCCGTAGATCGGGAAGTCGCCGACCGTGCGATAGCCGACCACCAGGTCGTCATCCGCGCCTTCGACATATTCCTTCTCATGGCCTTCGAGGTTCTTCGCATCCTTGTTGTAGATAGGATAGACCTTCGCATACTTGAGCGCGGAGAGCGAATCTGCAGCAATCGACAGGCCGGACATGCCGCAACCCAAGGTGCGGTAGACTTCCTTGTCGTGCAGAGCCATCTCGATGGACTCATACGCATACTTGTCATGCATGTAATGAATGATGTTCAGCGCTTCGATGTAGGTCTCCGAGAGCCACTCAAGGGCCTTCTCGTAGTTGTCCTTGACCTTCTGATAGTCAAGGGTGCCGTCGGCTTCGGGCTTGATCGGATCGATGATGCCCTTGTCGATGACCTGCATACCGGTCATTTCGTCACGGCCGCCGTTGATCGCGTAGAGCAGAGCCTTCGCGGAGTTCACACGAGCGCCGAAGAACTGCATCTGCTTGCCGACACGCATCGGGGAGACGCAGCAAGCGATGGCGGCGTCGTCGCCCCAGTGGTCGCGAATGTCGCGGTCGGACTCATACTGGATGGCCGAGGTGGCGATGGAGGTACGAGCGCAATAACGCTTGTAGCCTTCAGGCAGCTTGGAATCCCAGAAGATGGTGATGTTCGGCTCTGGTCCTGGTCCCAGGTGATCGAGGGCCAAGGTGGCGAGCAGACGGAACGAGGTCTTGGTGACCATGTGGCGTCCGTCATCGGCGAAACCGGCGTCGGACCAGGTGGCCCAGTATGGATCACCGGAGAAGATGTTGTCATAGTCCTTGGTGCGCAGGAAGCGGACGATACGCAGCTTCATGACGAGCTGGTCGATGATCTCCTGAGCGTCGGATTCGGTGATCTTGCCGGCCTTGAGGTCGCGCTCGAAGTAGGAATCGAAGAAGGCGGAGACACGGCCGAAGCTCATGGCGGCGCCATCCTGGCTCTTGACGGAGGCGAGGTAGCCCATGTAGGTCCACTGCACGGCTTCCTGAGCGGTCTGAGCCGGACGAGAAAGATCGAGGCCATACTCGTTGCCGAGGTTGATGAGCTGCTTCAGCGCGGTGATCTGATCCGAATGCTCTTCGCGGAAGCGGATCCAATGCTCGATCTCGGCCTCGGTGAAGTCGTTGCGATAAGGAATCGAATCCTTGTCTTCCTTCTTCTTGGCGATCAGATAGTTGACGCCATAGAGAGCGACACGGCGATAGTCGCCGATGATGCGGCCGCGGCCGTAGGCATCGGGCAGACCGGTGAGGATCTTGTTGTGGCGTGCGAGCTTGATCTGCTTGGTATAAACGCCGAAGACACCGTCGTTGTGGGTCTTGCGATACTTGGTGAAGATCGTCTTGATGTTGGGATCAGGCTCTTTGCCTGCTTCCTTGATGGCCTGCTCGACCATACGCCAGCCGCCGTTCGGCATCATGGCGCGCTTGCAAGGCTCATCGGTCTGAATGCCGACGATGACATTATCATGCTCTTTGTCCATGATGTAGCCGGGGCCGAAGTTGTCGATGCCGGCCGGGGTGTGGGTATCGACATCATACACACGCTGCTTGCGCTCTACGGCAAGCTGGTTGTTGTCGAGGTACTCCCACATTTCCTTCGTCTTCGGGGTCGCCGTGGCGAGGAAGGACTCATCGCCATCGTACGGCGTGTAATTCTTCTGAATGAAATCGCGAACATCGATTTCCTTCTGCCAGTCTCCTCCGACGAAGCCGTTCCAGGCCTTCGCCTGCAGCTCCTCGGCAGATAAAGCAGTCTGATCTACTGCGGTCATTTAGCACTCCTTATTAGTGGAGCAACGCATCTTCACGTTGCGTTCGATTCCCATTGTAGAGTGGTCTTCGTCACAAACACAGCCAAATAAATGTGACCTACATCACTTTTTTGCCTTTTTGTATGCAGCTTTGCTTTTCAAAAATGTTGGGAAAATACCAAAAGCCAATAACGACAACGGTTGCGGGCATTACAGCCGATTCTGAATTTGACGTATCAACAACTCAAAAAAATGTGATGTACGTCACTTTTTATATCAAGGGATAAAAAACTGGCCAATATATCCATACTTGAATATTGACCAGTTATTGGTTCCCCACCGAAGAACGGCAATCATGCCTCTTGGTTTTCCGACTCGGCATCATCCGAATCATTGTCCCAGGCATTCCATTTACGGTTCTGCTCATCCCAGATCAGGTTGCGTTCCCTGACGATCTTCCAAGCGTCCTGCGCATCCTTTCGGGACTTGTATGGACCACTTCGCTGGCCTACGGGCGAAAGCTTGCCCAACTCGGGCTTGCCCGTTGCCGTATTGAAATACCATTGTCTGCTCTCATCATCATTCGTGTCTTGCCTAACATCGACCATCGCAATTCCCCTCTATCGGCAACATGGTCTTTCTTACCTTAGCCCGGATCGGTTTCACGTCGCTTCGGCTCGTCCGAAGGCGTAGCCGACAAGCTCAGCCACGCTGGTTGTAGTCGGCGCAGAGTGTGTTGATCGCATTCAGATATTTGTAGAAATAAATAAACGGACCGACGATAATGAGGGAGCCGAGGAAATCCCAAAGCCAGAAATCGGAAGCGGAGAGTTCACGGGCATAGCCGCGACGCTGCAGTTCATCGCCGATGCGATTGCTCATCTTGTGGTACCAGACCAATGAGGCGATTCCCAAAGTAATCGGACCGACCAGGAAGTAGAGCAGGCAGTAATGCATCGTCTTCTTGCCGTCGTAACGGCCGGCGACGGTATTGAGCGAATCGGTGGCACCAGTCATAATGACGATATTGTAAATGCCCAAGGTAATGATGCCGAGCAGAATCCACTTGACCAGACTGCGCCCGGTATAAAGCTGACCGACCGGCGCCATGCCGGTCTGAACCGGGACGTCGTATCGGGGCTGGTATTGCTGAACCGTGGGATCGATCGGAGGATTCTGCGGTGCCGGCTGCGAGGTGGCGTACGCCGATTGTCCTTGCTGATATTGTCCGTCATTAAACTGCGAAGTCTCCTGCTGCTGAAATTCCGGCGAAACAGGAGCATTGAACGGTTGCCGGCCCGGGCCTTGCTGCGGTTGCGCAACAGGCTGAATCGGCTGGAAATTCTGATTGCTTTGCGAGGTGAATTGCGGCTGGCCGGCCTGCGGGTCGGTCATCGCATGCGGCATCGGCACCGTACCAGGCTGGGAAGACGGCGCGGGAACGCCTCCAACGGGAGAACCCGAAGGCTGCGGAATCGAGGGGAGCGGAATATTGGGCTGAGGCATCGGATTGCTCATGGTAGTATCTTTCTTCTCGCGGGCTGACGGTCTCTGACAGACTTCTTCGCCCAAAGCATAATGATAACCAGTTGGCACCACCAAATGCAAGCCGCTTCTGTCTTCGCCGATATTGTGGGCGCGATCACTGATTTTCGCTCTGCCGATTAGAGCACATGGGAACCGGCAAACCGCCGTGTTTCCGCCCGACACCACGTCTATTCGCGGAAAGCGCTGGTCACCGGCAGACGACGGTCACGACCGAACGCCAACGACGTGACTTTGGGACCGAGCGGATACTGGCGACGCTTCCATTCGGCACGGTCGACCAAGCGCATCACCGTGTCGACAGTACCCTCGTCAAAACCGTCTTTCAGCAGATCGGCACGACCGTGGGCCTTCTCGATGTAGGCCGCCAGGACCTGATCGAGCAGCGCATATTCCGGAAGCGAATCGGAATCCTTCTGACCGGGACGCAGCTCGGCGCTGGGGGCTTTTTCGATGCTCGAGACCGGGATCATCACCCCGTCTTTGAGCGGCACGCCCGCTCCCCCGTTTTCGTTGCCTACGATTTTGAGGCCTCCGACGCCGACACCCGCGGCCGCCGCGCGGTTGCGCCAACGCGAAAGCTCCCAGACCCGGGTCTTGAGCAAATCCTTGATCGGGGCGTAGCCGCCGACCGCATCGCCGTAAATCGTGGAATAGCCGCAGGCCAGCTCGGACTTGTTGCCGGTGGCGAGCGCCAGCAGGTTCTTGGAGTTCGAATAGGCCATCACGATGACGCCACGGATGCGCGCCTGCAAATTTTCGGCGGCGATGCCGTCGAGCTCGAGCTGGCCTTGGAACGCCTTGAACAACGGCTCGATGGGCTGGATGTCGTATTTGGCGCCGATGTTGCGGGCCAGGTCGGCCGCATCGTCCTTGGAGCCGTCGGAGGAATACATGCTCGGCATGGAGACGCCCTGCACGTGCTCGCCGCCCACCGCGTCGGCCGCCATCGCGGCCACCAGTGCGGAATCGATGCCGCCGGAAAGGCCGAGCACGACACCGGTGAAATGGTTCTTGGCCATATAATCCTTAAGCCCCAGAACGCAGGCCGCATAGACCTCTTCATCGGGGTCACGCAATGCGGCAAGCGTGCCGACCTGTTGATGGCCGGCCGCGGAATCGAAATCGAAATAACTCAGGTCTTCGACGAACATCGGCGAGCGCTCGACAAGCGTGCCGTCGGCATCGACCACGAAGCTGCCGCCGTCGAAGATCAGGTCGTCCTGCCCGCCGACCTGGTTCAAGTAAATCAGCGGGGCATGGACCTCGTGCGCACGCCTGACGGCCAAATCAAGCCGCGTATGGGTTTTGCCTTCCTCATACGGCGAGCCGTTGATCGTCAGCAACACGTCGATGCCTTGTTCAGCCAGCTCGGCCACCGGCCCGCCGTCCTGCCAGATATCCTCGCAGATAGCGACGCCGACCTTCACGCCCTCGATATCGAGAATGACGGAATGCTGGCCGGCCTCGAAGATACGGAACTCGTCGAACACACCGTAATTGGGCAGGAAATGCTTGTCGTAGGTCGAGAAGACCGAGCCTTCGTGCAATACCACCAAGCGGTTGGTCGGTTTGCCGTCGACGTCACTCGCCTCGGAGGTCCCGACAGTTCCGGCCACCACGTAAAGCGAGCCCAAACCTTCTTTTTGCAAGGTTTGCGCCAGTTCGTCGGCCTTGTCGGCAGCGGCCTTGCGGAAGGTGGCCCGGAATGCGAGATCCTCGATTGGGTAGCCGGTCAGGGTCATTTCCGGGAAAACAACGACCTGAGCCTTCTTGAGCGCAGCCATCCGGCTGAATTGCAGGACGGTGGCGGCATTGCCGTTGAGGTCACCCACGCAGGTGTCGATCTGGGCCAAAGCGAAACGTAGTTGAGTCATGTCTTCATCATATCCGCTGGTGTGGCTGAGAAATACCCAATGAGCCAAACGTGGCAGAGCAGCGCTCAGCGATGACTCCATTCATCCCCCAGACGCAACGCGGCGTTGGCATAGAATTCCGCTGCGGGTTTGATGGCCCCATCAAGCGCGACGAACTCGGGGTTGTGTAGGCCATGACGGCCCGGCTGCCCGTTGGATCCGATGAACGCGAAGACCATGGGAGCCAGTTCGCCGTAATTATAGAAATCCTCACCGGCCATGGACGGCTTGATGGGCGCGAGCTCGGCGTAATCGGGAACGTCACGCGCGACGACTTGCGCCAGATGTGCGTCGCTGACCAGAGGGCCGGCAACGGTGTCGTATACGATATCCGCAGTGATGCCGTACGCGGCAGCCGTGGATTCGACCACTTCGCGGAATCGACGGGCCACCAGATCGCCGTCGTCCTGATAGAAATAACGAATGGTGCCCATGAAACCGGCATGAGCCGGGATGACGTTCCAGACGTCGCCGCCCTGCACTTGAGTAACCGACAGCACGACCGGCCGGAACGGAGAGGCGTTACGGCTCACGATGCCTTGCAATGCCAGAATGGTCGAGGCCATCGCCTCCATGGGGCCCGTGCCGGCCTCGGGATAGGCACCATGGGTGCCGTCGGCGTTGAAGGTGACGCGGAAACGCACACAGCCGGCCATCATGGGCTCTTCCCCGACGGCGATCTGACCCGGCTTATAGTCGGGGTTGTTGTGAGTGCCGACGATGGCGTCGAGATGGCCCAACGCATCTGCGGCGATGACATGTTGCGCGCCCTCGCTGGTCTCCTCAGCCGGCTGGAAGAGAATCACGACCGAGCCTCGGATGCGATTGCTGTGCTCGGCTAACCAGAAGGCTGCCGCGAGCAAACCGCTCATATGGATGTCGTGGCCACAGGCGTGCATGACGCCTTCGTTTTTGGAAGGACGGTCCACACCGGAACGCTCACAAACCGGCAATCCGTCGATGTCGGCGCGAAGGGCGATACGAGGCCCCGGATTGTCTCCTTTGATTTCAGCCACCAAACCGGTTTCCAACGTGGTGTCAAGCACCGTAATGCCATGCGACTGCAATTGGTCTCGGAGGTATTTGGTCGTCTCGAATTCCTTGAAACCCAGCTCCGGATATTCGTGGAGATGACGACGTATGGCGATCAGATCATCCTTGATATCGATATGAACCGTCTGATCCGTCTGATCCGTCATAGCAACCTCATTTCCGTTAATCTCTTACTCTGTACCGCTTTTAATCACATCATCAAACATCATCAAACATCATCAACATGTAGAGATGACGATTCCGCGCCTTCGTTACTGCTGACGCTTGAGAATGCGCTTGGCCAGCATGTTGGCGATGGCCTGCACCACCTGAACCAGGACGATCATGATGATCACCGCGGTCCAGGTCACCGTCGGATCGAACTTCTGATAGCCGTAGGCGATGGCGAAATTACCGAGTCCGCCGCCGCCGATGTAGCCGGCCATGGCCGACATGTCGAGGATCGAGATGAACAGGAAGGCGTAGGCCAGGATGAGCGGGCCGAGCGCCTCGGGGATCAGCACGGTGCGCACGATAGTGAATTTGGAGGCACCCATGGCCCGGGCCGCCTCGATGACGCCGGAATCGACGGGTACGAGATTCTGCTCGACCAGCCTCGAAGTGGCGAACGTGGCCATGATGACCATCGGGAAGATCGCCGCCATGGTGCCGATGGAGGTGCCTACCACCTTGATGGTCAACGGCTGCATCGCCGCCAGGAAGATGATGAACGGAATGGGCCGGACGATGTTGACGATGATGTCAAGCACCCGGTAGACCGTGGCGTTGGCGAACAGGTTGCCCGGGCGCGTGCCGTAAAGCACCACGCCGAGCATAAGGCCCAGGATACCGCCGAGAAGAAGCGTGACGAACACCATCTCCAGTGTCTGGGCGATGGATTGGAAAAGCATCGGCCTGAGCACCGACCAATCCTGCGTCGACGCCAAGGTCACGACGCCGGAAGCCGTGTTGTTGATAGCGCTGATAGCGTTCATCGTGTCTCTCCCCCGTTGTGCGTTTCGTTGGCCTGCTCTTTCGATTGCTCGGAGCCATCCGCCGTGGCCGAGCCCTTGCCGGCCTTGCGCGGCATGGGGCGCAGCACCGCCTCGCCGTACTCCACCGGCGCCTGCCGTGTACCGAAATCGAAGACGTCGCTGTTCAGGGCGAGCTCGCCGAGGAAGTCTTCGACAAGGGCGGCGTCCCCGGCCAGCTCGTAGGTCATCGCGCCGATGGCGGAGCCGGCCACGGTGTCGATGCCGCCGTAGACCAGATTGGTGGGTATCGCGTATTTGGAGATGAGCTCCGAGATGTTCTGGCCGGAAGCGGAAACCCACGAACCGTTCAGCTCGTTGCGCGTCTCCTTCTGACGGATGAGCACCGTGACGATGCGTCCGGCCCACTGGCGGTGGATGTCGGCGACGCGCTCGGCGTCGGGAAGCCCCGAGATAGCCGTGGCGATGAAGCGCTTGGTCACCTCCTGCTCGGGAGAAGCGAAGAGGCTGTAGGCGTCTCCACGCTCGACCACCTTGCCATCGCTCATCACCGCGACATGGTTCGCGATCTGCTGGACGACGTTCATCTGATGGGTGATCAGCACGATGGTGACGCCAAGCACCTGGTTGACCTGCTTGAGCAGGTCGAGCACCTCGCCGGTGGTCTCAGGGTCGAGGGCGCTGGTCGCCTCGTCGGCCAGGATGATCTCGGGATTCGTGGCCAAGGCGCGAGCGATGCCGACACGCTGTTTCTGGCCGCCGGAAAGCTGCGAAGGATACTTGTCCGCCTGGTCGGCAAGGCCGACGAAACGCAGCAACAGGTTGACGCGACGCTCCAGATAGTCCTTGCGCCAATGGTCGAGCACCAAGGGATAGGCGACGTTCTGTGCCACCGTCTTGGTGGAGAAGAGGTTGAACTGCTGGAAAATCATGCCGATCTTCTGACGCAGCGGCCGCAGCGACGACTCACCCAAGGAGGTGATGTCCTGCCCGAGCACGCGCACCGTGCCGGACGTCGGGCGTTCCAAGGCGTTGATCATGCGCACCAAGGTCGACTTGCCCGCGCCCGAATAGCCGATGATGCCGAAGATGTCGCCCTTGTCGATGCTCAACGACACGTCGTCGACGGCACGGGTCGACGTTCGGGCACCTTTCGCCCTGAACTCCTTGACCACATGGTCAAGCTCGATGATTGGTTCCGCCATGTTCCTGTTTTCACCTCGGCATTTCGTTGTTTGCACGCCC
Source organism: Bifidobacterium sp. ESL0800 (assembly GCF_029395355.1). Classification (NCBI taxonomy): domain Bacteria; kingdom Bacillati; phylum Actinomycetota; class Actinomycetes; order Bifidobacteriales; family Bifidobacteriaceae; genus Bifidobacterium; species Bifidobacterium sp. ESL0800. The sequence continues at coordinate 1,007,895 of NZ_CP113913.1, forward strand.
TGTCCGGGCCCGTTCAAATCCTATTGACCGTCTGTCGACGGGCATCACTTGGCCTGCGCCGCGTCCTTCTCGATGTCCTTCATGAAGCCCTGCAGATCGGCGGCGCTGTACTTGCCGGCCAGCGACGCGCTGCCGTCGGACTTCTTCATGACCCCGTCCGAGACCTTCTTGGAATGGAAGATCTTGATGAGTTTGAGGTATGTGGGATTGCTCACGTCGGCGGCGCGGGAGGCGAAGATGTTGATGTAGGGGCGGGCCTCCTTGCTCTCGGCATTGTCCTGATAGATCGCGTCGGTGGCCTTGAGCCCTGCGTCCTTGACATAGTCGTTGTTGACCACGCCGGCGGATACCTGCGGATCCTTCAGCGCATTGGCGACCTGTTCGGCCTTCAGCGGCGCCACTTTCACCTTGGAGTCGGCAGTGTCGATATCAGCGGGCGTGGTGAACGCGGTCCAACGGTGCTTGAGCTTGATGAGGCCGGCGGATTTCAGAACGCCCAACGCGCGGGCCTGGTTGGTCTCGTCGTTCGGCACCGGGACGGTGGTGCCCGCCGGAATGTCCTTGATGTCCTTGTATTTGCTGGAATAGATGCCAAGCGGATAAACCGCGACTCCGCCGATCGGCTGCAGATCCTTGTGGTTCTTCATGTTGTAGTTGGCCAGGTAAAGGATGTGCTGGAACTCGTTCAAATCAAGATTGCCGGCGTCCACGGCCGGGTTCTCGGAGGTATAGTCCTGGAAATCGACCAGATCGACATAGATGCCCTGCTTTTGCGCCTCGGACTTGAAAATCGGCCATTCCGGGTTGGTGACGCCGACCACGCCGATCTTGACCGGGTTGGATGGCGACCCTTTGGCCGCTCCGGCCTGGTTTGCCGTGAAACCACGATAGCCGAAGAAGGCGATGCCGACGACCAGAGCCGCAACCACCACGGCGATGATGACGTTGCGTGGGGTGTGGTTGACCCTGACCACCTCATCCGAACGTTGAAAATCGGCAAGCAGTTCAGAGATATCCGTGTCGTCGTGTTGATGGATACCGGATGACGTCATATATTCTCCCTGTAATAAATCGCAGTTGCTACCATACCCGAATATTACAGTCAAACACGGCCCGAACTGACTAATACCTTATAGATTCTGGTGATGACGCGGACAATAATCGCACAATGACGACAATTCCTGCCGCCCCCTCCCAGAGGCTGAGTCCATAGCACATCGCGCACAGTCGGCGAGTTCCTTAGTCTATCGGCTTATCGACCTGGCAAGTCCTCAATCGGTGTGAAAATGAAACCTATGACTAATGTAATCATGCATACCACAGAGGGCGACATCGTCCTGAACCTCTTCGACGACAAAGCGCCGGAAACCGTCAAGAACTTTGTCGGCCTCGCAACCGGCGAAAAGGAATGGACCGATCCCGCCACCGGCGAGAAGTCGAACAAGCCCTTCTACGACGGCCTGACCTTCCACCGCATCATCAAGGACTTCATGATCCAAGGCGGCTGCCCGCTGGGCAACGGTACCGGCGGCCCGGGCTATGAATTCGACGACGAGATCGTCGAGGACCTGAAATTCGACGAACCCTACAAGCTCGCCATGGCCAATGCGGGACTGCGCCGCGGACGCGACGGCCGTCAGCATGGCACCAACGGCTCGCAGTTCTTCATAACCACCGTGCCTTGCCCCTGGCTCAATGGCCACCACACCATTTTCGGGCAGGTGGCGGATGACGCCGGCAAGTCCGTGGTCGACCGCCTGCAGAACCTGCCCACCGACGGCAACGACATGCCGCTGGAACCGGCCGGCATCGTCTCGGTCGAAGTAGTGAAGTAGAGTCGCCGTCATCCGTCGAACCCATGAAATGCCACGCCAGCAAAAGCAGCGTGGCATTTCGCATTCATACCTTCCTGTGCGCCGCCCCTTTTCATCCGAGTTCACCATCGATCACGTCGTGCGGAGCGCATATACAGAGAAAAGCACACTTTTAGACCTATTTTCGTGATTATCTCTGCATCTGCACTTTCCATGCAGAGATAATCACGATTTTGCAGCATTTTTTGTGATTATCTCTGCATATTTGCCATGGACGCGGAGATAATCACACTTGCAGGGACCTAATAGAAAGGCAAACCGTCCCTTACATCTTGCGCATGTGCGGGACAGCGGAATCCTTGGCGCCGGTCAGGCGGTAGACGTCGAAAACGCCGTCGATCTTGCGCACCGCGCTCAAAAGCGTGTTCATGTGCTGCGGGTCGGCCATCTCGAAGGAGAACTGGCTGGTGGCCACGCGGTCGGAGCCGGTGGCGACGGTGGCGCTGATGATGTTGACACCATGGTCGGAAAGCACCTGGGTGACGTCGGTCAGCAGGTGCGGCCGGTCGAGCGCCTCCACCTGGATCTTGACCATGAACAGGCCCTTGGCGCTGGTCCAGGCGACCTCGACCACGCGATCGGGCTGTTGCTTCTCAAGATTGAGCATGTTCTGGCAATCGGCGCGATGCACCGATACGCCCTCGTTTTTGGTGATGAAACCGAGAATCTTGTCTCCGGGGACGGGCGTGCAACACCGGGCCAGCTTGACCCAGACGCCTTCCACGCCCTTGACCGAAATGCCAAGCTTGTTGGTATCGCGGCGGCGCTCGACGTGCTTTAAAGGCAGGGCTTCCTGCTCGACGTCCTCTTCCACCTCGTCCTGCCCGGCGTCTTTGACCAGTCGCGAGATGACGTTCTGTGTGGAGACCTGGCCATCGCCGATAGCGGCGAACACGGCGTCGGCGTTGTCGAAATTGAGTTCGTCGGCCACTCCGACCAACGCCTGCGGCGTCAGAAGGTTCGAGACCGGCAGGTTGCGCTTGCGCATGGCGCGGGTGAGCTCGTCGCGCCCCTCGTCGATGGCCTCGCTGCGGCGTTCCTTGCTGAACCACTGGCGGATCTTGTTGCGCGCCTTCGGGCTTTTGACGAAGCTCAGCCAGTCGCGCGAAGGACCGGCGGTTTCTGATTTCGAGGTCAGGATCTCGACGGTGTCGCCGCTTTCGAGCACGGTGTCGAGCGGGACGAGACGGCCGTTGACGCGCGCACCCATGGTGCGATGGCCGACCTCGGTATGCACCGCGTAGGCGAAATCGATCGGGGTGGCGTTGGCCGGCAGGGAGATGATCTTGCCCTTGGGGGTGAAGACGTAGACTTCGGCGCTGCCCAGATCTTCTTTCAGGGAACCGAGGAACTCGTCGGAGTCCGGGGTCTCGCTGGTCCAGTCGGCCAGCTGCTGGATCCACTTGAGGTTGTCGGCTTCGCTCAGATCCTGGTTCTCTTCGCTTTCGCGCTTCTTGTCGGTCTTGTCGGGCTCGCTCAACTTGCGTCCGGCCTGCCCGTTTTCCTTGTACTTCCAGTGGGCCGCGATGCCGAATTCGCTGCGCCGGTGCATGTCCCAGGTGCGGATCTGAATCTCGACAGGCTTGCCGCCGGGGCCGACCACCGTGGTGTGCAGGCTCTGGTACATGTTCATCTTCGGCATGGCGATGTAGTCCTTGAACCTGCCGGGAATCGGGCTCCAGCGGGCGTGGACGGCACCGAGGGCCGCATAGCAGTCCTGGATGGTATCGACGATGATGCGCACGCCGATCAGGTCGTAGATATTGGAGAAATCATGGCCTCGTACGATCATCTTCTGATAAATCGAGAAATAGTCTTTCGGCCGGCCGGTGACGGTGGCCTTGATGTGCTGGTCGGCGAGGTCTTCGTTGATCTCGCTGACTATCTGCTTCAGGTAGACGTCACGCTGGCCGGCACGACGGTTGACGAGCACGACGATTTCGTTGTAGATCTTGGGATAGAGGACTTTGAAGCTCAGCTCCTCAAGTTCGGTCTTGATGGCGTTCATGCCGAGTCTGTTGGCAAGGGGCGCATAGACGTCAAGCGTCTCCCGAGCCTTGCGCTGGGCATTGGCCGGTTTGACGTAGCGCCAGGTACGTGCGTTATGGAGGCGGTCGGCCAATTTGACGACCAGCACACGCACATCGCGGCTCATGGCCACAACCATCTTGCGAATGGTCTCGGCCTGCGCCGAGTCGCCGACCTCCATGCGGGTCAGTTTCGTGACCCCGTCGACCAGACCGGTGACGGTGTCGCCGAATTCCTCACGACACTGATCGAGCGTGTAATCGGTGTCTTCGACGGTGTCATGCAACAATCCTGCGGCGACCACCAACGATCCCATGCCGAGGTCGGCCAGAATCTGGGCGACGGCCAGCGGATGGATGATATACGGTTCGCCGGAACGACGACGCTGGGTGCGGTGCTGCCAGACGGCACGGCGATAGGCGCGCTCAAGGATAGCAAGGTCGGCATCCGGGTGATGGGCACGGCAGGCGCGCACGATGGGCTGCAACGGGTCGAGCGGGTCCGTGCTGATCTCGCAGCCCAGCATCTTCGCCGAATTGTTGTCAGAAACCGTATCGCCCATGCCCGCTCCCATCACCGTATCTCTGGTTTCATTCTATCTGATTAAAGGACGGAGCGTCGCTATCTGCTCGCCAACCCGGTGGAACCGAACCCGCGCTCGGCACGATCGCTGCCGGGAAGCGTTGCCGCGGGGACGAACCGCGCCTCAACGTAACGTTGGATGACCAGCTGCGCGATACGATCGCCTGCGTGCAAAACCACGGTATGTTCGGCGTCGAGATTGATCAGCGGCACCTTGATTTCCCCGCGGTACCCCGCATCGATGGTGCCTGGCGCGTTCAAAACCGTCACGCCCGACTTGACCGCCAATCCGCTGCGTGGATGCACCAGCCCGACATAGCCGCAGGGAAGCGCGATCGAGACGCCCGTCGGCACCAAGGCGCGTTCGAACGGCTTGAGCTCGACGTCCTGTGTGCAGGTCAGGTCGGCACCCGCATCACCCGCGTGCGCATAACGCAGGGCAGGCACGTTTCCGTCGGCATCGGCCTTCAGGAGCACTTCGACGTTTTCCGGTTCGTTGTAGCTTTCGGCATAGGCCATCAGGCGGCGCACTCCTTGCAGACCGGGCCGTCGGGGCCCATATGGTCAAGTTGGCTGCGGTGCTTGACCAGGAAGCACTCCGAGCAGATGAACTCGTCTCCCTGCATGGGAATGACGGTCACCGAGGAATCCTCGTTGCTCAAATCCGCACCGGGCAACTCGTAATCCTCGGCGATGGCGTTCTCGTCGTCGTCGATGTCCTCGGCGGAGTCCCTGCTGCTTTTACTCAACGCCTGAAGGGATTCCTCGTCCTCGTCCTTGTTGCGAGGGGAATCATAATCTTGGGCCATTTCGCCTTCCTTTCTTTTGGTTCTCGGTATGTGCTACCGATGGCTGGCACCTCTAAATGTCTTTTACGGGCAAAAGGATACACGATTTCGCAAATTCGTAAAGTACGACACGAGGGACATAATGGAATAAAGTAAAATTCTTGTAGTTTTATTGTTGTAGGAAAGTGGTGCTCGCATGTCAATCAGTTCAGTTACGGATGCTCGGTTCGACCATGTCGACGAGGATGGCGAGCTGGTGTTCGTTTCGAAGGGATTGAAGTTCCGGATACCGGTGGATGACACGTTGGAGCATGCCATTCTCGAGGCACGCCAAATACTTAGCGAGGCCGAGGAAATCAATAATCCAGGACTGGCGCAAACCCTACCAATATCAAGCATTCAGGCACTGATCAGAGCCGGCGCGCAGCCTGAAAAAGTGGCCGAGAAATACGGTCTGAGCCAGGCGTTGGTACGACGTTTTTCCGCCGCGGTCGAGACGGAAAAGCAATACGCCATCGAACAGTTCCTTGCCGTTTCCGCACCCAAAGGAAGCAAGGTCCACTCTGTCGAAGATCTCATCGCGTGTACGCTCGCCGCCGCCCGCATCGGCATGGAATCCGTCAAGTGGGGCGCGACACGCCGGGGAAGGGAACCTTGGCTGATTACGGCGACATTCAGCACCCAGCGCAATCGCATACGTGCCGAATGGACGTGGAATATGCATGACAACACCGTCGAATGCCAGAACACGGCGGCGCAGATACTGCTCGGCGAGACGGACACCAGCATTCAACGTGAACGTACCGGCGAGAAGACGTCGGATGCAGCCGCTCAGGTCGTCGGCTCAGGGCAAACGCAGGAAAACACCGAAGGCACCGCCACGAACGCAACGGCATCGTCGGCTAGAAGCGATGACAATGACGCGATGGCAGCGTCGACGTTTGCCGCATCGCAGGCCCTGCCCGGTGATTCCGTGCGTTCCGCGCGAATCGCCAGCACCGTGGCCTCCATGCAGGAACAGACACATGAGGAGCCCGAGACTTCCCAGCCCCGTTCTGGCGCAGATCCGGTTTCCGACGGCAACGCCGAAGACAATTCCGTCGCCATGGGTTCCGTCTCCCTGCCTTACCCGGCACCAACCATAGGCCGACAGTCGACTTCAACAAATCCTCAAACCCCGTCTATGACGGCGACGCCAAGCGTGCCGGCGGATGCCATGTCGCTACCGCTGCCCGACCGCACCAACGAAACGCCGTCGCAGACCTTCAGCGTACTCGGCAACGAGTCGCCGCAACAGCCCGGAACCGACCATTCCGACACGGCCCAACTTGCCGACGAACGCAATCAGACGGCGAAAGACGGCAACAACGGTAGCGAACACCACGATCACAAACACGGCAAGCGCAAATCGGGACGTTCCGCTGTGCCCAGTTGGGACGAGATTCTGTTCGGAGAATGATATTTCTCGCTTTCTTGCATTGATGTCTATTGCAGTGATGCCTGTCAGCCTGATCGGATATTCGGCTGGCAGGCATCATCGTCTCACAAAACAGGACATCACCATCAATCAGGCGACATCGATCAGGCACGGAATCTCTCGTTCAAGACGGGTCAGGGATCCGTGAACGCCTTTGAGGCCCATCGACCCTTCGCTTTGCGTACGTGAATCGACAATCGTGACATTGTCTTTGGCACAGACGACCACGTCACCGATCAATGGTCTGATGCGAGTTTCGACGTTGCCATACAAACCGTCTTCAATCGCTTCGTCACGCGTGAATACCCGTGCGCAATCACCCAACTCTTCGCGCCAACGTCTGGCCATGGCATCGACGTCCGCACCCTCTTCGGCATAGAGCATCGTCATACGAGGCTCACCTGCGACCAATGCAACGTCATGTGTCAGTTCATCGCGATTCGCGATGTCGATCTGCTTGTCAAAATCGACTTCCACCATCCCATGATCCGCAACGACGACCATCAGGGTCCCGGGCTTCAATCCTCGTCTCAATGCCTGCAACTGCCCATCAGCATTTTCAAGCGCGGTCGCCCATTGTTCGCTGAACGGACCATAGTGATGACCTGCTTTATCGACATCGTCAAGATAGTAATACGTAATCCCTGGTCTGGCGGCGGCTTTGAGCGCGGCACGCACGCGAAGCTCCTCATGGCGGGAACCTTGATATTCAGGGCCTCGCAAGGCCGCCCGTGTAAGCGCCGAATGAGCGAATTTCGGCAGGCCCACGCTGGTCACACGCACACCTGCCTCAACCAGACGCTCGAAAACCGTAGGCTGGCGCTGCAGGTCCTCCGGATCCGGCGCACCGGCGAAACTGATGAGTTGGCCCACTCCCCCTGTTTGCTCGTTGCGCTGGGTGAAACCGGTCATGCCGGTCATGCCCGGGCAGGTGCCGGTGCCGAAAGCCCCCATGACGATCGGCGTGGTGCTGGGAATGCAGGTGGCGATTGGCGCTGCGTTACGTTCCTGGTGCATCAGACCACGCAGATACGGAGCGTGCCCTGCTCGCATGGCCAGATTCCAGAAGCCCAGGCCATCCACCAAGACGATGACCGCCGAATCGGTTTCAGGAAAGCCCAGCGCTGCCCTCGCACCCTCCGGATCGGGATGGATGGCTGTCGGCATCGCGTGCCCGATGGCGGCGCTCAAAGCGGGGAGAACCGCGGAAATATGACGACTGCTGCCATAAGCATCGATTTGGCGGAATTCCAGCAGTTCGTCCATAGGCTCGACTTCAACACTCATATTCCCATTGAATCACTGCGCGACGAAAACCGGACCCGCAAGGTCTTTGCTTCATCAACAATGCCGGTCCGCCCTCGACGAGGGCAACCGATATGATGAGACGGATTGTTTGTTAACAGATAGAGGTGCTTTTCAGTATGGCTCAACGTCGCAAAACGGCCAAACCATCCTATGACCCGCACACGGTCAAGGAGAACATCGTCGAAACGCCACTCGACGATGAGATGAGCAAATCCTTCCTCGAGTATGCCTACTCGGTGATTTACGCGCGTGCACTGCCTGACGCGCGCGACGGCATGAAGCCGGTGCAGCGACGCATCATCTACCAGATGGGCCAGATGAACCTGACCCCCGACAAACCCTATATGAAGTCGGCTCGCGCCGTCGGCGAGGTGATGGGCAAGCTGCACCCGCACGGCGACTCCTCCATCTACGAGGCCATGGTGCGCCTTGCCCAGCCGTTCGCGATGCGTCTGCCGCTGGTGGACGGACACGGCAATTTCGGCTCGCTTGACGACGGGCCGGCGGCCTCTCGTTACACGGAGGCCAGGCTTGCGCCCGCAGCGCTCGGCATGAACGCGAACATCGACGAGGACACCGTCGACTTCTCCCCCAACTACGACAACAAGCTCAAAGAACCGGACGTGCTGCCGGCAGCCATCCCGAACCTTCTGGTCAACGGCGCTTCCGGCATCGCGGTGGGCATGGCCACCAACATGGCCACCCACAACCTCGGCGAGGTGGTCGCGGCGGCGAAATACCTGATGAAGCATCCCGACGCCACGCTTGAGCAGCTGATGGACTATGTGCCCGGACCGGATTGGCCAGGCGGCGGCATCATCATCGGTCGAGACGGCATCCGCGAAGCCTATGAGAGCGGACGTGGAACGCTCACCACCCGTTCCGCCACACACATCGAAAACGTGACGGCCCGTAAAAAGGCCATCGTCGTCACCGAACTGCCGTTCATGGTCGGCCCCGAACGCGTGCTCGAACGTATCTCGGAAGGTGTGAAGAACCACCACATCGAAGGCGTCTCCGGTGCCATCGACCTGACCGACAGGCACAACGGCACACGCATCGTCATCGAGATCAAAACCGGTTTCGACCCCAACGCCGTGCTGGCACAGCTGTTCAAGTACACGCCGCTGGAAGACAACTTCACCATGAACAACGTGGCGCTCGTCCACGGACGTCCACACACCATGGGCCTCAAAGAGATGCTCGAGGTCTGGGTGGAGCACCGACGCAACGTCATCCACCGCCGCAGCGAATACCGGCTGCGCAAGGCGCAGGAACGACTGCATCTGGTCGAAGGCATGCTGCTGGCGATGGTCGACATCGACGAGGTCATCCAGGTCATCCGCACCTCGGAGAACGCCGACGCCGCCAAGACGCGCTTAATGGCCGTCTTTGACTTGGACGAGATCCAAGCGCAATACATCCTTGACCTGCGGCTGCGCAGGCTCACCAAGATGAGCCGCATCGAACTCGAGGCCGAACAGGATGATCTCAAAAAGCAGATCGAGGGTCTCAATGAGATCCTCGCTTCCGGCGAACGCCTTGACGAGGTCATCGTTTCCGAAATGGACGAGGCCGTCGAGAAATGGGGCGACCCGCGACGCACCGTGCTGTTGGAACGCCACGAGGACGGCAGCCTGACGCCGGTGCGTTCCCTGGCTTCCTCAAGCTCCGCCATCGATGGCGCCAACGCCAACCCGGACTCCTCTGCTCTGGCCGCCATCCGCGTAGAGAATACGGTATCCCAGGCAGCTCAAGATGTCGAAGCCGCAAAGAAGGCCAAGAAGGCCGGCAACGTAGAGGAAGCCACCGCCGCGTTGCGCCTCGACGACGAACCCTGCGCCGTCATGTTAAGCGCCACCGGGCTGATCGCCCGTACCTCGCCGAGCGCCGTCGACCTTTGGCAGACTCGCGAGGCAAACGGCAAACGCGCACACGATGACCAGATCGTTTCGATCTTCGCTTCGACGACGCTTTCCAGCTACGGGCTCATCACTTCCGCGGGACGTTTGGTTCTGGCCCATGTCGCGGACCTGCCGAACCTGCCAGCGAGTGAGAACCTCAGCGTTTCCGGAGGGGTGAACGCCGACGAACTGCTGGGCATGACCACCAGTACCGAGCCGGTTGCCGGCGAGCACGTCGTGGCGGCCATCGCCATCGGCGACGTTTCCGGCAAGACCGAATCCGGGAACACAGATGCCGCAAAGGCATCCGACACCGACGCCGCCACTACCCCGCTGGCGATCGGCACGCGCAACGGCATCGTCAAGCGCTGGAACCGCGAATCGCCCAGTACCATGGATTCCTGGCCCGTCATCGATCTGAAGGACGGGGACGCCGTCGTATTCGCCGCTCCCGCCGCCGACGATGACCGTATCGTCTTCATTTCCTCCGATTCCTCGCTGCTGACTTTCGAGGCCAAGGTGGTGCGTCCGCAAGGCCGTAGCGCAGGCGGTATGAACGGCATCAGACTGGCCGAGGGACAGCATGTCGTCGCCTTCAACGTCGTACCGGCAGGCAAGATCGCCTGGACCTATGACGAGGGCGAGAACGGGCTGTATTCGGCCTCCGGAGCCGTCGTGCTCACCGTTGCCGGCGATGACGCGTCCCTGCCCGGTACCGAGACAGGTGCAGCCAAGGTGACCCCGCTGGAGATGTATCCGACCAAGGGTCGCGGCACCGGTGGTGTCCGCTCGCAGCGCTTCCTCAAAGGCCAGAACACGCTGACCTGCGCCGCCATCGGCACCTATCCCCTCTACGCCAGCACGTCCGGCGGCACCCCCGTCGAGCTGCCAAAGCCTGACATGCGTCGTGACGCCTCGGGAGTGGATCTGCCCGCACCAATCGAGTTCGTGGCATAGAACGAATAGATGATTAAAATGGCCGCAGTCTGTAATTTCCATCTTGACTGCGGCCATTTATTATTTTCTTTAAACCGTTTAACATTGCTATTGCATCGCGCCGATATGCGAAACCGGAAAGCACAAATGCATCATAGCGAGGGCTCCTTCTTTTTGAACAGGACAATCAACAACAGCGCACAAGCCACCAGCGGCAGACAGAAAAGCGGTACCCCGGAAATACCGCGGCACACGTCGATAAGCCATCCGCCGAGCCACGAACCGACCAGCGACGCGACGCCGGAAAACGTGCCGGTCCACCCGTAAGCGCGCGAGAGCATGGAACCCGCCACGCGAATCCTGCCTGTCAGCAGGTCGAGCGTCGGGCTGATCAACAGCTCCGAAAGACTGAAGGCCACGGCGAATGCCACAATCTGCAGCGCACCGCTCGGGGCCAACAACGCGCCGAATGCGATGACAAACGACGCGAATCCCAACAGCAGGATCGTGGTATCCTTCACCTTGCCGAGCGTGTGGACGAGCAAGGGATATTGCAGGATGAGAATGAAGACCGCGTTGCCCATATAGATCGCGTTGGACGCGGTCTGCGTATGGAACCCCGCGTAGGAACCAATTGGCACCACCAACGACCACTGCGCGTAGACGGTCCAATAGACGAACGTCAGTACCAGCAGAATCGGGAAAGCACTGTCTCGGCTGAACAGCTTCTTCCGGCGTTGCTCACGCTCGTCGCGCCCAGCGGATACATCTTCTGGCGAGACCTTGGCCTGCTCATCTTCCGGCGGGCTGAACCTCAGCAATATCATCAGCAGCGCAAGGAGTGCATACAACGCAATCGAAACCAACACCAGACGCCTGAACCCCAGCAACGCGAACAGGCCTGCGCCGATCGCCGGACCCACCAACGCACCGGAATTGACAGCCATCGAGCGCAACGTCACCATCCTGCGCGAGGTGGCCCGGCGCATCAGCTCAGTCTTGACCGCCAGACTGGCGCTGCTGCTTCCCAGCGATGCCGCCGCAGAACACACCAGATACACAAACAGCGTGGCGTTCGTGGCGAAAACCGCCAATCCGCACGCACGCAGGGCGAGGCCAGCGACCGCAACGGGCTTCGCGCCGATTTTCGACATCACCGTTCCGCAGAGCGACGAGCATAACGGGCCGACTCCCGACAGCACTCCGAGGATCAGACCGGCGTCGGCGGCGCTGAAGCCGAGTTTCAGCAGCTGGACGGTCAGCAAGGGATAGAGCATATAGGTCGTCATCCCGGTGACGACGACGGCAATCAGCAACGGATAGCCACGATCCTCACTCGTCATCATTGGCCACCTTGGGTGTGCGGGCAGTCATTTTCTCGGCGGTGACGGCCGAATCGTCGTTACCTGACACACGGGCTTTGGCCGTTGCAAGAGAAAATATAATTTCGAGAGAAAGCGGAATCTTCGACACCACAATCATCTTCCTTAATAGATCACGGTGTCGGTTACGATACACACACCACCAGTTGCATGTACCAGAATAAGACCGATACTATCACCAACCAGACGACTTTTTCATTTCGTCCGTTGAGGTACCGGCCTGTTGCCTTTGACTATCGATACAGTTTCATTCCCTGCGGCGACGGCGTGAAACCAGCGGTGCGTAGCAACTGTGTGTAGTGATTCAGGGCGGTGAAAGGCTCGCCGTTGACATCACGGAAGGTGACGCTGCCACGTCTGTTGCCCGACCGCAGGCCCGATGCATACTGTGAGCGCAAGGTATCGGCCAATTGCGTGATGGCACGCTGCAATTGGAAATCGGTGGCATCGAAACACAGGAGATGATGGCTGGACGGGATGGCGTAGAGTATTGGCTTGCCTTCGATGAAGACGACCATGGAACCGACCAAACGCCGAGGCTGGACCGGCTTTCCACGTTTACGCGCGGATCCAACGGTAGCATTAGCAGACAGAGTATCGTTCAACAAAACCGACGACTTGCTTATATCGCGTTGCCTCTCATCTGCCTGTGAATCTCTTATCGCTTCAGCAGCGTCAACGTCGGCAGATTGAATGGCAACCGAATCGTTCTGTTGATCGGCTTCGACGCTGCTGTTTTCGGCGACATCTGCCGAATCGTCGGACATGTCTAACGACGGCCATGCAACCGCCCCACCGACAAGGCTGGCGGGGTCGGCAGCATCGAGCGCCACCGCGAACGGAGCGTTCTGTACTCGCCACTGGCGCAATTGGTCGATAGTGGTGCGTTCGGCGAACTGGACCGCGGAAAGACCGCGAACGAACATGCCGCGCACCAACGTGCCGGTGGCTTCCATCTGTTTCAAAACCGGATAGATATCCGAAAAACTTAAGTCTCCCGGATCCATATCCATCAACGGCGGGGCAATGATGCCATAACGGTCGAGCAACGTCTCGACTTGCGCGATGGCACGCTGCTCCGGCTTTACGTCTTGAGATTGCGGCACAGCCGACCATAATCCCGCCAACGTCCCCGGCAATTGCGGACGTCGCTCGACCCGCGCACGGCCGTATAGCCGATGACGGCTGAGCGACGCTCTTGCATACGAATGACGCGAAGCTTGAGAGCCGCTGCCATTTTGCAGCAATGCGCGAACCGAAGCGAACGACGAATTGGTGACCTGCCCTCGCCACACCAACGACCACACTGCACGTTCGAAACCGGAGTCACCAGCAGATGACATTCGTATTTCTCCGGTCAAAGGGTCCACAACCTCCTGAGGTTGGTCACCGTCATGAAGTCGCCATTGCGCTTCCAGCTGTTCCGCACGATAGGAACCGCCAAGTCCCAATGCAGCCATGATGCCGTTATCGGCCGAATTTTTATGATCATCACCATCGTTACTGACATTGCTCAGCAAGGGAGAACCAGTAAGATAGAACGCGATTTTGCCAGGCTTTGTGGCTGACTCAGGACTAGCGGATGAGCTTTCATCCTTGGAACCCATCCAAATGACCTCGCCGACCGAAAGAAGCTCGTCCAGCATTGACGGGCTGAAGTCCGGCACTCTAGCTGGGAACACCGACGATTCCCACATCGCCGCAGGCAACGGCATGCCTTCCAGTTGTTCGATGACGCGCAACAGGCCGTCCGCTCCGGCAAACCGCGGCCAGACAACTTGAGAGTCCGGCCGAATATCTTCTGCTTCATCGTCAATTCCATCTTGGTCAACGACAGTCTGATAATCATCCGGCATATGTTCGAAAGCGGAACCGTCGGCTTTTGCACCAATCCCCTGCCTCACCAGCAGCCACGATTGATAGATTTCAGCGCTTACAGGTTTGAGAGACTTGCGCGTCAATGTCTGCGAGCGCGAGCGGATGCGACGGAAGACTTCGCGGTGCAGATATTGCGGACTCGGCATACCGTTGACGAATGTTCCGACCATCAGCACACCACGAGCTTTGAGATCATCGAGCTCATGAACCGCCGTGGCCGCGTCCAAGCCGAGTTCTTTGACGACCTGATCGGCGCTGAACGGCCCATGCGTTTTGGCGAAACGCACCATTCGGCCTGCCACGTCATCAGGCTCGAGTTCGTTCCAGAACTGCCGATGGCTCAGTTCCTCTTCGACCTGTGCGATAGCCTTCGGATCGAGCGCATCGGCGATATGGCCGCTTCCGAGCAACTCCTCCAAGACATCCGGATCCATCGCAAGAAGCGAAGCACGGCGTTCGGCCTGGGGTGAATCGTATTCGTACATCACCGATCCTACAAAACCGAAGAGCAGGTTTTGCGCGAACGGCGACGGGCTTTGCGTTTCAACGTCATGGATTTCGATCTTGCCGTCATCGATATCGGTCATCAGCCGCTTCAATGCGGGCAAATCGTAGACGTCCTGCAGGCATTCGCGGACGGTTTCCAAAATCAACGGGAAATTATGCTGTGTCTTCGCCGCGGCCAAGAGCTCCGAGGCGCGCAGACGCTGTTGCCACAGCGGTACACGTTTGCCGGGGTTCATCCTCGGCATATAGAGCGAACGAGCGGCGCATTCGCGGAACCGAGTGGCGAAGAGCACCGAGTCGCCGATCTCCTCCTCCACGTCTCGCAGCAACTCGTCGGCGTCGAACTGGAAGAGCTCTACGGCTCCCACATGGCTGTCCTGCTCGGGCAGACGCACCACGATGCCGTCGTCGGTGGCGTAGGTCTGTCCGTCGAAGCCGTATTTGCGCTTGAGCCGGTTGGTAATGGCGAGCGCCCATGGTTCGTGCACACGACGACCGAACGGCGAATGCAGGATGACGCGCCAGTCGCCTTCCTCGTCCTGGCACCGTTCGATGACCAGGGTTTTGTCGGTCGGCAATGCGCCGGTAGCAGCCTTCTGTTCGGCCAATAAGCGTGCAAGGTTGGCTCTGCCGTTATCGTCCAAACCATTGTCGCGCAGGCGTTGCTCGGTGGCGGCATCGAAATGAGGCTCGGCGTTGTCATTATCAGATTGCGATGATTGCAAAGGCGAA
Organism: Bifidobacterium sp. ESL0800; assembly: GCF_029395355.1. Classification (NCBI taxonomy): domain Bacteria; kingdom Bacillati; phylum Actinomycetota; class Actinomycetes; order Bifidobacteriales; family Bifidobacteriaceae; genus Bifidobacterium; species Bifidobacterium sp. ESL0800. Next base: position 1,023,291 of record NZ_CP113913.1, read on the forward strand.
ACTGAAACTGAGGCCGATGCCGATATCAGACCGTTGCCGATCTCGCGGACGAACGCGCCCAGCAACGCCCCGAATCCCGCGTCGCGGCCAGGCCCTTCCCCGTGCCAGAACGGCAGCCGCGCGGTTCGTCCGGGAGCCGGGGTGACCACCACGCGGTCGTTGGTGATCTCGTCAATTTGCCAGGTGGAGGTGCCGAGTGTGATGACGTCGCCCACGCGGGATTCGTAGACCATCTCCTCGTCCAGCTCCCCCACTTTCTTGCGCCCCGAACCGGCATCGGCCTCAGGCAGGACGACAGTGTAGGTGCCGCGGTCGGGAATGGTGCCGCCGCTGGTGACGGCAAGACGCTGAGCTCCGGGACGAGCGGAGATAATGCCTTGTTCGGCATTGAGTTGCAGCGGAGGTCTGAAAGCCGAGAACTCCTCGGAGTTGTAGGCACCGGTCAGCATACCGACAACCGCATCGAACATGTCGCGTGAAAGCGTGGCGAACGGGGCGCTTCGACGGACAGCCGCATACCAATCGTTGGTTTTCAGATCGTCCATCGCCGCCGCGGCAACTGTCTGCTGCGCCAAAATGTCAAGAGGGTTATGGCGTACAGCCAATGGCTCGATTTCACTGCGTCTCATGCTTTCCACGGTGGCCATGGAGGTGATCAACTCCTGCCGGGTCAACGGGTAGAACAGCGCGTGGGAGACGCCGCCGACACGGTGGTCCGCCCTACCGACGCGTTGCAGGCCCGATGAGACGGACAGCGGCGGCGCTACCTGAATGACCATGTCGACCGAACCCATATCGATGCCGAGCTCGAGACTGTTGGTGGCGACCACGCAACGCAGACGGCCATGTTTCAGGTCGTCCTCGATGATCTTGCGCCGTTCCTTGGAAACGGAACCGTGATGCGCCATGGCGATGGCCTCGGACTTTGAATGCGAGCCAACCAATGCACTGGAGGAACCGACGACGGAATCGTAATGTTTGCCGTCGCCGTAGGAACGATTATCGACTTCTACCCCACATTCAGTTTCGGCGTATAGGTCGTTGATACGTGCAGTCAATCGTTCAGCCAGTCCGCGCGAGTTGACGAACACCAACGTGCTGTGATGCTTAAGAATCTCGTCCAAAATGCTGCGCTCGACGGCCGGCCAGATGGAGTGCGAAGCAGAGGCAGTCGGCGAGGAATAATCGCCTTGCTTGGCCAGGGAATTCGAATGATTCGAGGCATCGTCACTATTCCCGTTCCGGCCTGCGCAGTCTTCCTGAGTTTCTGCCAACGCACGCATGGCGGGTGTGACGCCGCTAATACGACGAGAACCGCCATCGCTATGAATTGCAGATCCTACACCCGGCTTTGCGGATTTTCCACCGACGCCTCCAACATGGAACCCGCCCTCATCATCGCAGGCGGTGCCCAGCGCCCCCATATCCGCGACGGGTTCGACGATGTTCAAATCCATATGCACAGGGTCGGCGGCATCGACAATCGTGACAGGCTGGTCTCCGCCCAAGAAAAACGCAGCTTCCTTCGCCGGGTTCACCGTCGCCGAAAGCCCGATTCTTTGCGCTTTCCGGCCTGTCAGCAGGTCAAGCCGTTCCAGGCTCAACGCCAGATGCGCCCCACGTTTGGTGGCCGCAAGCGCGTGCACCTCGTCGACAATGACGGTCTCGACGCTTTTCAGGATGCGCCGGGCCTTCGAGGTCAGAAGCAGATACAGCGACTCGGGAGTGGTGATCAGGATATCCGGCGGATGCGCGGCGATGCGGCGGCGCTCCTTGGCCGTGGTGTCCCCCGAACGGATGGCCACGTCGATGTCAGGCGGGTCGATACCGTCAGCGACGCATTGCGCGGCGATGCCCTCCAACGGCACCCGCAGGTTGCGCTCAACGTCGGCTCCCAGAGCCTTCAACGGCGAGATATACAGGACTTTGACACCAGGCTTCGTCGCGCCTTCAATCTTTCCCTCACGACCCGGCCTGCCTGTTTTGGCCTTAGCCGTCGGTTTGCCAGACTTGTCAGACTTATCGGAACAATCCGATGATTCCTCTCTTTTGCCCGGCTTATCCGATTTGTCCGCCTTGGACCTGGCGGCAGGTTCTGCGTGCTGAACGAATTGCCTGCCAATCAGCCCGTCTATGGCGGACAGGAAAGCCGCCAACGTTTTGCCGGAACCGGTAGGCGCGACGACCAGGACATGTTCACCGCTTTTGACATGCGGCCAAGCCTCTTGCTGGGCGTTCGTGGGCGCAGCAAACGCACGCCTGAACCACTCCCGCGTAGGAGGCGAAAACAGGTCCAAGCATTCGTACATATGTTCGATTATCGCAATGCCTCAGGACGTCGCAGCCGAGTCATGAAATCTTGACAGGCACCTTACGCCGCAGCATTTCGTGCATCAGCACCATGAGCACGAGCAGGACCAGCATGTACCACGGGTACAGCGCTATCGAGATGTGCTGGGCGACCAGACCGAACACGGGAGGCATCACCAGCGACCCCGCATAGGCGCAAGCCATCTGCACCCCTATGATCGCCTGAGAGCGCTCTGCACCAAAAAACGAGGGGGTGGAGTGGATGACGCACGGATAGATCGGCGCACAACCCAGGCCGACCAATACCAGACCCGCGACGGTGGCGACATGGCCCGGCAGCGGCAGCAACATGATCATCAGCCCCAGCCCAAGAACCACCTGCCCGATGCGAATCATGGTGGGGTCGTCAAATTTCATGGTCATGAATCCGCTCAACGCACGTCCTGCGGTGATGCCGAGATAGAAGAGGCTTGCCAGAGATGCAGCGGTGACTTTGCCGATGCCGTCGTGGCCGACCATGTAGCTTGAAGCCCATAGGCCTGCGGTGGTCTCGATGGCGCAATAGCAGAAGAACATTACGAGGATCTCTTTGGCGCCTCGGATGGCCAGCACCCCACGCACACCCAACGGTTTGACAGGCTTGGATTCCGTCGCGGACTTGGTCTCGGTTTCTGCAACAGCTTCGACATCGTCAACAGGAGCCTTGTCTTCACCTTGATCCGAGCCGACCGCCGTCGGAACGTCGTTGCGGTTCTTCCACAAGGGCAGAGAGAATACGATGATCACCGTCAGCACGATCTGAATGATGGAAATGTATCGATACCCCCAAGGCCAACCTTGCCCGTTGGAAAGCGCGAATCCCATGATGTAAGGGCCTACCGAGGCACCGATGCCCCACATGCAGTGTAGCCAGCTCATGTGCCGACTGGCGTAGTGAATGGCCACGTAGTTATTGAGGGCAGCATCCACGCCGCCGGCTCCCAGACCGTAGGGAATCGCGATCAGGGCCAGCACCCAGTAATTGGGCGCTACCGAGAATCCGAACAGCGCCACTGCGGTGAGCCCTACCGAGACGGCGGTCAGCCTGCCGGTGCCGAAACGCAATGTCATCCGGTCGGAGAGCAACGCCGAGACGATGGTGCCGGCCGAGATGATCATCGAGATGCCGCCGACCCAGGAAAGCGGCACACCCATCTGCGGGCGCATGCTCGGCCAGGCTGCGCCGAGCAGAGAGTCGGGCAGACCCAGCGAAATGAACGCCAGATAGATGACGGCCAGCAACAGATTGGTCACGAGAGCTCCTTCGGGCCATGACACCGGTTTCAAAATTGTCGGTTCCGACAACCGAATGAAAGACAACGTTTTCATTTTCTCATACCGGTGGGGACGAAAAAACCGAAACAAAACACCTTCGTCTCATGATACGAGACTTCGTATCTCCACAAGACGAACGTAGAAATAAAGACTCTCGCGACCAAGCCCGGTTACTATATAGAGCTTTGCCCATATCGCAATAATTGAGATATGGGCAAAGCTATTATCGCATTCGTTATCAGGTGTCGATCTTGGTGCGGTCGAAATCGTCGGCGTTGTCGACGATGAACTGGCGGCGCGGCGGCACCTCGTCGCCCATCAGCAACGTGAAGATGGCACTGGCGTCCTCGGCCTCCTCCATCGAGATCCGGCGCAGCATCCGGCTGCGCGGGTCCATGGTGGTGTCGGCCAACTGGTCGGCGTCCATCTCGCCCAGGCCCTTGTAGCGCTGCACGTCGGGGTTGTAGGTGATGCCCTGACGATCGAGCTCGACGAGCTTGCCGGCCAGTTCGTCGTCGGAGTAGGTGTAGATGAACTCGCCCTTATGCTTGCCCGTCAGAGCGATGCGGTGCAGCGGCGGGACGGCGGCGTAGACATGGCCGTGGGTAATCAGCGGTCGCATGAACCTATAGAAGAGCGTCAGCAGCAGGATGCGAATATGGGCGCCGTCGACATCGGCATCGGTCATCATGATGACCTTGTCGTAACGGGTCTGGGTGACGTCGAAGTTGGCGCCGCTCCCCGCACCGATGACCTGGATGATTGCCGAGCATTCCTTGTTGGCGAGGATCTGGGTCATGCTGGCCTTCTGCACGTTCAGGATCTTGCCGCGGATCGGCAGCAGCGCTTGGAAGCCGGAGTTGCGTGCCGCCTTGGCCGTTCCCAGAGCGGAATCGCCCTCGACGATGAACAGTTCGGCCACATCGTCGTTGCCTGGCTGGCAGTCGGAAAGCTTGGCTGGCATGGAGGCGGATTCGAGCGCGTTCTTACGGCGGGTGACCTCCTTGGTCTTGCGCGCCTGGACGCGGGCGTGCATCTCGCCGACGATCTTTTCCAAGACCCGTCCGGACTGCTCCTTGAAGCCGCGGCGCGACCCGTTGATCATCTCGCCGAACTGCTTGTCGGTCATTCTGGCGACGATTGGACGCACCGGGGCCGTACCGAGCACGTCCTTGGTCTGGCCTTGGAACTGCGGTTCGGCGATGCGCACAGTGACCACGGCGACGAGGCCGGCGAGGATATCGTCACGCTCGACCTTGTTTTTCGAGTCCTTGAGATTGACCTTGAGCTTGCGGGCGTTGGCCTCGACGGCCTTGCGCACCTGTTTGGTGATCGATTGCAGGAACCCATCGACGTGCATGCCGCCGCCCGGTGTCTCGACCACGTTGACGAAGCTGCGGATGGTGGTGTCGTAACCGTTGACCCAGCGCAACGCGATATTGACCGAGCAATCACGCTTGATCTTCTCGGCGTGCAGATCACTGTTGGCATCCACCGCCTGCGTCTCTTCGGTGTAGTCGGCGTCACCGGAGATACTCCAGACGGTCGAAACCGGTTCGCCTTTCGAAAGAAAGTCGACGAAATCCTTGACGCCGCCCGTATGCAGGAACTCTTCGACGCGCTTATGCGCATGCGCAGGCTGACCGTCGGTTTCGACGTTCAGAGAGGCGTTGCCGTCATCCTGAGACTCGTCTGTTTTCAATTGCGTATCATCGGCCGACATCCGAGCTGCGGAATCGGCTTGCCCGGCATTGTCCGCTTCAGGTTCCCCGGCGCTGCCGGATGTCGATTCCCCATCCGCCGCCATATCACTCTGGCCATCTTCGCCCTGCCGAGTCTTCGACGCAGGATCACCTTCGTTGCCGTCGAATGCCGCCGCCAACGTGGGCGTCTGCCCAGCGCTTGCAGCATCCGAATCCGTATCCGAATCGGCGCGTATACTCCCGGATTCTTGGGGTCCGTCCACCTCGAACATGTCGTCTACGGCAGCATCGCCGGTTTCCGGGATGTTTTCGTCGATGACGACTATTTTCAGGCCCGGTACCAAAAAGCTGGTCTGGCGGACACGGTCGATGAGCTGCTCGTAGCTGAAATGCGCGGTGTCGTTGAAGATCTCCGGATCGGCCCAGTAACGGATACGGGTACCGGTGGTTTTAGGCGTTACCTTGCCGATGACTTCAAGCTCGGTCGGTTTGTTCTTTCGGGTCTTCTTGAACTTGTTGTCGGGCGAGCGGTGCTCGGTGTCCGGATCGTCGTAGACACCCGGATGGCCTTGATGGAACGCCATATGGTAGGTCTTGCCGTTGCGGTCGACCTCAACGTCGAGTCGCGAGCTCAGCGCGTTGACCACCGAGGAGCCGACACCGTGCAGCCCGCCGGAAGCTCCGTAGGAGGAATTGCCGAATTTCGCGCCGGCGTGCAGCTTGGTCAGCACGACCTCGACACCGGTGAGCTTGGTCTTCTTCTCCACGTCCACGGGAATGCCGCGGCCGTTGTCGGCCACTTCGATGGAACCATCGGTATGCAGCGTGACCACGATTTTGTTGCAGGCACCGGCGAGCGCCTCGTCGACGGAATTATCGATGATCTCCCACAGGCAGTGCATGAGCCCCTGGCTGTCGGTGGTGCCGATATACATGCCCGGGCGCTTGCGCACGGCGTCGAGCCCCTCCAGTACGGACAGGTCCTTGGCACTGTATTCCTCAACCATTCGCTTTCATACCTACCTTAACAAAAGAAATTCGGTGTTGAGCCACGAATTATCACCATACCCAACAGCCTCGCCAAAGCCATTCTGCATTACAGAGTAGTTGGTCGGCGTCTACCGACGAAGGCTTTCAACGTCTCGTCCAAGCTCAATATCGAAACGAATCCGAGCATCGAACACTACCGGACAATCAGATTTCCTCTCACGGATCCATCAGATAGACAAAACCCGCCGCACAAAAGCGGCGGGCCTCGAAAGCATGATCACTGGTCCAGGAAGTCGCGCAACGTCTGCGAACGTGACGGGTGACGCAGCTTCGACATGGTCTTGGACTCGATCTGACGGATGCGTTCACGGGTGACCCCATAGACACGGCCGATGTCGTCCAGCGTCTTGGGCTGGCCGTCTTCAAGACCATAACGCATCTTGATGACCCCTGCCTCACGGGGCGAAAGCGTCTCCAGCACCTGCTTGAACTGCTCCTGCAGCAGGGAGAACGCAACGGCTTCGCTCGGCGCGATCGCGTCGGTGTCCTCGATCAGGTCGCCGAACTCGGAATCGCCGTCCTCGCCTAACGGGGTGTGCAGCGAAATCGGCTCACGGCCGTACTTCTGCACTTCCTGCACCTTTTCGACCGGCATGTCAAGCTCGCGGGCCAGCTCGTCAGGCGTGGGCTCGCGGCCCAGATCCTGCAGCATCTGGCGCTGGACACGGGAAAGTTTGTTGATGACCTCTACCATGTGCACGGGCACACGAATCGTACGGGCCTGGTCGGCCATGGCGCGCGTGATGGCCTGACGAATCCACCAAGTGGCGTACGTGGAGAACTTGAAGCCCTTCTTCCAGTCGAACTTCTCGACCGCGCGAATCAGGCCCAGATTGCCTTCCTGAATCAGATCGAGGAAGAGCATGCCGCGGCCGGTATATCGTTTGGCCAGCGAGACGACGAGACGAAGGTTGGCCTCAAGCAGGTGGTCCTTGGCTTTCTTGCCGTCGTTCGCAGCCCATTTAAGCTCACGCTTGCGCTTGAAATCCATGCCTTCGGACTGGGTTTCAAGCAGATGCTGGGCGTAGAGCCCGGCCTCGATACGCTCGGAAAGGTCGACTTCCTGCTCGGCGTTCAGAAGGCTGACACGGCCGATCTGCTTCAAGTAATCCTTGACGGGATCGGCGGTGGCGCCGGCCGCGACCACACGGCGCTTCGGATTGCCTGAGGGGGTCAGATTGTCATCGTCGTCATCAGTGTTGCTGACCACGAACGCGCCCTTGGCCTTCGGCAGTGCAGCTGCCTTGCGATGGGAAGCGGCGCTGTCGTCGTCCTCGTCCTCATCGTCATCCTCGGGCTCGGAATCCCCGTCCTCGTCGTCTTCATCCGGCAAGGCAGAGGAGTCATCGCTCAAATCGTCGAAATCCTCATCCTGGTCGACTTCCTCAACATCGTCGACATCTTCAAGATCGGCATCCTGAAGTTCGTCATCGTTTGCAATATCCTCGGAATCCTCTTTGATGTCAATGGCATCATGATTTTTCGCGGGATTATTGCCGTCCTTCTTTGTCTTTTTGGACGACTTTTTTACAGCAGTGGTTTTCTTGGCTTTCTTCGTCTTGGCCGTCGCCTTACGCGTAGTCGTTGAAGAAGACGAACGGGTGGCCTTCGACTTACGAGTGACTTTGCTGTCCTCGCTTTGCTCAGCCTCTACGGTTGTTGCCTGTTCCTTCTTGGCCAAACGTACCCTCCTCAAGTGAACAATCATTATTCCCACGCCCATCAGACGGCGCGAATCCACCACATTAGAAAAACCAGTGACTATAAAAGTCAACCATCAAACAAGGACGATTATTCCCATTGATCATGATTGGCTTCGTCAAAAATTGCGAAAATGCCCATCCGCCTTTGTTCTGTTTCCGTTTTCCGCTCCACAACGCCGAAGAGCGCCTTCGCAGGTTTACACCCGCCAGGCCGGACGCAAACCCTGATCGAGCGCCGAGCAGATGATCCTCGCCAGCGTGCATTGCCCGTCCAAGCGAAGCGCCTGACGGGCATAGTCGAGCGCATCATCGCTACCCACCCACCATGACCCGTATGCAGCGACGGTCAGCGGCTGTACCTCGAAACGTCCGCAGACCAAGGTCGACATATCGACGAGCATGTCGATTCCGCACGCGCAACGTTGAAGATCTGGAGAGGCTTCGGCGTCATTGAAGGCGGCGTCCAACAAGCGATAGAGGCGGATGACATTGGCCGGGTCGTGGGGTTCGGCCGCCAAGTCGAGCATCGCCTTGACCCCGATCTCCGTGCTCGTCGCGCCCACCAACGACATGATCAGGGCATCACGCGCGGAAAGCATATCCGCCATGGCCACGCAAATCGCCAAAGCATTGCTTGGTGACATGCTGTGCACGTGATTGCACAGGTTCTCGTTCCATTCACAGAACGGGGCATCGAGCCAGTCGCGGTTCGCCTTGGCGATTCCTTTCTCCATCTTGCACTGCTGCAACCGTCTCGCCAAAGCTTCCAGCCGCTCGTCTTGAGGTTCTTGTTCGAAGTCCTCGCATGCGAACGCGGCATCCTGCGCTATCGCGGCGTCAATGATACGTTCGTCTACGGAGTCCAGATCGACCGGCCTGTCGAACCGGTCACAGCAGCGATGCCTCGTCTGGTTCCCGCTGGCGCCCGACGCGCAAGCGGGAACCGACATCGCCGGCATCGAGTGTTTCCGGGCCTTCGCCCCTCGTCTTGTGCCGCCGGCAGAGCCTATTCCCGGCTTCCCGCGACCATCCGCAGCGTGTTGCGGCCGTGTGTACGCAGGCTTCGGCTCGAGATGTCTTGGTGACGTCTTGCCTCCGGCCTTGGCTGATGTGTTCTTTGCCATGATTGCTCCTTTTTATTATCATTCCGTCTTCATCGGCATAGCCGTCAAACGCGGAAACACATCCTGTCTGATTCACTATGGCACACTTCGGCTGTTTTCCGTGCCGATTTCGGCTACTGTGGTCGAACGCTCATAAACGTTGGAAATCCGCCGTTTCTCAAGCTCATACAGCGATGTGAATAACCAAGTAGGCTGATGTGGATAATCTTGGAACCTATGGAAGCTTGTGTGGACAACCGTGTCATCGACCGACGTATCGCCGAACTGTGCCAGGAATGGATGCACGACGATGACCACAATGTCGTGGCCGCGAATCTGCAACCGACCCTGCAGGCGGTCTTCGACGAGGGCTTGGGCGCCAACCGCGGTGGCAAACGGCTCCGCGCGCTCCTTGCCTTGTCGGCATTTCGCAGCTATAGAACCGGTGACGAATCAGCGAAGAAATCCGTTGCGACTCATCAACCAGAGACGCCAACAGACAATACAAATCTTGCCGGCATGCATACCAGCAAGGATGCTGATAACGTACCATCGGCCATGCTCGATCTGGCCTGCGCCATCGAAATCTACCAGACCAGCGCCTTGATCCACGACGACATCATCGACGACTCACCGCAGCGTCGCGGCCGCGCCAGCGCCCACGTCGCGTTGGCCCGCAACGACGCACCCGACAATTTCGGGACCGGGCTGGCCCTGATGCTGGGCAATATGCTCGCCACGGCCTCGCTCGACATCGCGTCGAACGCTCTGGAAAACCCCGAATTGCAGCACGCCAACGCGAACCTGCACACCTTCCTTGCGATGCAGAGGGCAGTGGAAATCGGCCAGACCTTGGATCTGGGAGCCGAAACGATCAGCCTTGAGCACCCGCATGAACTGATCGAGGCCTCGCTCAACGTCTTCGCGTGGAAAACGGCGAGCTACACCACCATCGCCCCTCTTGAGCTTGGGCTTTGCGCAGCCGGCATGGCTCCGGTTGCCGCCCATCAAGTCGCACGCGAAATCGGTCTGCCTTTGGGCGTGGCGTTCCAGCTGGCCGATGACCTGCTCGATGTCATCGGGTCGTCGCAATCCACCGGCAAACCGGTCGGCGGCGATATCCGTGAAGGCAAACACACCGTTCTGCTCGCAGACGCCCTGCAATCGGCCAATGAAACGGATCGGGCCATGCTGATCAACGCTTACCGGCAGCCCGGCCGAAGCGATGCCGACGTAACGCATGTGCTCAGTCTCTTCGCCTCAAACGGAGCCATTGACATCTCACGCAAACGCATCCACAAGTTATGGCAGCAAACGCAAAATGCCATCGGCAAAACCCATATATCCCCAGCCGGCCGAGCGACGCTGACGGCTTCCTGCGCACGTTTCATCGACGACGAACTGAGGTGACCGGTCTCAGGCCCGTCGCGTACCGAATCCTTGACGTACCTTGTGGCATGTAATATTAAGACATTCGTACCTACCAGTAACCAAGGGACACAGCCAAGTCATGAGCGAAGCCGAAACGCAACCGCAAAGCCAACTGATCGACGGGCGTTACCGCGTCTTGGGGCCGATTGCGGACGGCGGCATGGCCACGGTCTACCGGGCCAAGGACGAACGACTCGAACGCGTCGTGGCCATCAAGGTGATGCACACGCAGCTGGCCCAAGGCCCGCACCGCGACCAGTTCGTCGCCCGGTTCCACCGCGAGGCCCGCAGCGCCGCTGCCATCAGCAACCCGCATATCGTGCAGGTCTACGATTCCGGAACGGCCGGCGGCCGCGACTATCTGGTCATGGAATACGTGCACGGTGTCAATCTGCGCCACGAGATGAACGAACGCGGCACCTTCAGCGTCCACGAGACGGTGCGCATCATCTCCCAGACACTCGACGGGCTGGCCAGCGCACACCGGGCCGGCGTGGTGCACCGCGATATCAAACCCGAGAACATCCTTTTAAACGACCGCGGGCGCGTGCAGATCACCGATTTCGGGCTGGCCAAGGCGATGAGCGAGGCGACGCTTTCGACCACCGGCATGCTTTTGGGCACGGCGGCGTATCTGGCTCCCGAAATGATCGAGAACAATCTCGCCACACCTCAAGGCGACCTCTATTCCGTAGGCATCATGGCCTGGGAGATGCTGGCCGGGCAGGTGCCCTTCACCTCGGACAACCCGGTGACGATGGTCTTCAAACACGTCCACGAGGATGTACCGGCGCTTCAGGGCGTCTGCCAAGGCATAGACCCTTCGATTTCGGCCTTTGTGGCTCATCTGACGGCCCGTACAGTCGAAAATCGTCCCGTGGATGCCGCGGCCGCGTTGCAGGAGCTGAAAACACTGAGCTCGCGTATCGGCGTCGACGGCTGGCAATACCGCTACGTGCCCGCCGATACCGAAGCGGCCGGGCAGGAGGCCACTTCCCCGCTTGTCGGCACTTTGCCGCCGAACCCACCAGCCACAACTGGTGAGGATACCAAGCCGTCGCCCATTTCACCCGAGCTGCCGGCGGCTTCCGCTTCCCCTGCCTACGAAAAAACGCAAGCCATGAGCCCCGGCACCTACGAACACCAGTCCTTCCCCAACGCGGCCACACAGGCCATCGGCGGGCGGACCCTGGCCAACGACGGGACGGCGGCCGCGAACAATCCGACCATGACCATCGGCTTGATGGACGCGCCTACCGAAGGACAGGTCGAGGGACCGAACGGCGATAATCCAACAGCCAAGACCATGCCCCAAAAACGTTCACGCCTTCGCAAGCCAGTGGTCATCACGACCATCATCCTGGCACTGTTGGCGCTGCTTATGTCAGCCGGCGCGGCATGGTGGTACTTCCTCGGCCCAGGAAGCTACTACAGCGTGCCCAGGCCCGAAGACCTGAGCTGCAGCACCAACAGCGCCTGCCGTATCACCGCCGTCAAATGGAAACCGTTCGAAAGCACGCTCAAGGTGGCCGGCGTCCCCTTTCAGGTGTCCGAAGAATTCAGCGACAAGGTCAGCAAGGGCGAGGTCATCTCCACCGATCCCGGCGACGTGGGAGGACACGTAAGCAAGCGCACCGGCGCCAAACTCAAGGTGGTCGTCTCCAAGGGCGTCCGGCACGTCACCGTGCCCAAAGACATCCTCGACCCCACGAGTGCCGCCGGCAGAAAACCGATGGAAACCCTCTCCCAGGCCGGTTTCACCAACATCGTCCATGATGAGAGCAAGGACGAATATTCCGTAGACCTGCCCGCAGGGGCCGCGAAATCCATCTCGCCCAAGCCCGGAACGACGGTTGCCCACAACCGCAAGGTGACGCTGGTGCTTTCCAAGGGACCGATGCCGGTGAGCATGCCCGATGTGACCGGGCGAACGAAGGATGACGCGCAGGCGGCGTTCGACGACGCGAAACTCAAGCCGAACTACAGCGAGGAATTCAACGATTCGGTGCCGGCGGGTTCCATCGTCTCCACGTCGACCAAGGCCGGCACGCAGCTGCATTGGGGCGACAAGGTCGATGTCGTGGTCTCCAAGGGGCCCGAGACGGTGACCATTCCCGACGTGCGCGGCAAGAACGAGAACGACGCCCAAAAGACGTTGGAAGCCCTGGGGCTGAAAGTCAAGATTTCCGCGCCTTTGGGCGACCTGACCCATCAGGTTCGTTTCCAATCCCCCGACCCCGGGGCGCAGGTTCGTGTGCGGGGCAACGACGGCAACCCGACCGTCATCACGCTTACCGTGGTCTAAGGCTTATTCGCGGGCCTTGCAAAGCTTCCGCACTCCCCTGCTAAGGCGACGCTTATTCGCAAACCTTTCGAAGTTTCGTACCCGGCTGCTAAGGCGACGGCTTCGCGTCATGGATGCTGGCCGTTGTCAAAGGTTCAGTCAAGAGTACAGTCAAGGCCAATCACGTCAATTCGTTTGACCTGATTGGCCTTATCCGATCGGCCCGCATCATCAGGCCTCTTGACCTATCCCGTTTGTTCGACGTGTCCGGCCGATCGCGCTGTCGTGCCGTGTCACCTGTCTGATCCGGTCGCGGTTTCTCAGGCCTGTTTCGTTTGTTCGAGCTGGGCGGCCTCTTGCGCCTTTTTCATGCGCGCTTTGACCGTCTGCGCATATTCGTCAACGTATTCCTGACCGCTGAGCTTGCCGATCTCGGCCATGACATGGTCGGTCAGCTCGCGCAGCTCGTCATGGGTGATGGTGTCGGGATCTACTTTACGCACCGAAATCGGCTTGCCGTAGATCACCTTGGTATGCCCCGAACTCGGGATGACCTGGCCGGGCATCTGTATCTTCCTGCTGCCGATGACGGCCGTGGGAATGATGTCGCAACCGGTTTCCAGCGCAAGCTTTGCCACGCCGGTGTGCCCCCGGTAAAGCCTTCCGTCGGGGCTACGCGTGCCCTCCACGTGAATGCCGAAGAGATGCCCGTCCTCGATGATCTCGCGAGCGTGGGCGAGCGCTCCGAGCGATTTCGAGCCACCTGAACGGTCGACCGGGAACACACCGACGGAGGTGAACCACCATTTGATGAACTTGCCCTTGAGCCCCTTGCCTTCGAAATATTCGGCCTTGCCCATGAAATGGATCATGCGCGGGCTGGTCAGAGGAATCAGCGCGTCGTCGATGACAGCCAGATGGTTCGAGGCGATGATGGCGCCGCCGGATTTGGGAATATTTTCGACGCCGACACCTTTGGGATGCATACGCCAACGGGCGATCGGGCCGAGTCCCTTCACAAAGAACCAATAGAGCACGAGCTCTTACCTCCCTGAAATCTCGCACGTCTGAAAGGCATGCGCTCGAAACACAATTGGCCGACCGCTGGGTTAGAGTGGTCGGTATGACTAGCCTCAAGGATAGCAACAGCAGTGACGACAAACGGGACGACGCCGATTCCCACGCGCGTTGCGACGCCGGTTTGGGTGAAAGCGGAGACACGCAGGATATACACCCGGATACCGCCGAACTTGAGGAAGCATGGAAACGCTTCGAGGACGAACACGCCGAGGACCTTGACGATATCAGCAGCAGTCGCCAGGCCAAACGTTTCGAGAAACACGCAAAACGGGAGGAGAAGAAGGCGCAGCTCTCCATCGAAGACATCACGCCGGACTCCTTTGCCAAGGGATCCTCTTCGTCTTCAAGGCCCCGTGGACCAAGGGATTTCGAAGGTTCCAGCTGGCTTGACGTCGACGACGTCATGGATGGCTTCGATGACTTCACGCCCCCGAATCCCGACCTTGGGCACCTGGACCCGGTAAAAGTCGTGTTCTGGGGGTTGCTCATCGTCGGCATCGCAGGCCTGATCGCCGCTGTCTTCTTTCCAAAATTCGCGGGCATCATGGGCATTGTCTTCGGACTGTGCGCCTTAATCGGAGGCGCGGGGCTCTTGATCACGCATAAGGGATTCCATCAGACTCAGACGGATTATTTCGACGATGGGTCCAGGGTCTGAAACCTTCGATATCTTTCACCACCACAACCTGCTACATATAAAACAAACGGCGGTTGGCAAAATCTCTGTCAACCACCGTTTGCTTTATATCCGACAACAGCAGGCTACCGGATAACCAGCACGGATTTCACTTCTTTTCGTTCTGTCCGTGGCACATCTTGTACTTGCGACCGGAACCGCAAGGGCACGGATCGTTCTTCTTGGTGCCAGGGAACGTCCTGCCATCGGACCACGGGCTCTTGAGCTCGTCGGCCTTCGGACGCTTGTTGGCCGGAACCTTGCCTTCGGCGTGGCTCATCGGCGCCGGGCCGACGATGCCTGGCTCGGTGTTGGTGCCGGCCTCTGCCTCTTCGGCAGTATCGGCTTCGTCGGCATCCTCATCGGCGGTATCCGGATCGGCCGGGGCGGAAGCGACTGTGGCCTTCGATTCCGCGGCCTCCCCGTCGTCAACGGATCCGACGCCGGCCGCCTGCGCAGCCTTGTCAACGGCCTCGTCCTCTGCGGAGGATTCGGCAGCCTCTGCCGCTTCGGTCTCGGCTTCGACGTCTTCGGTCTTGGCGACCTGCTGGATGTCGACGTGGAAGAGCAGCTGGATGCTCTCCTCCTTGATGGCGTCGATCATCTTGTTGTACATCTGGAAGCCTTCGCGCTGGTACTCGACCAGCGGATCACGCTGGCCCATGCCACGCAGGCCGATGCCGTCCTTCAGGTAATCCATCTCGTAGAGGTGTTCACGCCACTTCTTATCGAGCACCGCAAGTACCACACGGCGTTCGAGCTGACGCAATCCGTCGTCGCCGATCTGGTCCTCGTAGCCCGCATACTGCTGCTTGGCGTCGTCGACGATGAATTCCTTCACCGCGTCAACAGCCTTTTCACCCTTGAGGCCTTCGGCCTTCTTCTTGGCGTCGTCCTGTTCGACCGAAATCGGATAGACCGTCTTCAGCGCGCTGAACAGCCCGTCCCAATCCCACTCTTCGGGCTTGTCGCTGCCGTTGTTGGCGCCCTTGATGTAGCTTTCGACGGTCTCGTCGATGAAGCGCAGGATATCCTCGTGGATATCGACGCCGCGCAGCACCGCCTGGCGCTCAGCATAGATGACCTTGCGCTGCTTGTTCATCACGTCGTCGTATTTCAGGACGTTCTTACGCATTTCGAAGTTGCGGGATTCCACGGACTTCTGCGCGGTGCGCACGCCCTTCGAGACGCTCTTGGATTCGATGGGCTCGCCCTCGGGCAGACCCTTGGCCATCACGCGTGCGACGAGCTGGGTGTTGAACAGCCTCATCAGGTCGTCTTCCAAGCTCAGGTAGAAACGGGATTCACCCGGATCGCCCTGACGGCCGGAACGGCCTCGCAGCTGGTTATCGATACGACGGGACTCGTGGCGCTCGGTGCCGAGCACATACAGGCCTCCGAGCTTGGTGACCTCTTCGTGTTCGTCCTTGGCCTGTTCCTTCATTTCGGCCAGGGTGCCGGGCCAGCGCTTCTCGTACTCTTCCGGCGTGTCGTCGG
Source organism: Bifidobacterium sp. ESL0800 (assembly GCF_029395355.1). Taxonomy (NCBI): domain Bacteria; kingdom Bacillati; phylum Actinomycetota; class Actinomycetes; order Bifidobacteriales; family Bifidobacteriaceae; genus Bifidobacterium; species Bifidobacterium sp. ESL0800. Next base: position 1,039,442 of record NZ_CP113913.1, read on the forward strand.
CGGAATAGCCTTCGCTCTTGAGCTTCTGGTCGGCGAGGAACTCGACGTTGCCGCCGAGCATGATGTCGGTACCACGGCCGGCCATGTTGGTGGCCACGGTGATGGCGCCCTTGCGACCTGCGACGGCTACGACCGCCGCTTCCTTCTCGTGGTGCTTGGCGTTCAAGACCTGGTGGGGAATGCCGGCCACATCCAGCAGCGAGGAGACGACCTCGGAGGACTCGACGGAGGCGGTGCCGAGCAGCACCGGCTGGCCCTTCTTGTACCTCTTGGCGACATCCTTGATGATGGCGGTGAGCTTTTCCTTCTTGGTGCGGTAGATCAGATCGTCGTTGTCGACGCGGATCATCGGCTTGTTGGTCGGAATCGGCAGCACGCCCAGCTTGTAGGTGTTCATGAACTCGGCGGCTTCGGTCTCTGCCGTACCGGTCATGCCCGCGAGCTTGTCGTACATACGGAAGTAGTTCTGCAGGGTGATGGTGGCGAAGGTCTGGTTCTCGGCCTTGACCTCGACGCCTTCCTTGGCCTCGATGGCCTGGTGCAGGCCTTCGTTGTAGCGGCGGCCGGGCAGCACACGGCCGGTGTGCTCGTCGACGATGAGCACTTCGCCGCCGGTGACAACGTAGTCCTTGTCGCGCAGGAAGAGTTCCTTGGCCTTGATGGCGTTGTTGAGATAGCCGATCAGCGCGGTGTTGCTGGGCTCGTACAGGTTGTCGATCCCCAGGAAGTCCTCGACCTTGGTGATACCCGGGTCGAGGATGCCGACGACCTTCTTCTTCTCGTCGACCTCGTAGTCTTCGTCGCGCGTCAGTTTCAGCACGAGCTTGGCGAACTGGCGGTACCAGCGGGTCACACCGCCTTCGGCCGGGCCGGAAATGATCAGAGGCGTACGCGCCTCATCGATAAGAATGGAGTCGACCTCATCGACGATGGCGTAGTGGTGGCCGCGCTGCACCAGCTCGTTCTTCTCCCACGCCATGTTGTCGCGCAGGTAGTCGAAACCGAACTCATTGTTGGTGCCGTAGGTGATGTCCGCCAGATACTGCTTGCGGCGCTCCGCAGGCTTCTGGTCGGTGATGATGCAGCCGACGTTCATCTTGAGGAATCGGAAGATACGGCCCATCAGCTCGCTCTGGTAGCTGGCGAGGTAGTCGTTGACCGTGACGATATGGACGCCCTTGCCTTCCAAAGCGTTGAGATATGAAGGAAGCGTAGCGACCAAGGTCTTGCCTTCACCGGTTTTCATCTCGGCGATGTTGCCCCAGTGCAGAGCCGCTCCACCCATCAGCTGCACGTCGAAGTGCCGCTGGCCGAGTGTGCGCTTGGAGACTTCACGCACCGTGGCGAAAGCCTCAGGCATGAGCTTGTCCAAATCCTCGCCGTTGTCGAGACGTTGCTTGAATTTGGCCGTTTGCCCGGCGAGCTCCTCGTCGCTCAGGGCCGCAATCTCGTCCTCGTGTGCATTAGTCGCCTTGGCCACGTTCTCAAGTTTCTTGATTTGGTGGCCCTCGCCCATGCGCAGGGCCTTATCGACGATATCTACCAATTTCGCTCCCTAGTTCGTTTCCCATAAACGAGCAAGACCAAGCCAACCGAGGCTTGGCACAGACTAATGGTAATCTTACGCGGCGGCGCAGATTTTCCCTTTATTCAGAGATAAAGTTCACAAAACAGGACAGTTCTCACCTCGATATGAATCGACCCACCGATTGATTTCGGTGGGTCGAAAAACGCTACATTGACGAAATCCACTTACCGAAAATCCGAATTGTCGGAATTTCTGTTGTCGAGACACGCCATCAAATCATATCTGCTTTTTGTTCTTAGCCGCCTTGTTCGCCTTCTTGACATTTTCGGCGGTGTCGATCTCGAAGACGCCGTAGCTCCAGCCGTGGCGACGATAGACGACGGAAGGACGATTCGTCTCACTGTTGACGAAGAGGAAGAAGTCGTGTCCGATGAGCTCCATCTCGTAGAGGGCCTCGTCGATGGTCATCGGATCGGCGATATGCAGCTTGCGGCGAATGACGATGGGGGTATCGCCGACCTGCACCTCGACGCTCTCGCCGGGCCCGAGATCGGTGGAGAGCGGATGCTCGATCTCTTCGGGCTCCTGCAATGCCGGGGGCTCCGGATTGATCGGTTCGTCGAGAGGCAGCACGCCCATGTCGACGGTCTTCTGCTCCTTGCGGGTCGGACGATGGGACTTGCGACGGTCGCGGACGCGACGCAGGCGCAGCGTCAGCTTGTCCAACGCAATATCGAGAGCGCTGTATTCGTCTGAGCTTGAGGCTTCGGCACGCACCACGGTGGCTCCGGCCTCGATGGTGATCTCGACGCGTTTGGCGGTATCGGCCTGACGTGGGTTGCCTTCACGGGATACGACGATCTGTGCACGCGCAGCGTCCGGGGCAATCGACGTGACACGCTTCATTTTCGTGTCTACGACATCACGGAACTTCTGATTGACTTGCATGTGACGTCCGGTAACGACTATATCCATGGTCGACCTCCTGTTAGGTTCGGTGGCGTTTGATCCACCTATGTGCCAGCAGCAACATCATTGCCGTGCTGCTAATTTCCAGTCTAGCGTCTTCACTTGGGGCAAGCTGGATGTACGCCGAAAATACGCCTTTCGCTTGTACGCCACGCCACGGGCAATACTTTGCTATAATTGGATGTTTGTGAGACCTCTTGATGGTCGCGGCCGCACCTGGCACGTCCAGGGTGGCTGAGGAACTTCCGGGCTCCGCAGAGCACGATGGCGGATAACGTCCGCCCAGGGTGACCTGAGAGCAAGCGCAACAGAAAACAGACCGCCCGGCTTTGGCTGGGTAAGGGTGAAACGGCGGTGTAAGAGACCACCGGGCCGCTGGCAACAGTAGGCCGCTGGCAAGCCTCATCGGGAGCAAGGCCAAGCAGAAGGCACGTCGGAACTTCGCTTTCGACACGGGCTGCTCGCCCGGCCTTCGGGTAGGCCGCTGGAGCCTGGCGGCAACGTCAGGTCGAGATGGATGGCCATCCGCGTGGCGACACGCGACAGAACCCGGGGTATACGAGGTCTCACTTCACTTTTATATCGAATACCGACAGTTGTATTGCCATCTGTGTCGTCTGGACATGGAACGGTTAATCCTCGATTTGCCGCTGTCAAATGGGATACATGGTCACGGATCTGCACGGAAGCAAGAAAGGGGCCGGACACGGCAGATCATTCCCTACTATGCCCGAGCCCCTAATAAAGCGATCAGATCAGATATTTGTTCTCATTATTCCAGGCCGATGCTTTTGAGGTCGTGGACGGTGAGCCGGTCGACGGCGAGGACGCCGGATTCGGCGGAGAGCAAGACCCCCCGCTTGCCTTCGGAGGGGTAGCTGTAGGAGCTGAGCACGTGCAGGCCGTCGTTGACGTAGACCTCGACCGAGCCGCGGTCGACGTAGACCCGCAGCTTGAGTTCGTCGGCGGCCAGTTCGGCGTCGGTGAGCTTGGCGGCGCGGTAGCCGCGGTCGCCGCGGGCCGCGGCCTGGCGGTCGACGACCACGGTGCCGGCCTGCGCGTCGTAGGCGACGTAGGTGTAGGAGCCGTCGGGGGTGGCGTGGACCTTGAGGCCCGCGCGCTCGGCGGTGGTGTCGTTGAGGTCGATGTCCAGTTCGATCTCCACGGCTTCGGCGTCCTCGTCGACCAGGGCCTCCTCGTTGGCCTCGATGGGGCGGGCGACGTGCTCGAAGGTGTTGATGCGGAGCTTGTCGGTTTCCGGGACGGGTACGGTGTGCAGGTCGCCGTCGGCGCCGAGGAAGCATTCGCGGGGCAGGGTCATCTGGCCGCACCAGCCGTCGGACTGCATCGGCGCATGCTGCTTGAATGGGCTCATCCAGCCATACATGATGCGCCGGCCGTTCGCCTCGAACGACTGGGGAGCGTAATAGTTCGCTCCGCAATCCAACAGCCGGAGTTCGGTTTCGGGTTTGAACGCCTCGCCCGGCTCCCACGTGCCGATCATATATACGGCATTGCTGTTGTTACGGTTCATGTAATCCTGCGCCTCCGCGCCCATGGCGGAGAAGACGATGACCCACTTGGTGTTGCCGTCCTTGTCCTTCAACGGGAAGAAATCGGGGCATTCGAGCATATAGACATCGGGATCCGGATCCTGGAAAAGAACATTCTTGAACTCCCAATGGACCATGTCGTTGGAGGTGTAGAGCCAAAGCTGGCCGTGATCGTTGACGTCCGAAACGCCGTGCACCATGTACCAGACGCCGTCCCACTTGAATACCTTCGGGTCGCGGAAGTGCTGGTGCACCTTTTCACGCGGACAATCGACCACCATGCCGAGCTTGTTGAGCTTCGTGGCTTCGTCGTCCTCGGCGACGGCCGCCATCTGGACCTGCCACTGGCCGCCAGACGGATCGATGCCGTTAAGATAACGCTCACCGGTATAGTAGAAACGCAACTTGCAGTCGTCGTCGATCACGGCCGAACCGGAGAAGACGCCGTCCTTCTCCTGCTCGAGGCTCGGGGCCATAGCAATCGGTTCACGGCGCCAGGCGGCCATGTCGGCGCTGGAGACGTGGCCCCAGTGCATCGGCCCCCACTGGGTGCCGTAAGGGTGCAGCTGGTAATAGACATGCCAGCGGCCTTTGTAGTAGCACAGGCCGTTCGGGTCGTTGATCCACCCGCCGTTCGAGGCGATGTGGTACTTGGGGTACCAGCGGTCCTCGCGCTCGAGGGCGAGCGTCTCGACGCCGGCCTCGGCTTTGGCGAGTTCCTCGCCGTGGTCGCGGATTGGGGTGTAAACAGGAGATTCGGTGGTCATCTTTGATCCTTTTCTCATATATGGTAATTATTGTTATCCATGTAAGGCCCCATACCTTGATCGACACGGAGGCCTTACATCGCTATGGAATTTTGTGGTTTCGTCTGTATTGTCAGAGACAAGCCAAACCGTTGGACAATCAGGCGGGAAGCTCGTCGCTGGCGGCCTCGGCCTGAATGGCCTGACCTTCAGCTTCGGCCTTCTTACGGTCCTTGACACGGATGAACGGATCGCCGCCCACCTGCTGGTCATCCTTCTTGATGACAAAGAGACCATAGATCACCGCAGCCAACACGATGGCGGAGATGGTGAGGAAAGTGACGCGGTCGCCCATCTTGTCGTGATAGAGACCCAGCGGAGTGGACATCACGGTCTGGCCGAGCGAGGAAGCCACATGATAACCGACCATGTAGAGCGTCGCCGATAGTTTCGTGTTGTAATGCAACGTGAAGTAACGGAACGTAGGAAGGCTGAAGAGCGGAACCTCGATGGCGTGGAACATCTTGACCACCGAAATCATCACCGGGTCGTGGAAAATGCCGCACAGGCCGATACGCAGGCACATCACCACACCGCCCAAAAGCAGCGAGTTGCGCACGCCGATATGGTCCATAATCACCGGGACGATGCCCATCATCGCGGACTCACAGAACACCTGGATCGCGTTGAGGTTGCTGTACCAGTCATTTCCAGCAGCCTTGCTGGAGAAGAGGCTGACATAGTAGTTCGGGAACATCTGCTGGTCGAAAACGGTGTAGAAGGTGTTGGTGAAGAAGATGAAGACAACCATCGCCCACAGCGAGCCCATGCCGAGCACGGAAACCATTTCCTTGACACTCGGGTTGCTGTGCGGAGCATTCGGATCCGCATCCTTCTTCATTTCCTCGACCTGCTCGGCCGGACGCCAGAAAGCGTAGACGCAAAGCATACCAAAGCCGAAGAGGGAACCAAGCCAGAAGTTGTACATCATATTGACATTGAAGAGACGGCCGGCGATCAGCGCCACGATGGCGTAGCCGAAGGAACCCCATGCACGCGACTGGCCGTATTTGAAGTTGAAGAAGCGACTGCAACGTTCGGTCAGAGCTTCGACCAAGGAACAGCCTGCCATGAAGCCAGCCGAAAGCACCACCGAGCCAAGCAGCGCTCCAAGAAACTTCATGGATCCGCCGGCCTTCAGCATCGGGGCATAGATGAACTGAGCGAACGGGCCCACCAACGCGGCGATGCAAGAGATCACGATCACCAAACGACGCTTGATGACCAGGCTATCCTGGATAACGCCATACACAAACATGAGGATAAGCGTCACCAGCGAATTGATGGAGTAGATTTCACCCTGCTGGGCTGAAGTCATGCCCAGGCCCTTGGTCGGATCGGTGAGCCACCTTGAGAAGAAGGACCACCAGATGCCCCACGAGCAGAAGAACATGAAAATTCCTACGGAACTTTCAAGATAAGATGGGTTTCGATATGTATTAGCGCCTTTGACTGCCATTGTCGTCAGCTTTCTTTTCGAATAATTGCTTCTTTACAATTACATCATTTCTTTCTTCATCGTCTCTTACGCTGCCTTCAACATTTCATTCAGCTTTGACATGGAAATGACTCGATAACTCTATAACGAATCAACAATAGATGTCAAATCTAACTATTAAATGATAACTTGTTGGCGATCATCGTCTTAAAAAGAACAATCATCGTTCTCCATCATCATCATCAAACAGCTCATGGGCGACCCGACGCAGCGTTTCCGGATCATGGCCCTTGCGTCCTCCGGCGCTCCAGAAGCGACGACGACGTACCTGAAGTTCCAAGCCTTCCGTTTTTAGCGCAATCTTGCGCCCCAGTTGCCAGGCGGCATCTTCGAAAACGCCTTGTTCACGGGCTTCGGCCGCTACGCTTTGCGCCAGCTTATCGTCAACGCCCTTGCGTCTCAATTCCATGGTGGTTCCACGGAAACCGAGCATCCGCCCCGCACAGCTGCGCACCACAGCACGCGCGTATTCCTCATCATCGATGAGATGGACATCCACCAGACGCATCACCACATCCTCGGCGACCTGAGGATCATAGCCCTTGTCGATCAGTCGCTTGATAAGTGCTCCGGAAGAACGGGCAGCGGCATCGAGCAACGTCAACGCCGCCTCGCGACAGGCATCCGAATCGGCCGGATCATCCGGTACACGTTTCACAGGTGCCCCACCGCGATATCTGCGGTAACGGCTTTTGCCGCGTCCACGTCCGTATTTGCCGTATTTTCCATGCTTATGCGAGCCGTCGAACGTGTCGTCGGCATCGAGACTGCCCCCGAAACCACTGGTGTAATTGCTGGCTATCGCGACCGCATGGGTGTGGGCCCTGTTCGGCCTTTTCGACCGTGTCGATGTCCGGCGCCGGTCTGAGACCATATCATCGTCAGCGTTGCCATCGTGTGAATCGAAGGCGGACGAAGCTGTAACAGCACCGCCTGTCAAGCCCGAATCCGACGAGCCCCCACCACTGCTGCCTGCCTGTCTCTCAACGACACGACCGCCATCGGTCGAGCCATGGTCGCCATCTTCGGATGACGCATCCGGCAGATGGCGACCATGCAAAAATTCCTCGACACTGATCATGGAGTCGGCTCCGGAAAACTAGGCTTTCGCCTCTGAACCCGAAGATGGGGTACTCCCAGCAGATGCGCTTGCAGCTGCGGCATCGCCTTCAGCAGCGGAACCAGAATCCCGAGAAGCGTCGCCACCGTCATCAGGCTTGGAATCGTCTTCAATCAGACCGTACTTGATCTTCACCTTGCGTTCGATCTCGTCGGTCAATGCCGGATTGTCCTTGAGGAACTGACGGACGTTCTCACGCCCCTGCCCCAGTTGGTCACCTTCGTAGGTGAACCACGATCCGGACTTCTTGACGACATCGCACTGGATCGCCATATCGAGCACCGAGCCCTCCCGGGAGATGCCCTCGCCGTAGAGGATGTCGAATTCGGCGAACTTGAAAGGCGGCGCCATCTTGTTCTTGACGACCTTGACCTTGGTGCGGTTGCCGACCGCCTCATCACCGTTCTTCAACGTCTGGATACGGCGGATGTCGAGACGCACGGAAGCATAGAACTTCAGCGCCTTGCCACCGGTCGTGGTCTCCGGACTGCCGAAGAAGACACCGATCTTCTCGCGCAACTGGTTGATGAAGATGGCGGTGGTGTTGGACTGGGCCAACGCACCGGTCATCTTGCGCAGCGCCTGGCTCATCAGCCTGGCCTGCAGACCGACGTGGCTGTCTCCCATCTCGCCTTCGATCTCGGCCTTGGGCACCAAAGCCGCCACCGAATCGATGACCACGATATCCAGTGCGCCACTGCGCACCAGCATATCCGCGATCTCAAGCGCCTGCTCGCCGTTGTCTGGCTGGGAAATGATCAATTGGTCCGTATCGACACCGAGCTTCTTGGCATAGACCGGGTCGAGCGCATGTTCCGCATCGATATAGGCCGCCACGCCACCGGCCTTCTGCGCATTGGCCACTGCGTGCAGCGCCAACGTGGTCTTGCCGGAAGATTCCGGACCGTAGATCTCGACGATCCTGCCGCGGGGCAGACCTCCGATTCCGAGAGCCATATCAAGTGCCAGCGAACCGGTGGGAATGACCTCGACGTCCTGCACCGGCTTGTCGCCGAGCCGCATCGCCGAGCCCTTGCCGAAGTCCTTTTCGACCTGTTTGAGCGCGGTATCGAGCGCCGCCTGCTTGCGCGGGTCGATGCCATGTTCGCCATTGGCTTGGGGCCCGGCGTTCTTGGCTTTGCCGCCCTTGGCGGTTTTTGATTGCTGTGCCATCGTTCTCCTTTACGTTCGCTCCTGCACTACCAGAATAAGGAGCAATCCGCTACTTATGCAAGCGAAACGGGGTTATGTGGTCGAATGCTTGCCTTTTCGACACGCCGTGGTTTTCCGGGCTTTTGGGCCTCTAACCCCGTTTATTCGTTCCTGACTAACAAAATAATCATAGAACAAGATACGAACATTTGTTCGAATAGGCGCGCCGGAAGGCCTGAAACAATCGAAATCTATTTCGCCGGAAGCGGCGGCGCATTGTGGTCCTTGCCCCAACGGCGCGAATCCGGAATCTGCAGCTGGTCGCACAGCACATTCCACACGACGCGCGGCTCGACGCCGTCTGCGAGCGCCTCGACCACGGTCATGTCGTCAAGCGCCGTCAATACCTGATCATGCGCCAGCGAACGCCCGTACGTGCGTCCAAGCACCTCTTCCAGCAACTGCCAAAATTCACGTTCTTTCACGCCGACAAGTCTACCAGCGTCAACGAATACGAATCCATATGCGAAACCACAAGCCGTCAACAGCACAAAAGCCCACCGGCCATAAGCCGATGAGCTTTTATAATCAAGCGGTATGAACCCGTGAGGTCACGCCTCGGTGTAATCGAGGTAATCCGCTACCATCCGCAGCATCTGCGAGGTGCTCAAACCCAGCGATTCGGCGATGGACGCCAGCAGTTCGGAGCTGGCCTCCTTCTGCCCGCGCTCCACCTCGGAAAGATATCCGAGCGAAACGCCGGCCTTTTCGCTGACCTCACGCAGCGTCTTGTGGTCTCGGGTACGCAGGTCGCGCAGCACGTGGCCAATCGCCTCGCGCAGCGAGACGTCGCGACCGTCTCCCTCGGTGTCGTGTTTGCGTGCGGCCGCCCTCGGCTTGGACTGCTCGGCATCCTCTTCCTGCCACATCCTGTTAAGCACCGCCTGGCGTTCATCCTTCGCCTTCTTGGCGGCACGGGCCTTCAAAACCTGTTGTTGCGCGAAAGCCACTGCGCGCTTTTGAGCAGGGGTCAAATCCCTGTTGCGCGCATTGCTTGGGCGCCTCGCCTCTGATGCAAGCGTGTTCATTCTCATCTGCTCCTGTGGTCGAGTCATCGTTTCCATTACGCCACCCCTCCTTGTTTCATGCTGTTCGTTCTGTCACTTTCATCAACAGCTAAGAAGGGAGTTTATTCCTCTGTGAGCGATGTGAGCTGCATCACAGACTGCAATACGTCCAGCACCGTAAGGTGACGTATCTCTTCTCGCGAACCGGTAAGCCGAAGCTCGACGGCCACGGTTCGCCTTGCTTCGCCATCGCCTGAACCGGGAACGCTGATGCCGACATAGACCAAGCCTTCGGGCTTGTCTCCGTCAGGGCCCGGGCCGGCGACGCCGGTGGTCGACAGGCCGAGTATCCGACCTCCATATTGCGGCTGCCCATAAAGGGCAGCGGTCCGCTCGGCCATCTGTCGTGCCACTTCCGGATGCACCGCACCCTGAAGGCGCAGCAGATCGGAATCGACACCGAGCACACTCGCTTTGGCACGAATGTCGTAGGTGACCGCGGATCCGAGAAAGACTTCGGAGGCACCAGGTATACGGACAAACGCATCGGCGAGCAGACCTGCCGTCAGTGATTCGGCAGAGGCGATCTTCCACCCGCGAGTCTTGGCACCCTTGAGAATGCCTGCGGCAAGCGCATCACAACGTGGTTGAATCGAAGGAACGGTGCCGCTCGAGGTCAATTCCCCCATATCGCGTATCGTCTCGGAGACATTCCCCGGTGTCTTTTTACGTTCCATCATTGCCTTCCCAAAACCGAATCGAGCCGATCATTATATTCCCGTCGTCAACGGACGAGATATAAAATCACCCCAAGCCACCTACCAATCGGTAGGTAACAGCTTGGGGTAGATTTTATCGAAGCCTCAAGAACTTTTCCGAGTCCGCACCACATTACGGACATAGACATATCCGGAATACAGGCAGAGAATCAAAGCGACGTCGATGATGAATTCCGCCAACGAGTAATAGCCGAACCACCATACGGGGGCACCGTTGGCGATATGAGCGAACGTGGGACCACCGCCGCGAAGCGCCACCAGGCCCGGATTGCCGATCGTCGAATCGAGCGCCCATACCGGCATCAGGAGCATGCCCAGGCCGATGCACTGGGTGAGCGTCTTGTATTTGCCGGCCTTGTCCGCCGCGATGACCTTGCCGCCGGTGTCAATGACGAAGAAGCGCATGACGGTGATGCCGATCTCGCGGATGAGGAACAGCGCGGTGACCCACCACGGCACTTCGCCGAAGACGGAAGCCACCACAAGCGCCGAGCAGATCAGCAGCTTGTCGGCGATGGGGTCCATGAGTTTGCCCAGCTCGGTGACCTGGTTATAGGTGCGGGCCATCCAGCCGTCAAGCTTGTCGGTCGAAGCGGCCACGATGAACAGCATTGCCGCGGCGAAACGCAGCCACGGATTGTGCTGCCCCCAAGCGCCTGCCGCGATATCGGCCCATAAAAAGATCAGGACCAGCACGATGCGCGTGTAGGTCACCAGGTTCGGTGGGCTGTTCCACCCGTCCAGAAGCGATTTTTTCCCATCTCGTTGTTGCATACTCATTACCTTAGCGCGGCGGCGATACCGAGGTGTCGCCTAAGCCGCTTCGGTGTCGCCTTGGGAAGCCGACGGCGCCACTGCTCCGGCCTTGCCTTGGATGAAGTCGAGGACCTGGGTCAGATCCTGGGGCTGGACCAGGACCTCGCGGGCCTTGGAACCCTCGGACGGGCCGACCACGCCGCGCGATTCCAAGAGATCCATCATGCGTCCGGCCTTGGCGAAGCCGATGCGCAGCTTGCGCTGAAGCATCGAGGTGGAGCCGAACTGCGTGGTGACCACGAGCTTGGCCGCTTCGAGCAGCGTGTCCATGTCGTCGCCGATCTCCTCGTCGGGATGCGACTCGTTCGCCTCGGCCTTTTTGGCCATCTCCTCGATGTCCTCGCGATAGTGCGGCTTGCGCTGGGTACGCACGAATTCGACGGCCTTGCGGATCTCGGACTCCCCGACCCACGAGCCCTGCACACGGATCGGCTTGGCCGAACCCATCGGCAGGAACAGGGCGTCGCCTTGGCCGATCAGCGATTCGGCGCCGGTGGAGTCGAGGATGACCCTCGAATCAGTGGCCGAAGAGGTGGCAAAGGCCAGACGCGAGGGGATGTTGGCTTTGATCAGACCAGTGATGACGTCGACGGACGGACGCTGGGTGGCGAGCACGAGATGCACGCCTGCGGCTCGTGCCAGCTGGGTGATGCGCTGGATGGAGCTTTCGACGTCGTTCTTGGCCAGCATCATCAGGTCGGCCATCTCGTCGACGACCACGAGAATATACGGATATGGAGCGACCTTGCGTTTCGAGCCGAGCGGGACATGGACTTTGCCGGCGAGCACGGCCTTGTTGAAGTCCTTGATGTGGCGGAATCCGAAGAACTGGAGGTCGTCGTAGCGGGCGTCCATCTCCTTGACCACCCATTCCAAAGCCTGCGCGGCTTTCTTCGGGTCGGTGATGATCGGGGTCAGCAGGTGCGGGATACCGGCGTAGGCGGAAAGCTCGACGCGCTTGGGGTCGACCATGATCAGACGCACCTGCTCGGGGGTGGCCCGCATGATGATCGAGGTGAGCATGGAGTTGATGAAGCTGGACTTGCCGGAACCGGTGGCGCCGGCGACCAGCAGATGCGGCATCTTCGTGAGATCGGCGGTGACGATATGGCCTTCGACATCCTTGCCGACGCCGGCGAGCATCGGGTTCGGGTCGTTCACGGCCTTGTCGCTGCGCAGCACGTCGCCCAGATGCACGATCTCACGGTCGATGTTGGGAATCTCGATGCCGATGGCGGACTTGCCGGGGATCGGCGAGAGGATGCGCACGTCGGTGGAGGCCACGGCGTAGGCGATGTTGCGCTGCAGGTTCGTGACCTTCTCGACCTTGACGCCCGGGCCGAGCTCGACCTCGTACTGGGTGACGGAAGGCCCTCGCAGGAAGCCGACGACCTTGGCATCGATGTTGAACTGGTGGAACGTCGCGCTCAACGCCTTGATGACGTTGTCGTTGGCCTGGGTGCGGGCCAGATGCGGCTTGCCTTTTACCAGAATATCAAGGCTGGGGAGGTGGTAGGGCTGGTTAGTCTCCTCATCCGCGGCGTTCTCGGCCTCGTGTCTGGCCACCGCATCGCCGCCGTCAAGATTGGCGACGGAAGCGGGCAGATTCGCCGCTCCCCCGGCGATGCCCCTCACTTGTGGCATCACGGGGTCGGCAGCGCTGCCGTCCTTGCCGACCGCAGCCCACGGATCGCCTGCCTGGCCACTAGCGGAGGCCTGCGAATCCGCAGATGCTCCATACGGCCCCAACGCGCCTGCCACCCCAGGGCCCGCAAAAGCGCCAGGCTGAACGCCTGTAGCGCCGCCAGCGATTGCCGAGTCGGCGGTTCCGTCGCTTCCGAATCCGCCTGAACCGTTCGGCATGGATGAAGACGGCACTGCCCCGTCAACGACTTGTTGGACTTCGCCGGTGACCGGATCGACCATCGGCTGTCGATGCCCCTCGATGATTTGCGTCTCGTCGCTCTCGCCATTGAGATCGGCAGCCCTGTCAAAGGCCTCGTCGCCGGCATAACGTTCAAGTTTCGCGATGTCGTCGCCGTCATTGCCGCCATGGCCGAAAATGCGAGAGAAGAACGCACCGATACCACGTTTGCGAGGCTGGGTTGACGCGTCGGCATCGATGCTTTCGTCCTGCCCATCATGGGTCGGCACGCCCTCGGCAAGCTGCAACGTCTCATCACCCACGCGCACTTCGTTGGGAAACTGCTCGCTTTGAATGCCTACACCGGTGTTTTCGACGGTGTCGTCTTCGCCACCATTCTCGCTTTTCCGTCGTTGCAACCAATCCTGCAACTGTTCGGGAATCTTGGTAATATCCAATTTAACGATGAGCAGCAGCGAGAATATCGCCACGACGACAAAGATGATGACGGCGAATACGCTCGAAAGTCCCCAAGCCAACGGCGAGCCCAGCACGAAGCCAAGCAGGCCGCCCGCACCGCGCAGCACATCCATATCGAAGTCGCGCGACGGCGAGGCGACGATGGCATCGATGATCGAGCAGATCGACCAGAACAGCAGCGCGCAGCCGATGATCAGACGCAGGTTGCGCTTGTGCTTGGCCGGGTCGAGCAGCACCTGATAGGCCACAACCAGCAGAAAAATCGGCAATACGACGCTCATCATGCCGAACAGGCCCGCGGCGACCATGTGCAGCCAGTGGCCAAGGAAACCGTCTACATGGAACCATTCGGAGGCACAGAACATGATCGCGACGATGACCAACGCAAAGAAACCGGCGATACGGCACAAGGTGGCATGACGCTCGAAAAACGTCGCATCGGCAGGCGGCATGACCTTCGTCGCCTCGATATCCTTACCTGAAGTTGACCCGTTCGCTTTGCTGCGACGGGTCTTCGCGCTCTTGCCGTTCGTCTGTGTCTTACGTGCCATAACAACTGTGATTCTACTTCAAGCCCGTCCCCTCGGCCCCGTCAAACGGCCAATCTGCCCAACCCTTTCAAATGCCGGCGGGTTGCGATTGCCCGCAAATCCCTGAAATATTGTGCAGACAGCTTCGCGCTTATTGCCAGTGACTTCGTAAAGGCTCGCCCATAGTGATAACGTCGCCCATGGCCTTACGATGGAAACATGGTCATGACACCTGCCGAACGCGCGAGCGCGGTCGCATTCTCGTACAAAAACTGCGAGCTATCGGGCATCGTAGTGAGCGATGCGATGGTGATGGCCGCCAACGGCTATCAGCGCGGCACCATAGCCCTTTCGGATTTCGCGAAAGCACCCGAACGCCACGCACAACGGCCGAGCCAAAAAGCGTCTGCATATCAAAAAGATGAAGACGACAACGCCGGAGAACACTCATCGGTTACCGTTGCGCACTCAGGCGGCAGGATTGACAACGGCCAGCACGATCAAGCCGACATCAGCACAGAAACGCAGCTTCGCGACGACCGAATTTTCGCCCGCTGCGTACGGCTCATTGATTATGGGTGGCCGGCATACGGCGGACTTGACGAGCTGAAAACCATTCATCGCGGCCTGTTCGTCGGGGCAATGACCGATGCAGGAATGGTGCGCGGCGATGGTGGAAGCTGCACGATGCACGGTATCGACGACTTCACAAACCAACCGAATCGCGCGAACGACCGGGAAATCCACCAGAATCGTCAACGACAAAGCCCGTATTTTCCCGCTTCGCTTATCGCAACCGGGGCGGCCAACATCTTTTCGCAGCTGGGCGAGCAAGATTGTTTTTCAGGGCTTGACCGTGCCGGTTTCATCCGTGCTCTGGCAGGTGTCTATGACGAGTTGAACGCCCTGCATCCCTTCGCCTACGGCAACGGTATGGTGCTGCGCATGTTCGTCTCCGAACTCACGCACGCCGTGGGCTGGGACCTGAACTGGGGCACGGTCACGTTCGAGAGCTATCGGAAAGCGACCGGCCTGGCGTTGCTCGAACACGACATCTCAGGGTTGGAGCGCATGTTCGCCTCGATCATCCGACTGGCCAACCCCACCCGTATCTTCCTTATCTCGGGCTGGGACCAAGGTCCCGCGCACTGAGCTTCTGCCGTTATCAGTGAGAAAAGCACTTTTCAAAGCCCGGTTTGGCGCTTTCCGACTGATTCACATATAACTGTGGAGAAAAGCACTTTTTGAGGCCGGTTTTGGCGCTTTTCTCATCAATACCGTGCAAAAAGCCCCTTTTGTGGCGGCTTTAGCCGTTTTCTCAACGGGTAGCGATGTCGCCCAAGTGATGGGCTACATGATGCTCATCAGCATGGGCATCGGCTTCGTCGTATTTGCCAGCATCCGCACGAGAAACGATATCCAGCGCTTTGGCCGGCAGATCTTCGTCGAGCGCATTGAGCCAATGGATGCGCGGGTCGCGGCCGAACCAACCCATCTGCTTGCGGGCCAGGCGCTTGGTCTTCTGGGCGATGTCGGCGAACGCCTCGTCCTCGCTCATTTCGCCGTCAAGATACGCCTCGATCTGGGAATAGCCCAAAGCGCGCGAGGCGGTGACGCCGAGCAGCGGGCGAATGCGTCGTACCTCATCGACAAACCCCTGATCTCGCATCTGGGAAGTGCGGATGTCGATGCGCCGGTCGAGCTCCTCGCGCGGCAGATCAAGGCCGATCTGTACGGAGTCGATGACGTAACGGTATCGCGGGAGACTTGCGGAATAAGGCCTGCCAGTGATCTCGATGACCTCCAGCGCCCGAATGGTGCGACGGGCGTTGTGCGGGTCCATACGCCCGGCGGCTTCCGGATCCTTGCGCTTCAATTCGTCATACAACAATCCGGCGCCTTCGGCCTGTTCCCTCGCTTCGAGCCGGGAACGAACCTCGGGGTCGGTGCCGGGAAACGCGATATCGTCGATGGCCGCGCGCGCGTACAGGCCGGAACCGCCGACCAGAATCGGGCGTACCCCCCTGCCTTTGAGCTCGTCGATTTCCCGGCGCGCCAGTTTCTGGAATCTGGCTACGGTCATCGTCTCGCCGGGGTCGATGATATCGAGCAGATGGTGCGGTACCGCGGCCTGCTCCTGCGCACTCGCCTTGGCCGTACCGATATCCATCAAGCGATACATCTGGTAGGCATCGGCATTGACGATTTCGGCCTTTTGACCGCCCTTCGCAAGCTGCTGCGCCAAGGCTATGCCCAATCCGGTCTTGCCGGACGCGGTAGGGCCGATGATGGAGACGACACGGGCCACGTTGCTCTTCGTTTCCATACCCTTTACCTTTCGTTCGACCGCGGGCGAACCCGATAGTGGTGATTCTAACGACCGGTATCGCCTACGATATTCACGTCGGATTTTCAGCCGATATTCAGTTTAGATAGATGGCTCTCGGTAAGATGGGAAGACGTGATATTAGATCGACATGAACGCATCAACACCGCCGAAATCCAGGCAAGGCTCGAGAAAGTGGCCCAAAACGGCACGGACGCCGCCGGCTCACAGCTGTTCCCGGCGGACGAAATCACCGAATTCATCGACATGATGCAGGTCTACGAAGGCGCGATGTACGAGATCAGCACCAAGCTCGAAGTGCTCGACAGCGAGTTCCATGTCCATTTCGCCCATGACCCCATCCACCATATGGAACGCCGGCTCAAATCCGTCAATTCGATTCTCGGCAAACTCAGGCGCCGCAACCTGCCGATGTGCACGGAGTCGATACGCGACAATCTCTTCGACGTGGCCGGCATCCGCGTGATCTGCAACTATCGCGACGACGTCTATTCCGTAGCCAACTACCTTTCCAGTCAATCCGACATCCAGGTGCTGCGCGTCAAGGACTACATCAAAAGCCCGAAGCAGAACGGCTATCGCAGCCTGCACGTCATCTACGCGGTGCCGGTCTTCCTTTCCAACGGCGAGCACTACACGCCGGTCGAAGTGCAGTTCCGCACCATCGCCATGGACTATTGGGCCAGCCTGGAGCACGCCCTGCGCTACAAGTCCGACCTGCCGGACGCCAAGCTCACCGAGCATTCGCAGACGCTGCTCGACTGCGCGCGCAGCCTGCAGAACATCGAGACGCAGATGCAGAACATCCACCGCGATATCAACGGCGCCCCGCAGCAGGAGGAAGCCCCGACCTCGCAAGCCTTCAACCCCAATAAGTAACGTCGCACAATACACGATAGTTTTCGTTCCATACTGGTTTCGCCGGTTTCTTTTCAGCAAGGAACCGGCGAAATCGTTATGTAAGGCGCAATTGTTATGTAAACGATATTGAGAAACTAGAAGTCGAAATTGTCCGGGTCGCCGCCGGTTCGCACACCGGTTTCAAGACCGGCTATTTGCGACATTTCCTCTTCGCTCAGCTCGAAATCGAACACGTCGATGTTCTGCCTGATGCGCTCGTCGTGCGTGGATTTCGGAATGACGATGACGCCGCGCTGCAGGTGCCAGCGGATGACGACCTGGGCGGGTGATTTGCCGTATTTCGCACCGATCTGCGCAAGCCGCGGCGAAGAGAGCAGCGAACCGCCGGTACCGCCGAGCGGACTGTAGGCCTCAACGGCGATGCCCTGTGACTTGACGAAATCGACCAGCTCCTGGTTGCCGAACTGCGGCGAGGACTCGATCTGGTCGACCGCCGGTAGCATCCCCGTGCCGAGCCCCTCCAATTCCTTCACATGATGCTCCTGCAGATTGCACACGCCGATGGCACGGATACGACGGTCGCGATAGAGCGCAACCATGTCCTTCCACGCCTGCTGCCAGCCGTCTGCCGGCCAATGGATGAGATAGAGGTCCACGTAATCGGTGCCAAGACGGTCAAGGCTCTCATAGAACGCCTCACACGTGCGTCCTTGGCGGATGTCCTCGTTCCAAAGCTTCGTCGTCAGGAAGATCTCATGGCGGGCAACGCCGGAACGACGCATGCCCTCTCCCACGGATCGTTCGTTGCCGTAAACCTTCGCCGTATCGATATGGCGGTAGCCCGAGCGCAGCGCGACATCCACCGCGTTGGCCGTGGTCTCCCCCTCCGGGGTCTGGAACACGCCCAATCCCAACTGAGGGATAGTGATGCCATTGTTCAATGTGATATCCGGAACCTTGTTGTCGGTCATTGCCGCCTCCATGATGCGTGTGATTGTTTCCAAACGTCTTGGAACAAACCCTTCTATGCTTTCCATGCTAATCGTGCAGCATCATAATCTCCGCTCTACGTGAAGCGCAACGCTTCCTTCGACCACTGTAAGAGACAGAAGACCAAGCAGCGTATTCTCGACCCCTCAAATCCTACGTTGTTCACACTCAGCCAATTGCCAGTAACTGCGGATAGACTGATAACCATAACCAACAAGTGTCAATGAAAATCGACAAAAGGAGCAGGCATGGCTTTCGGGAACAGGCCTGAAGACAACAACACGCAACAGCCTTACGGGCAGCCGAACGCATACGGACAGAACTACGGGCAGCAACAATACAACCAATACGGCCAGCCTCAGGGACAGCCTTACGGCCAAGGCCGGAACATGCAGTACGGACAGCCGTACGCGCAACCGCAATACGGACAGCCTGCATATGCGGGTGCGGGTGCCGGGACGGCGGCCCCGACGATGACGATGAACGGGCAGACCGCCTATTCCTTCGAACGCGCACGCCACGTCTCCACCACCAAGGCCTACGGCGAGATGACGCTCGGCCTGCTCTTGACCGCTGTGGTCGCCGTGTTCACCCAGATGACCGGCGCACTCGAGGGCTTCCTGATAGCCACGGGCATGATCGGCTGGATCGGCCTGGCCGTGGTGCAGGTGGCCATCGCCGTCGTGCTGGGCTGGCGCATCGACAGGATGAGCGTAGGCGCCGCACGCGCCATGTTCTATCTCTATGCTGCGCTGACCGGCTTCACGCTCGCCACCATTTTCTACACCTACAGCCTGCCGTCGATCGGCATGGCGCTGGGGCTGTGCGTCGCGTTCTTCTTCGTGTTGACGATGCTTTCGCTGACCACCAAGAAGGACATGCTCAAGGCCGGCCCGATTCTGTTCGTCGCGCTTCTGGTGCTGCTGGTCGGCGAAGTCATCATGATGTTCTTTGCTCCCTCGCAGACCACGCTCATGATCACCGGAGCCATCGGCCTCATTGTCTTCGCCGGGCTGACGATGTACGACGCCCAGCAGACGAGAGCCATGTTCGATGTGGCTGAGCAACGCGGCGATACCGTGATGCTGAACCGCATCTCAATCATCTGCGCGCTGAACCTCTACCTCGACTTCATCAACATGTTCCTCTATCTGCTGCAGATTTTCGGCGACAGCGACAACTAAAAGCCGACTAACCCAAGGCCCATAGCACATACTCAATCGGGGATGACAGACGATTTCTGCCATCCCCGATTTGTTATCTATCGAGTGTTTCCAACTACTGTCATCGTCGGACTCCAGCCTCTACTTCATCAGCCGACGCAGGACATATTGGAGGATGCCGCCGTTGCGGTAGTACTCGGCCTCGCCTGGGGTGTCGATACGGACGGTGGCGTCGAATTCGATGGGCTTGGGAGTTGGGTTGCCTTCAGCTTCTGGCTTGGTGGCGATGACGTGGACGGCCTTGGGAATCACACCGTTGTTGAGCGTCTCGATACCTTGGAAATCGTAGGTTTCCGTGCCGTCGAGACCAAGCGATTGTGCGGACTGGCCTTCGGGGAACTGCAGGGGCAGAACTCCCATGCCGATGAGGTTGGAGCGGTGGATGCGTTCGAAGCTGCGGGCGATGACGACCTTGACACCGAGCATCAACGTACCCTTGGCCGCCCAATCGCGCGAGGAACCGGTGCCGTATTCGCTGCCCGCCAACACGACCAACGGGGTGCCAGCCTTGCGGTAATCGAGCGAGGCGTCGAAGATCGTGGTCGGTTTGCCTGCCTCGAAATCATAGGTGAATCCGCCTGGGCGTATCTCTTCGCCCACCGAGGCGAGCAACTGGTTGCGCAGACGGATATTACCGAACGTGCCACGCACCATGACCTCGTGATTGCCGCGACGGGAACCATAGGAGTTGAAATCTTTTGGCTCAATGCCATGGTCCAGCAGGTACCTGCCTGCAGGGCTCGAGGCAGGGAACGCACCGGCCGGCGAGATGTGGTCGGTGGTCACGGAGTCGCCAAGCAAGGCCAAGACGCGAGCGCCGCGCACATCTTGAACCGGCTGCGGTTCGGCGCTCATGCCGTCGAAGAAGATCTGGCGACGCACATACGTGGAGTCCGGATCCCACGCAAAGCGTTTGCCCGACGGTACGTCGAGGGACTTCCAGCGTTCGTCACCCTCAAAGACGTCGGCGTAGTCGCGTACGAACATCTCACGATTGACGGCAGTCGAAACGACCTTGGCTATCTCCTCATTGGACGGCCAGATATCGCGCAGGAAGATTTCGCGGCCGGTTTTGATGTCTGTGCCGAGCGGCTGGGTTTCAAAGTCGAAGTCGAGCGTGCCGGCGATGGCGTAGGCGATCACGAGCGGCGGCGAGGCCAGATAGTTCATCTTGACATCGGGGCTGATGCGCCCTTCAAAGTTGCGGTTGCCTGAAAGCACCGAGGTCATCGTCAGGTCATTGTCATTGACCGCCTTGGAAATCTCGGGCAGCAGCGGGCCGGAGTTGCCGATGCAGGTGGTGCAGCCAAAGCCGACTAGCTCGTAACCCAATGCATCCAGGTCCTCCTGCAAACCGGCTTTCTTGAGATAGTCGGCCACAACCTGCGAACCCGGGGCCAGCGAGGTCTTGACCCACGGTTTTGGCTTGAGGCCGTGGGCCCGGGCAGCTCGGGCGAGCAATCCGGCGGCGATCATCACCGATGGGTTGGAGGTGTTGGTGCAGCTGGTAATCGATGCGATGGCGACGTCGCCGTTCCTGATCTCGAAGTCACCGCGGAAATCGGTATGTACCGGCACCGGGTCATGATTCGTGTTCGGCGTCTCATAATCAGGCAGCGTTTTTTCGAACGTGGCCTTGGCCTCGTCAAGCCTGATGCGGTCCTGCGGACGTTTGGGGCCGGCGATAGAAGGAACGACCGTGCCAAGATCGAGTTCCATATACTCGGAATATTCCGGCTCCACATAATCAGGGTCGCTGGTGTCGCCCCAGAGTCGATTGGCCTTGGCATAGGCCTCGACCAGCGCGATCTGCTCGTCGCTGCGACCGGTGAGGCGCAGGTAGTCGAGCGTGACCTGGTCAATCGGGAAGATGCCACAGGTCGAGCCGAATTCGGGGCTCATGTTGCCGATGGTGGCGCGGTTGGCCAGCGGCACGGAAGCGACACCGTCGCCGTAGAACTCCACGAATTTGCCGACCACGCCGTGCTCGCGCAGCATCTGGGTGATGGTCAGGACCACGTCGGTGGCGGTGACGCCTTCGGGAATGGAGCCGGTGAGCTTGAAGCCGACCACACGCGGCACGAGCATGGAGATGGGCTGGCCGAGCATGGCCGCCTCGGCCTCGATGCCGCCGACGCCCCAGCCGAGCACGCCCAGGCCACCGACCATGGTGGTATGCGAATCGGTGCCGACACAGGAGTCGAGGTAGGCCAGATCGCGCCCGCGCTCCCCTGGTTTGCTCATCACGATTTTTGCAAGATATTCGATGTTGACCTGATGGATGATGCCGGTTCCCGGCGGCACCACGCGGAAGTTCCTGAACGCCTGTTGCCCCCAGCGCAGGAAACGGTAGCGTTCGCCGTTGCGCTGGTATTCGCGGTCCATGTTGCGCGTCACCGCGTCGGCGACGCCGTAGTGGTCGATCTGCACGGAGTGGTCGATGACCATGTCGGCCTCGACCTGCGGGTTGATGACCTCGGGATTCCCGCCCAGCTCGGCCACAGCATCACGCATGGTGGCGAGATCGACGATGCAGGGCACGCCGGTAAAGTCCTGCATCAGCACGCGTGAGGGCCCGAATTCAATCTCGTGGCTGGGTTCGGCATTCGGGTCCCACTTCAGCAGCTCGTTGACCTGGTCTTCGGTGACGTTGATGCCGTCGATGCGACGCAGCAGGTTTTCGACCAAGACCTTCAACGAATACGGCAGGTGCTCGATGCCGGGCAAATCGGAGATTCGATAATAGTCGAAGACTGCGTCTCCTACATGTAGAATATTCAGTTGGCGGTCGCTCAATGTCATATCTCGATCTCTCTTTCGTCATGATTCTTGATATCACATAACTATTGCCATTATCAGACACAAGTAAGTCGATGGAGTTACCAAAGCATTCCTTAACAGAAAAATATCGCCAAATCGTCTCTATTCCAATGATTTGTCATGTTCAAAATATGAGACCACCCATTTAGACCACCAAATTTGTCATTCGTTCCCGTTCTTGGTGCCGCCAAGTCCTCCCAAAAACAAGACTTTTCACATTAATTCGCCAAAAACAGGCATCTTGGTGCACCAACACCCCTTGAAATCGAGGATTTGAACATACATTTGCGATTTCAAGGGGACTTGGATGCACCAACATGCCTAAAAAAAAGAATATTCGGCGTCGTATATGAATGTATATTTGCGTACGACGAAATCAGGCGAAAAATATTGCCGTATTAAAGGCCAATGACAGCAACCGTCTCCACCACATGAATCGGAGCATTATCTTTTCCTCTTCATGAAGACGGGACGACAAGCCAAAAGACGGCCAAAGAGATCGGCAATCGTCTGGATGCCTGCGAAGATGACGATGGAAAGCGCCAGCACGATAAGCGTGGCGACCAACGTCCATCCGGTCGGGAACTGGAGCTCGAAGAAATCGGAGACGATCGGAATGAACATGCCGATCAGACCCGCCGCGGCAAACGCGGCCACCAAGACACCGCGCCAGGACTTCAGCGGTTGGGCCACGCGGGCCATCACCAGAATGCCCAGCACGAAGACGATGATGGCGCAGATGTCACGCAGCTTCAACAGATCGCCCGGCTTGGAGACGTTCCAGCCCATGAGGCCGGGCAACGTCCAAGCGGTAAGCAGGACGGAGAGCGCCACCGCGATGCCGCCCGGCAAGGCGAAACGCACCACGCGCCCCAGGAATCCCGGAATATAGCGCCGGCTGTTCGGCGCGAGCGCAAGGATGAAGGCCGGCATGCCGATGGTCAACGCGCCGATGTACGTGATATGGCGCGGCAGGTACGGGAAGGGAATGAACGTGCAGACCACACCGAGCGAGATCAGCGCGGAATAGACGGTTTTGACCAGGAAGAGTGAGGAGACGCGTTCCATATTGGCCATGACCTGACGGCCGCGGGCCACGACGCTGGGCAGGTGGGAGAACTTGGAATCAACCAGCACGACCTGCGCCACGGCCTTGGTGGCGGGTGCGGCGTTGCCCATCGCGATGCCCAGATCGGCCTCTTTCAAGGCCAACGCGTCGTTGACGCCGTCACCGGTCATCGCCACGACGTGCTTGGTCTCGTGTAGAGCCTCGACGATGGCCTTCTTCTGCTCGGGCAAGACACGGCCGAGCACGTCGACGTTCTCCATGACCGTGGAGAGTTTCTTGACGTCACTGGGTAGCTCGCGGGCGTCCATGGCCACCGGTTCGCGATCGCCGGTCAGACGAACCGTCTTCGCGATGGCGCCGACGGTTGCCGGGCTGTCTCCGGAGATGATGCGGCAACGCACGCCCTGGTCACGGAACCAGGCCAGCGTCTCCTCGGCGTCGTTGCGGATATGCTCCTGGCAGAGCACCAGCGCGACCGGCCGGGAGGCGGAGATGAGACACGGATTGTCGGCGAAAGCGGTTGCCGCCTGAGCATCGGCACAGGAGCCGGGAGCACAGGCGATCAGCAGCACGCGCATGCCTTGGTTGGCGTATTTGGCCACCATGTTCTTGGCGGCTGTATGTTCGCCTGCGAAACCGCTGAAAAGCATTTCCAGAGCACCCATATACCAGATGTCGCCGCCGCGCACGATGGCGCTCCATTTGCGGGCAGAAGAGAACGGTACCCGGGCATCGACCGGTTCGTCGCGCACTCCCTTGGCGTTCAAAGCCTTAAGCACGGCGGCACCGGTACCGTTGGGGTTCTCTTCATTGGACAGATCGTATAGCGCCTGTACCACTGCGGCCTTTTCGTCATCGGTGGTGCCGACGGTCACGCTGGCATGTACGGCGTTTTCGCCGGACGGGGCATCCACCACGATATCGGCGTCGGCGCTAGGACCTACGACATCAGAAGTCCCGAGCATGACGACCTGATTGAAGACGATGCCGCCGTCGGTGATGGTGCCGGTCTTGTCGAGGTTCAGCGCGTCCACGCGGGCCAGCGTCTCCACGCTTTCCAACTCCTGAACCAGCGTATGTTGGCGGGCCAGACGCATCGCGGCAATCGCGAAGTTGAGCGAGGTCAGCAAAACCAGTCCCTCGGGAATCATGCCCACCACCCCGGCCACGGCCGAGACGATGGCCGAACGCCACGCACCCGTCGAGAAGGCCACCTGCCAACCACCCACGGTACGGATCTGCGAGGCGACCAACAGGATGCACAGCGGAATGACGATGACGGTCATCACCTTCAGGATGGTGTTGATGCCGCGGCTCAGGTCGGAAACGGTTTTCTTGTAGACCTTGGCTTTGGCCGTCAGTTTGGCGGCGTACCCCTGCTCGCCTACTGCGTCGACACGAACCAGCGCCATACCCGATGTTGCGTTAGAACCGGAATAGACCTCGGACCCTTCGCCTTTTTTGACGGTTCGCGACTCGCCGGTCAGCATGGATTCGTCGAGCTCAAGACCCCATGTGTGCACGATGGTGGCGTCGGCCGGCACTTGTTCGCCGCTACGCAGCCAGAGCAGATCGCCGAGCACGATCTGTTCATGTTCGATTTCGACGTCCTGACCGTCACGACGTACCAGCGAGCGCGAGGCGACCAGGATCGAAAGCTTGTCGAGCGTGTGCTTGGCCCGCATTTCGGTGAACACGCCGATACCGGAGTTGATGATGATGACCAGTCCGAAAACGGCGTCTTTCCATTGCCCGGTCAGCAGCACCAGGACCATGGCCACGAAAATGATGGCGTTGAACAGTGTAAAGACGTTTTCGCGGATAATCTGCCCGAACGAACGCGAGCTTTCGGTGTCGACTTTGTTGACGTTGCCCTGTGCGACCTGTTCGGCGACTTCGGCTTTGGTCAGGCCCGTCTCCGAAATCCGAGGAAGCCGGTTCGCGCTCCTCCTCTGTGCTCCGCCGTTGCCGTTATCGGCAGCATTCCTGTTGTCGCCGTCTTGCCCGTTTACCGGTGTTTCGCCGACCACTTGGCCTACGCCCTGCCCAAACATCCCGGTGGTACTCATTGGTTGCCCCTTCACGCGTGCCTTATCCAGCCCATACGTGGCTCACGGCCGCTGATACGATTCCTTGCTTGCCCGCCGACATCTGAAAACACTGGTGCGGCCTGTTCCTTGTTTCCAAGTATATGCTGTGTCACCTTATCGTATCGGCTGCGTTCGCGATGAGCCTTCACCGCATATTTACGGTAACGTCACGCTGATGGTTTTGGGGTGCGGATTGTCGTTGATCGCGCTTTGCACGGCCTGGTCGAACGGAACCGTGCCATTGCCCTGCCCCGTCGGCACTATCCGCAAGATTTCGGCATAGGTCTTCGCATCCTTCGGCGGATTCGCCGAATTGACCAATATCACCGGGATACCGGCGTCGCGCGCAACCTGCAAAGCCTCGGTCCAACTATTGCGCTGGTTTCCTTGCATATCGAGACTGTCAACCACGAAGGCGGTAACCGGCCGTCTGGTCATATCTTTGAAGGATTGAACCGGATTGAGTGTAGTACTTCTGTCCGGCATAGGAGCGTAAACAGCCTTGATATCGGCTTTTTGCAACGTTTGCAGCACCGTCCGGTCGAGTTCTTCATCGCCGGTGGTGACCACGCCGATCAGGATGTCGGATTTGTCGACACTGTCGTGATTGATGTGGCCAGCCGCCGTTGCAGTATCGCCTACTGCGGCATTTTTGGGGGCACAGGACGCGAGCGCCGGCACGGCCGACAAGGCCATGCAGACACTCAGAACGATTCCCAATCCCCGACGCATCAACGTATCTGTCTCACTCGCCGTTACGGGCGAACAACGCCACGGTCTCGACGTGATGGGTCATCGGGTAGATGTCGAACGCCTGAATCGATTTGAGGCCATAACCCAACTTGGTCAGCGTGGCCGTGTCGCGGGCGAGGCTGGTCGGGTCGCAGGCGATATAGATGATTGAGTGCGCACCCGCCTCGGCCAGCTGACGGCAGACCTGCGCCTTGGCTCCGGCACGCGGCGGGTCGAGCACGACGATATTGGGATTCGCAAGTTCTTCGGGCACACGACGCAGGCAATGGGAAACGTCGCCCTGCAGCGCGGTGACATTGGCGTCCTTGGCGATATGCAGGTTGCGTTCGGCGTTGCGCACGGCCATGCGCCCGCCTTCCACGGACAGCATTCTGGTATGACCGAAGGTCTTGGCCAACGGCACCGTGAAGAGACCGGAACCGGAGAACAGGTCCCAGAGCGTGGCGGATTGCACGCCGGAAAGCTCCTGGCTGACCAGCCTCATCACATATTTGACCAGCGTCGGCGGGGCCATGCGGTGCACCTGCCAGAACCCGTCGGCCTCGACGCCGTACTTGTAGCGCTTGCCGTCCACATCCACGACTTCCTTCAAACGCTTGGAGCCGGCGTGCAGATGGCCATTGACCGTGATGGCGAAATTGTCGCCGATGGCCTCAAGCAACGTTTTGTTCGACACACGGGAAGTATGGATATCGCGGGGTTCGGGAACCGCGACGCGAATTTTGGCGCCGGGCTCAAACTGCTCGTCCCAGAGTTTCCGGTCGCGGGCGACGGCCAGCAACGCGCGGCTGGCCAAAGGCATCGTATCGATGCGTACACGCGTATGCGAGGCCCGACGACGCATCGAGGCACGACCTTCCTCGTCGGCGATCAGCTCGATGCGGGTGCGCCAGTGCAGGCCTTTTTCGTCGTTGTCTCCGTCCATGCGGGTGACCGGCACCTCATCGATGTCGAGATGACCCATGCGTCGCATCTGATCGGTGATCACGGCGGATTTCCATTTGAGCTGGCCGGGCAGCGAGACGTGGATCAGATCGGCGCCGCCGACTCCCCCGCCGGCAGCCAGAGGACCGGCCAACGGCCACAGCGGCTCGGCACGGTTCTCAGAAGCCTCCACGACGTCGACGACCTCGCCGGTCCAGAAACGGTCGTCACGATCGTGCGGCTCGTCGAGTTCGATGGTGTCCAGTTCGCCGGGCAGCGCGAAACGCACGAAAACCACCCGGCCGTCGATATGGGCGACGCAGCGCCCCTGATCGGCGTAACGTTCGATACGTACTGTGGCTTGCATGCTGACCTCTGCTTCTTGAATGTGTGCGGACGCGATCCGGTAGCGGCCTTTACGCCCGATTAACGTTGTTCTTTTCGACTATGCCGACGATATCAACCATTATCACAACCGGCATACCCTGATGACTGGAATAACCAGTCTATCGTTGACCCTTGTCCGTGGATTTCGGGATATCCATGCCTTTAGTCGAATAAGACATTCGCAACATTTGCCGACTTCATAGCGCCATCGACACCTTCATTTTTCGGCGGATACCGTCTTCTCCGAATCGGCGGCATTCACCCCGGCGTTTGCACCATCTGCGATGGCATTGCCGACAACGTTTCCGTCTTCGCCATCGTCACCATCATCCCCTTCATCGTCAGACTTGAACTTGGGATGATGCCTCATCGGATCGGCAATCAGAAGGTAGGAAACCCAGATCGCCAGCGCCCAAAATGGCAGGCCCATCAAAAGACGCGTGGTGCCCAGCCAGGTAACGTGATTGGTCAGATACAGCGGCACCTGCACCACCAGCCGCAGCGCGAACACGCCGATCCACATGGCCGTGACGATGTCGTAGGCACGCATAAGTTTCTTGTCGCCTCGCCAATCGGCAAGCCAGGCACGAAGATGCTCGGTGGGCAGAGAACGGATGAATTCAACCAGAAAACCAACCCCCGGCACCCGAATGGCCAGGGTGATCGCCAATACCACG
Source organism: Bifidobacterium sp. ESL0800 (assembly GCF_029395355.1). NCBI lineage: Bacteria > Bacillati > Actinomycetota > Actinomycetes > Bifidobacteriales > Bifidobacteriaceae > Bifidobacterium > Bifidobacterium sp. ESL0800. Next base: position 1,067,745 of record NZ_CP113913.1, read on the forward strand.
ATGTAAACGGCATTGGTGATGAATCCGTACATGTAATAGTTGCGGGCCTCGTGCGTGTTCCATGCCCAGATCAGGCAGATGGCGATGGAAATCAGCCCGGCCAACGCGCCGAGCACCGTCTGCCGCTGCACAAGGCGCACCAGCACCAGAAGCACGGCAAGCACCGCCGAGACGATAATCGTCGCTTTAAGATCCGAGGTGACAACGAACATGACCACGAAGACGAAACCAGGCAGCATCGATTCGATGACTCCGCGAATCCCGCCGATGGCATCGATGACGGAGAAATCCTCGCCGTTCCCGGCAGCGGCCAGTGCCGCCAATCCCTGACGTTTTTTGGTGTCGCTCATCGTTTCCGTTCCGTTTGAGAATATTTGCCACGTTTGCCGTGTTTGTCACGAATTATTTGCCGATAGGTTTTATCGTCTCGAACTGAATATCGCCGGTACATCATTCGCCGGCCCACCCGTAACGGGCGAACCGGCGAATCGAAGGAACACGGCGAATCAGCGCAATTCCGAGAACATCGGGCCACGCGAGATCGTGGTCTGCACCTCGGTCTGCTGGTCGGCGACGAACGGGCCCTTGATCCGCTTGGGAATCTTGTGGTCCTTACCGTCCTTGTCGGCCTCGGCGGCCGCTTCGTCGGCCTTGCGCCGCTCTTCAGGCGAAACCGGCGCATGCATCGGGATCAGGTCGCGCGGTGCCAGCGGCTCTTCACCACGGTCGACCACGATATCGGAGAAGAACTGGTTCAAAGCCTTGGTCTCCGGGCTTTCCGGATGAGTGGCGGCACGACCGGAGAAGATGCCGCGAAGCATCCAACGCGGCCCATCGACACCGACGATACGGGTAATCAGCTTTTTGCCGCCCTTGACGACGACCGGCAACTTGATTTCCGTGCCGAAAACGCCCGGTTCCTTGCTCGCGTTCGGGTTGGCGGCCAGCAGATCGTCACTAACCCCGCCCCAAAGACTCAGGGTCTTGGGAGCCGCGAGCGCTTCGATCTCCAGGCTGGAGGTCTTGTAGGAAATGGTGCAGCCAAGCACCTGGCCGCTGGCACGGTTGGCCTTGACCCTCAGTTCGATGCCCTGCATGAACGGCAGATAATAGGCGCCCATGTCAAGATACTCGTCGTAATTCGGGGCTTTTTCCTCTTCGATGTCCCACGGCCCGTAAAGCTCACCACGGTCGGGATAGGCCTCGCTCGGCTCGTCGGGAACCTTGTGGTCCTCGACGGCATCTGCCTCGTCCTCACTCCCCTCCATCTCCGTGTTCTCATTGCTTACGTTTTCGGCATCAGTGCCGTTATCGTCAACCCCGGAATCAGCGGCCTCGCCCTGTGCTTCGGTATCCTTGACCTCGGCTTCATCCTCGTCTTCGCGATGCTTCTTTTTGCCGAATCCGAACAATCCCATAGTTCCTCGTTTCAAAACCTCGAATGATGCTTCAAGCCTATCACCGGGCTACGTCCCAGCGCGGCTCGCATTTTTTTTCAACGCCCTAAAAATGTGAGTCTAGATGTCGTAGACCACACTCAATGGCGCATGATCGGACCAACGGGTGTCGTAGCTTGGCGCACGGTCGATATCGAAGGACATAGCCTTCTCGGCCAGGCCCGGAGTGGCGAGCTGATAGTCGATCCTCCAGCCGACGTTGTTGTCGAAGGCGCGACCGCGCTGGCTCCACCAGGTATACGGCCCCTGCACGTCCCCGGCCAGCTTTCGCATCACATCGACGAAGCCATATTGCGCCGGGTCGAGCCATTTGTCGACATACGCACGTTCTTCGGGGAGGAAGCCGGAATGTTTCTCGTTGGCTTTGGCGTTCTTGATGTCCAACGGGGTGTGGGCGATGTTCATATCGCCGCACAGCAGCGCCTGACGGCCGCCTTTTTCGGCCTCGTCGCGCAGCTGGGCCATGCGTTCGAGCATGCGGTCGAGGAAGCGGTATTTCTGCGTCATCTTGTTCGGATCATCGGTGTTGCCCGCGTGTACGTAGACGCTGGCGACGGTGAGCTTCATGCCCGACGGCGTGGTGACATCGGCCTCGATCCAGCGGCCGGAATCGACGTCCTCGCTTAAGTCCATCAGCCCGTAGCGCTGCTCTTCGATCTTGAGGTCACTCAACAGGCCGACACCGGCACGCCCCTTGATACGGCAGACCTCGTCCATACGGCCAAGATTATCAGCCTGCGAGACCTTGCCGGCCTTCTCATATCCATCCGCCATGCGCTCGAAAATCGGGTCGATTTCCTCCTGCGGCGCACGGACCTCCTGCATGCACCAGATGTCGGGGATGCGGGCCTCGGCCCAGTCAAGCACGCCCTTGCGTTTGGCCGCACGGATACCGTTCAGATTCGAAGTAGTCACTGTTATGCTCATGCCGCCAGTCTAGCGTGGCACGGGCACAATGGACCCATAGACCGCGACGCACAAGCAGCGCAAGCCGTATTCTTCCAGTCGATATCACTTTCCCGGCACAAGATGCTGGTTGCACATATGAAAAATCCCGCCACACTTGGTGACGGGATTGACGAAACGTTGCCGGCAAATCCTATCGAGCGTTTACCGGCACAACCTGCCGAGACTCAGTCCAGACCGAGCTGCAGATGACCACCGGGGATCGCATCGAGCAGATCCTTGGTGTACTGCTGCTGCGGATGATCGAAGACCTCGTCGGTGGTGGCATGCTCGACGAGCCTGCCCTTCTGCATCACCACGACCTCATCGGCGATCTGACGGACCACAGCCAGATCGTGGGTGATGAAGAGGTAGCTCAATCCGCGCTCGGCCTGCAGATCGTTCAGCAGCTGCAACACCTGATCCTGTACCAATACGTCGAGGGCGGAAACGGCCTCGTCGCAGACGATGACGTCCGGGTTCAGTGCCATGGCACGTGCGACGGCGATGCGTTGGCGCTGGCCGCCGGAAAGTTCGTTCGGATAACGCTGCATCACCGACTGCGGCATCTTCACCAGATCAAGCAGCTCGCGGACGCGCTGTTCGCGGCTCTTCCTGTCGCCGATCTTGTGGATGCGCAGCGGCTCCTCGATGGAGCGGTAGATGGAATACATCGGGTCGAGCGAACCATACGGGTTCTGGAAGACCGGCTGGACATGCCTGCGGAAGTCGAGCAGCGATTTGCCCTCGAACTCGCTGATGTCCTTGCCTTCGTAGGTCACCGTGCCGCTGGTGGGCTTCAGGAGCTTCAGCACCATGTTGGCCACGGTGGACTTGCCCGAACCTGATTCGCCCACAATCGCCAAGGTCGTGCCGCGCTTGACCGAGAACGATACGTCGTCGACAGCCTTGAACATCTCTTTTTTGCGCGGCAGCTTGAATTCCTTGGTCAAGTGGCTCACCGTGATGATGTGCTCGCTCTTCTCGAGCGTTTCCTCGCCCTTGACGTGATGCTCCATCAGGTTTTCGGCGTTCTCGCCGTGCTCCTTGGCGGAGATGATGCGCTGCGAGGCCAGCGACGGGGCCGCGGCCACCAGACGCTTGGTGTAGGGATGCTGCGGATGCTGAAGCACCTCGAGTGACGGGCCGGATTCGACGACCTGGCCCTTGTACATCACGACGATCTGCTGGGCGCGTTCGGCGGCCAGACCCAGATCATGGGTGATGAAGAGCACTGCGGTGCCAAGCTCGTCGGTCAGGGTGTGCAGATGGTCGAGAATCCTCTTCTGCACGGTGACGTCGAGGGCACTGGTGGGCTCGTCGGCGATCAGCAGGTCAGGCCGGCAGGCCAGGCCGATGGCAATCAGCGCACGCTGCAGCATGCCGCCGGAGAACTCATGCGGGTACTGACGGGCACGGGTGGCCGCGTCAGGCAGCCCGGCCTCTTGCAACAGACCGGAGATACGGTCGGTCATGGTGCTGCCGAGCACATACTTCTTGGCGATACTCCAAGCCTTGTCGTCGTTGACCCCGGCCTTGATCAGGTCATCGGCCACGCGCCAACGGGTCTCGGAACCCGGAACCCATTCCTGCTTGAAATAGTCCATCTTCTTTTGGGCTTTGTCGGCATTCACGCCGGCTTCGCCAAGCGCGACCTCGGCGGCCTTCAGAAGGTCAGGAAGCTCCTTGGAGCCGATGAAGGTCTCATCGTCCTCGCTCTTGACCGCGACTTCTCCGCCGGCCAAAGCCTTGGCCAGCTTCGAACGCTTCTCGTGGGAGATGTCCATGTGGTTGGCCTTCAGAGCCTCTTCGACCTGGGTGCCGATGCGCCAGACGGGGTTGAGGTTGCTCATCGGATCCTGCGGGACCAAGCCCATCTTGTCGCCCAAGAGCTGCTCATACTGTTTGCGCGTATAGCCGGAGATCTCCTCGCCTTCCAGCTTGATGGAGCCGTCCACAACGTGACCGGTGCCGGGGAGCAGACCCAAGACCGCCATGGCGGAAGTGGATTTGCCGGAACCGGATTCGCCTACGATCGCGACCCACTGGCCGGGGTAGACATTGAAGGAGGCATCGCGTACGGCATGCACCGCACGCTTGTCGCCGGTGGTGAAGTCGACCTTCAGGTCTTTGACCTCAAGGATCGGCCCCTGCTCGCGCTGCATTTCAAAGAGTTTTTCGTTCTTTTCGCTTTTGCTGTTCATTTCGCTCATCGTGTTTCCTCCGCACTCACGCCGTACGGCTCTTGGGGTCAAGCGCGTCCTTGACGGCGTCGCCCATCATGATGAAGGCGAGCACCGTGATGGCCAGCGCGGCCGACGGATAGAAGAGGACGGAGGGATCGGTGCGCAGAATAGTCTGCGCGTTGGAGATGTCGCCGCCCCAGCTCACGGTCGTGGTCGGCAGGCCGATGCCAAGGAAGCTCAGGGTCGCCTCGGAGACGATGTAGGTCCCGAGCGATGTGGTGGTCACCACGATGATCGAGGCCATGGAATTGGGGAGAATGTGCCGCATCAGGTTGCGCCAGGGAGTCGAACCCAAAGCGGTGGAAGCGGTGTTGAACTCGAGGTTCTTGGTCTCCATCACCGCCCCTCGCGAGATTCGCGCGGTCTGCGTCCAACCGAACAGTGTCAGCACTAGCACGATCTTCCAAACCGAACCGGAGGTGCGGAACATCTGCAGCACCACGATGGCGCCGAGCAGCAGCGGGATGGCCATGAAGATATCGGTGAAACGGCTCAGCACCGCATCGATCCAGCCGCCGAAGAAGCCGGCGAGGGCTCCGATCAGCGAGCCGACGACCATCACGAGCAGCGTGGTCAGAATGCCGACGGAAAGCGAGGTGCGGGTGCCGTAGACGGTACGGGTGAAGACGTCGCAGCCCTGGGTGTCATAGCCGAAGGGATGACCGGCGCTGCCCTTTTCCAGGGAATGGTCCAGCTGGCAGAAGTTGGGGTTCTGGTGGGTGAAGACACCCGGGAACAGCGCCACGAAGATGACGCAGAGGATCAGTATCGCCGAAACGATGAACAGCGGGTTCTTGCGCAGCGTTCTCCACGCATCGGCCCACATGCTGGTGGCAGGTGCGGATTCGTCGACCGAATCGACTTCCTGCAGCTTGACGGCATCCGGCGGTGCCACGTACCGCTCCTGCCCTGGAAGCACACGGGAATCGGCCATGGTTGTATTTGTTGTTGTTTCGCTCATTTGGTCTCCTCCCCCACTCACGCGTACCTGATGCGCGGATCGAGAGCCGCGTAAAGCATATCGACAATCAGGTTGCATACCACGAAGATCAGGGTCAGCAGCGTGACGATGGAAACGACCATGTTGCTTTCGCCCTTGAGGATGCTCTGATAGGTCAGGAAGCCGATGCCGTGGACGTTGAAGATGGTCTCCGAGATCATCGCGCCGCCCATCAGCGCTCCCAGATCCTGGCCCAGATAGGTGACCACGGGAATCAGGGAATTACGCAGCACGTGACGGACGATCACCGATCGGTTGCTCATGCCTTTGGCCCGGGCGGTACGCACATAGTCCTCGGCGATGTTCGAGGAGACCTCGGAACGCGTCAGTCTGATGATATAGGCCATCGAAACCGAACCAAGCACCATGGCCGGCATCAGCAGGTCGAGAAAGCCGGGATCGCTGCCCGCGGTGACCGGCAGCAGACGCCACTTGACGCCGAGGAAGTACTGCGCCAGGAAGCCGGTGACGAAGGTCGGCACGGAAATCAGAAGCAGGGAGACGATCAGGATGACGGAATCGTACCACTTGCCCTTTTTCAGTCCCGAGATGATGCCGAAGATGACACCGAAAACGGCTTCGAAGACGAAGGCCATCAACGCCAGCCTGATGGTCACCGGGAAGGCCCTGCCTATCTCGTCGATGACCGGCTGTCCGGAGAATGTGTTGCCGAAGTTCAGTGTCAGCGCATTCTTCAGAAACAGCAGATATTGGATGATGAATGGCTTATCGAGGTTATACTCCGCGCGAATCTGGGCCGCGACCGCAGCATTGACCGGTTTGTCGCCGAACATCGCCTTCACCGGATCACCGGGAAGCGCGAAGACGAGGGCGTAAACCAACAACGTTGTGCCGAGAACCACGGGGATCATCTGCAGAATACGGCGCAGAAGATACTTGCCCATCGGTTAACTCCTTATTTTCCTAAGCCTAGGATTGGCCAAACTGCTTGAAAGCACTGATAATCCCTTCGGCTTTTAGACATATGTCTGTAAGTGTAGCGCAGACACAAGTCAAGAATGTTAAGAAAAATGTGGAGACGATGCCATAAAAGCCTGTCTCCACATCATCTCAGCCGCATATCAATACCGGATAAAACCGATATTACTTATGCAATTGGCTATAAACCGGCAGATTCTGCCAGTCGACGGCCAGGCCTTTGACCCCCTTGGCGGCCACACCGTGCGCATTATCGTAATACATGGGAATCGCAGGCAGGTCGTTCAAAAGAATCTCCTGCGATTGGCTGTAGATGGCGTTGGCGGCATCGGTGGAAGGCGCCGCATAGGCCTCGTCCATCAGCTGATCGAATTTCTGGTTCTGGTAATCCCCGTCGTTGGAACCGCTGCCATGGGCCGCGGCGGAATCGTATTCCTGGAACAGATAGTTCTCGGCCGAGGGATAGTCAGGCTGCCAGCCGGAGCGGAAGCCGCCCTTGATACTGCGCTTGTCGACGGCGTTGCGGAACTCCTGGAAGGTCGGCATCGGGTCGGCGGCCACGTCGATGCCCAGCGTGTTCTTGATGGAGTTGACCATGGCGTCGTAGATCGCCTTGTAGGGGCCGTCCGAGTTGTAGGAGATGGTGAACTTGTCGTTGTCTTTGGAAATGGCATCGGCTTTGGCCCACAGTTCCTTGGCCTTGGCGGCGTTATAGACAAGGTTGTCCTTGCCCTTGAGGCCCTTGGAGAATCCCGGGGTCTTGGGCGAGGTGAAATCAACCGGCTGCGTACCCGTGCCGTTGAGCACCTTGTCGATGATGCCCTGTCTGTCGATGGCCTTGGAAATGGCCTGACGACGCAACGTGCCCTCTTGCGTGCCCGACACGAAATGCGGCAGGTTCGAGGGGATCGTGAACATCTGGATGATCGAACCGGGCTGGTTGTATGCCTGTACGTTCTGGTCGGTTTTGAAGCTTTTGGCATCGGCGGTGGGCACCGTGTCGAGCACGTCAAGATTGTTTCCCTGCACATCGGCGTAGGCCGCGTCCACCTTCGTGTAGATCTTGAACGTCACGCCCTCGTTCTTCGGCTTGACATTGCCCTTGTACAGCTTGTTGCGCACCAGCCGGATTTCCGTGTTGTGGTTCCAGCCCTCCAGCTTGTAGGGCCCGTTGCCTATAGGAGCGTTGCCGAAGGCCTTGGGGTCCTTATAGAACGACTCCGGCAACGGCGCGAAGGCGAGGTAGCCGACCTTGATCGGGAAGGTCGCGTCCGGCTTCGACATGGTGACGGTGAAGGTGGAATCATCGACGTCTTTGAGACCGGAAAGCTGCTCGTCGCCCTTGAGGCTTCCGGCCTTCTGCAGATCGTCATAGCCCTGGACGGTGGAGAGGAAGGACGAGCACTTCTGCGCGTTCTTGACATTGGCCACATAGCTCCAGGCCCTGGTGAAGGATTTCGACGTCACCGGGGTGCCGTCGCTGAACTTCCAGCCCGGTTTGAGCTTGACGGTGTATTGGGTGGCGTTCGCATTGCTCTCGATCGATTGGGCCACCTCGTTGGAAGCCTTGCCCTTGGCATCGAACGATACCAAACCCGCGAAGAGCAACGTGCCGGGCCTGGCGCCGCCGGACTCGTTGGTGTTGCCGGGGACGAGCAGATTCTGCGGCTCCGTGTCGAAGGCGGTGATCACCCCGTTGCCGTCTTCGCTCCCCGCTGTGTTCGATGCGCCGCAACCGGCCAAAACCATGGCCAGCGAGCATGTCAACGCGGCAAACGCAAGCATTCGTTTCTTCATTGTCCCTCTTCTTCCCTTCAATCTCTCTGTTCGGTATCAACGGCAAATCATGTCGAAAGTCTTATACTCGGCCCGGCAAACGGCCGCAAGATGCATTGAACCTCTTTGAGGCTGCCGATAAGCCCCAATGAACACTATTCGGACACTTTCCGGCTAAATCGCGCAAAATGATGCGGGCGAACACAATCTCATCGTCGCGCTTCGTCTGCAATAACGGCACGTCGCCAACAGACCGCCACAGTAACGGAACACCACCCGGGTATGCAAAGGCGGGAAGACGCTTTCGCATCTTCCCGCCCTGTTTCCTACGCGAATCGAGACACTGCGATGTCAGGATCCCGTACGATTCCTTCAATGCATCACTTGTGCATCTGGATGAAGGTCGGATAGGACTGCCAATCGATGGCGAAGCCCTTGACGCCCTTGGCCGCGACGCCCTGATTCGCCATGTAGTACAGAGGGACGGCGGGCAGATCGTTCAGCAGCACTTCCTGAGCCTGCTGATAATCCTTGTTGGCCTCGTCGACGGACTTGGCCGCATAGGCCTTGGCGAGCTCGTCGTCGAACTTCGGGTTACTGTAATCGCCATCGTTGGAGCCATTGCCATGACCCGCGGAAGTGGCGAAGTTCTGCACCAGATAGTTCTCGGCAGACGGATAGTCAGGCATCCAGCCAGAACGGAAGCCGCCCTTGACCTTACGGTTGGAGATGGCGTCACGGAACTCCTGGAACGTCGGCATCGGGTTGGTGGCGGAGACTCCGGAGCCCAGGGTGTTGTTGATGGAGTTGACCATCGCGTCGAAGACGGGCTTGGAGGTGCCGTCGGAGTTGTAGGCGAGCGTCAGCTTGTCGTTGTCCTTCGAGATGGCATCGGCCTTCTGCCAGAGTTCCTTGGCCTTGGTGGGGTTGTACTTGAGGTTCTCGTTGCCCTTGAGGGTTGCGGAATAACCGGGGATCACCGGAGCGGTGAACTCGTGCGCGGTCTCGCCGAGGCCGTTGAGCACCTTCTTGATGATGGTGTCGCGGTCGATGGACATGGAGATGGCCTGGCGACGCAGCGTGCCTTCCTCGGTACCGATCTGGAAATGAGGAAGGTCGGAAGGAATGGTGAACTGCTGGATCGAGGAACCCGGCTTGGCATAAGCCTGCAGGCTGCTGTCGGTGCGGAAGCTCTTCGTATCCTCCGGAGGGATGGCGTTCATGGCATCCAGGTTGCCCGCCTGAACGTCCGCGTACGCGGCGCTGGACTTGGTGTAGATCTTGAAATCAACGCCGTCGTTCGCCGGCTTGTCGTCACCCTTGTAATAAGGATTCTTCACGATCTTGATGTCGGTACCGTGGTTCCAGGAATCGAACTTGTACGGACCATTGCCGATGGGCTTGTTGCCGAAGGCCTTCGGATCCTTGAAGAAGGAGGCAGGAAGCGGTGCGAAGCCGGAATAGCCGACCTTGATCGGGAACGTGGCGTCGGGAGAATCCAGATCGACGGTGAACGTGGAGTCGTCGACGACCTTCAAGCCGGAGAGCTGTTCGTCGCCCTTGAGGCCGCTGGTCTTCTGGAGATCCTTGTAGCCCTTGATCGTGGAGAAGAAGGACGAGCACTTCTGGGCGTTCTTCACATTGGCGACATAGCTCCACGCCTTGGTGAAGTTCTCGGCCTTGATCGGGCTGCCGTCGCTGAATTTCAGACCGGACTTGAGCTTGATGGTGTACTGGGTGCCATCGGCATTGGGCTTGATGGATTGCGCCTGATCGTCGACGGGGTTGCCCTTGACGTCGAAACGAACCAGCTGCGAGAACAGGCCACGCAAGACCATGCCGCCGCCGGTTTCATTGGTGTTGCCGGGAATCAGAGGGTTCTGAGGCTCTGAATTGAAGAGCGTGATGATATCTTTGCCGCCATCGGACGATGAGCTCGACGAAGAGCCGGAGCCACCGCAGGCGCTGAGAAGCATGGCCGCTGAGCAGACGACAGCTGCGAGGGCCAGACCTTTCTTCTTCATAAGATTTCTCCCTTTCTTTTTTGTTGTGCAGAGAACCTGCACATCTAACAAAAAAGGCCGGCTGTAAAGGCCAACCTCTTTGCTGTTATCTTTTATTTATACGCCGGTTCATGAATTATGCAAGTCAATATCCATAAAATGAACAGCAAAAAAATCGAGAAAAACCAATAGGAATCAATAATTAGTAAGAATCAACACAAAATAAATATTATATGGTTACGCCCGCGGGAAAGCCTGCCGATATCGTTTTTTGAGCTGTTCGATGGAGACATGCGTGTAGCGTTGGGTGGTTTTGAGCGAGGAATGGCCGAGCATCTCCTGCACCTCACGCAGGTCGGCACCGCCGTCGAGCAGGTGGGTCGCCGCACTGTGCCGCAAGGCGTGCGGACCGATATCGGGCACACCCGCTTCCTCGGCTTTCGTATGAACCACTTCACGCACCACCCGCTGGTCGATGCGAGCGCCACGAGCCCCGAGGAACAGGGCATCACTACGATCAGGAGCATCGGGCGAGTGGACTGATCCCCTTTTGCGTGAAGTCGTTTTCGACGATTTGCCGGATTGCTTTCCAGCCTTGACCAGCACCGGGCGGCCGGAGACCGACAGCCAAGACTCAAGCGATCGAGACGCGGGGGCGCCGAACGGCACGACACGTTGCTTGTCGCCCTTGCCGGTGACCCGAACCGTGCGGGTGTCAAACGAGACGTCGCCGATATCCAAACCGGTCAGCTCGGCAACGCGGATGCCGGTGGCATAGAGCAGTTCGACCATCGCCGCGTCGCGCAGCGCGAGCGCTTCGTCTTTCGCACCGATCTTCGACGGATTCTCATTTATCCTGCGAGGTCTATGCGTTCCATCATCGCCGAGGTCTTCCTCTTCGCTTTTCGCGAGATGTTGACCATCGGCCTTATTCCGGGGTTCTTTGACTTCCCCGCAATCCGCATCGGCGGTCTCCATCAGCCGCTCGGCCTGCGATTCGTTCAGCACGGTGGGCAATGTCTGCGGTATCTTCGGCGTCATCAACGTGGCCGCAGGATTCGTGGCAATGAGGTCATGTTCGTCGGCCCAGGCGAAGAAGTTGCGCACCGCCACGGTCTTGCGCGCCATGGAACTGCGGGCGTGACTGCGCGATTCGTGCGCCATCCACCCGCGCAGGTCCTCCAGCCTCACAACGTCGAGGTTGTTTACGCCGTTATCGGCAAGAAAACCCAAGCATTCCAGCAGGTCGGTACGGTAGGCCTTTACGGTATTGGCGGAAAGGCCGCGGTTGGCTTTCAGAAAGTCGAGGAACCGGTCTACCTGTCGTCGATATTCCATTGCACGCCTCCTTTCATTTCCGTGGTATGCCGATCTCACGAATCGGCCTTGCTGTTTCCGAGCTCCGGCTGATTTACCTGCTATTTATTATGGTATCCACAATAAACCATAGTTAGTTTGCTGCCGCACCCGAAGCACAGCGCAAAAGATTGCGGGCAGTCCAAAAGACCTATCATGGAAACGACATCCAGGATGCCATAACACGAAACGAGGAAACATGCCACTGCCGAAATCGATTCCCGCCGGAGCACGGCTGATGGTCCGCACGCTCGACGGACGCGACGAACGGACCGGTCGTCAGCAGTTCCGCGATTTTCTCGGCCACGTCCGTTCTTGGGACGGCAAGACGCTTTGCATCACGCGCGACCCTGCCGCCAACGGGTCACGCCCCGCTCAGGACGTAGACATTCCCCGCGAGCGCATCGTCGCGCTCAAGCCGATTCCGGAACGAAAGACACGGCACGACCACCCACAGGATGTATGACATCATATTTTGGAGCGCGTTTCGATTTCGACCTGCCAAGGCTCAATGAAACGGATGACGTGTTCGCCGCGGCGTGCGGAATCGAGGAACGTGCGTTGCCAGCCGGACTTGGGGATGTCGATGCTGATACGTTCGATATCACCGGATTCGCCGGATTTTCCGGTTTTTCGTTCCCTCGCCTTATAGTCACGGAACGGCTGGCCGGCCGCAAAGAACCGGGTCAGCGCGGCATCGTCGCGCTCATGCAGGTCATCGGCGAACGACGTGAGCCTGCCGGCCAGGTTGCGTAGCAGCGCTTCGACGTTGTCGGCGTCCTCCTCGACCATCGCTCGGGTGCGATCGGGATCGGTCAAGGCCACACGAGTCATGTCCCGCCAAGAACCTGCGGCGAGGGCGGCGGCGACGTTGCGATCGGGGCTGGCGGTGAGCCCGTTGATGAACGCGGTGGAAACGACATGCGGGGCATGGGAGATCATCGCGGCGGCACGATCATGCGTCTGATCGTCAAGCACGATTGCGCGGTTGCCGACCACGCCGGTAATCAGCGTGGCGACCTGAAGAAAACGCTGATAATCGGTGGTTTCATCGACGCTGACCGCCCACAACGCATGGTCATAGATGGCCGGATCGCTGGCCGCGAACCCCGAGAACTCGGTGCCGGCCATCGGATGCGCCCCGACGTAGCAATCGCCGAGACTGGCCTGAACGACCTGGCGGCGCACCATCGCCTTGACACTGCCGACATCGCTCAGTGTGGTTGCATTACGGTCGAGCACCGGGGCCAGCCGTCGCAGCATGTCGGGCATGGCCTTCAGAGGGTTGCAAAGGAAGAGCACCTCGGGTTTGGCCGCAGCAAGTTCCTCCAACGAACCTACGCAGGTAATCCCATCCCGTCGGGCAGCGGCGTATGGCTTTTCGTGATGGTTCCACGCGACGACCTCGACACCGCGAGCCGCCAACAACCTTGCCAGCGAACCTCCGATAAGCCCGAGACCGACAATCCCGACCGATTTCACCACAGCAGTTCCCTTTCCTCTTTCGTCTTTATCTCGCTGGTGTCAGCGCGCTTGCGGCATATCCCGCCCTGCGGCAACATCCACGTGTCGACCGGCGGGTTCGGATGCTCCCCGCGCGGGTAGACGGCCAGGGTCTTGATCCAGTCACCCTCGGCGACCATCCGGTGGAGCAGACGGTTGAAATTGACTTGCCAAGGCGCGGCGTCCAACGTGATGATGAAGCTGTAGGTGCCGGCATGGCCTTTGATGGGCCGCGACATGAGGCTGGTCATATTGAGTCCTTCGTCGCGCACGGAATCGAGCAGTTTGGCGATGACGCCGGGTCCGGTGCTCAACGGGACCACCGCGATAATCGTCTCGAAATCGACGATTTCCTCGTGTCGATAGGCTTGCAAAGCCGTGCGAACATCGTCCCGCGGCGCGACCACAAGGAAATCGGTATTGGCTCCGCTGAAATCCTGGACGTTGCGTTCGAGGGTTTTGAGACCATACAATTCACCACATAAAGCCGGACCGAGCGCCACCTGTCCCGGTTTCACATCGCGACAGGCCGCTGCATTGGACGATGCAGGAACCGGGGTCAGGCCGCGGGCTCTGGCGAATTTCGTGCATTGCGCCAATCCGTGGGGATGCGCCGTTATCTGATGTAGCGGGGTTTGCCCACCATGGTCGGTTTCAGACGCGCCGGCATCACCGGGCCGCACAAAAGCGTCGAAAGCGATATCCACGCTCAAGCGGCGCAAACCGGCCAGATCACCGGCATCGATCACCGCGTCGAGATTCGGGACGACGTAGCCTTCGACGCTGTTTTCCCAAGCGATGACGCCCCAGCCCAGGCCGGCCTCGACGTCGCGGATGATGGACAGAACGTTTTCGCGGGCAACGAGGTCAACGCCTTGCTCGCCTGCACCCAACGTCTGCGCCGCACTCGCCGCGGCCTGATGGGTGAACGAGCCGAGAGGCCCCAGGAAGAACAAATTATGCGGGACTGGCGGCTTGGTTTGCCCCGAAGTATTGTCTATTGTGTTCCCCTTGACGGTGCTCATGGTTGCGTCACCTCGCGGGAAACGGTATCGACCGACGCAGCATCGCGATGGGCGACGGACCGTCTTCTAGAAGCGGGAATAGCGAACAAGTGCTGCGGCAGGAAGACCATGACGAATTGGATGGCAATCATGCCGATAAACCAGAACCAAAACGCGTTCTGGCTCAAAAACGGCATATCTGAACTGTAGAAACCCATCGGCAGCAGAATATCGCCGGATGCGGCGGTGAACGAGGCCACGACGATGACTCCGGAAGACGCGATCAGATGCAGTGCCAGCCCCACCACCCCGCTGCGCGCGCGGGAACTCCAGGCCGAGATGGCGATAATCAGCAATGCCAGAATCAGGCCGACCGGCAGATTGTATTGGGCTCCAAGCCGATGCACCAGCGTGCCGCACACCCCGGCGGCGATTCCCGTCGCCACGCATATCAGCGCACGGACCCAAGCGCTGCATCGGTACGAGAACGGCAGATCTGCCTTGCGTTCGGCGGTTTTGAAGGATGCGGCTGGAGATGTCATAGTGCCAGTATGCCCCATCGGGCGGTCAAATCAACCATCACCCACAAAGCACTTTCACCGACCGATGGTTGACAATCGGCCTTGTTCTCGTCACGGCGGAAAATGAACACCGCACGAGCGACATTACAAGAATGCGCATCCTTCAACCGAAACGATGAAGAGATGCGCATGAAAATAGCGAAAAGGTCGAAACCTTACTTGGCCTTGCTGGCGTTCTGGCGACGCTGACGAGCGTGCCACTTGTACCATTCGTCGCGGTCGAGGATGACCTTGCGCACACGGATGGCTTCGGGAGTGACCTCGACGCACTCGTCCTCGTTGGCGAAATCAAGAGCCTCTTCAAGGCTCATCTTGATCGGCGGGGTGAGCGTCTCAAGCACGTCGGCGGTGGAGGAACGCATGTTGGTCATGTGCTTGGCGAGCGTGACGTTGACGTCGAGTTCGTCGGGCTTGTTGTTGATGCCGACGACCTGGCCTTCATAGACATTGGACTGCGGCTCGATGAAGAAGTTGCCGCGGGCCTGCAGCCGCTGCATGGCGTAAGGCGTTGCGGTGCCGGCGCGGTCGGAGACCATGGAACCGTTCTGACGGGTCACGATTTCGCCCGTCCACGGGGCGTAGCCTGCGGAAATGGAGCTGGAGATGCCGGTACCACGGGTGGCGGTCAGCAGGGCGGTACGGAAGCCGATCAGACCACGGGAAGGAACCGTGAACTGCATACGCACCCAGCCGGAGCCGTGGTTGGCCATGGAGTCCATGCGGCCCTTGCGGTCGGCCATGAGCTGCGTGACGGCACCCATGTATTCCTCAGGCACGTCGATGGTGTCGGATTCCATAGGCTCGTTCAGCTTGCCGTCGATGGTCTTGGTAACCACCTGCGGACGGCCCACGGTCAGCTCGTAGCCTTCGCGGCGCATCTGCTCGGCGAGGATGGCAAGCGCGAGTTCGCCGCGGCCCTGCACCTCCCATGCGTCCGGGCGATCGGTCGGCAGCACCTTGATGGAGACGTTGCCGATGAGCTCGCGGTCGAGGCGGTCCTTGATCATGCGGGCGGTGAGCTTGTGGTCCTTGCCTTCGCGGCCGGCCAGCGGGGAGTCGTTGACGCCGAAGGTCATGGAGATCGCGGGGTCGTCGACGTGGATGAGCGGCAGCGGCTTGGGGTCGTTGGGATCGACGATGGTCTCGCCGATCATGATGTCGTCAACGCCTGCGACGGCGACGATATCGCCGGGGCCGGCCTCTTCGACCGGACTGCGGTCGAGGCCCTGCGTGCGCAGGATCTCGGTGAGCTTGAAGTTCTCGATGGAGCCGTCGACGCGGGAAAGACCATACTGCTTGCCCTTGTGCAACGTGCCGTTGTAGATACGGACCAAGCCCAGACGTCCGAGATAGTCGGAGGCGTCGATGTTGGTGACATGCGCCTGCAGTGGTGCGCCTTCGGTGTATTGTGGCGCGGGGATATTGGAAATGATGGTGTCGAACAGGGGCTCGAGGTCCTTGTTGTCGGGCAGGCCGCCGTCTTCCGGCTGGTTGCGCGAGGCGTAGCCCGCCTTGGCGGCGCAATAGATGACTGGCAGATCCAAGAGGGAATCGAGATCGAGATCGACGCCTTCCTCGCTGACATCCTGGGCCAGGCCGAGCAGCAGATCGGTGGATTCACTGACGACCTCGGAAATACGTGCGTCGGGGCGGTCGACCTTGTTGATGCAAAGAATCACCGGCAGCTTGGCCTCAAGCGCTTTGCGCAGCACGAAACGCGTCTGCGGCAGCGGGCCTTCGGAAGCGTCGACCAAGAGCACCACGCCATCGACCATGGAGATGCCGCGCTCGACCTCGCCGCCGAAATCGGCGTGGCCGGGGGTATCGATGACGTTGATGGTGATGCCGTCGGGCTCACCGTATTTGGCGGCCAGAGGGCCCGTGTATTGCACGGCGGTGTTCTTGGCTAGGATGGTGATGCCCTTTTCGCGCTCGAGGTCGTTGGAATCCATCACACGGTCCGGCACTTCCTCACGTTCGCTGAACACATGCGACTGCTGAAGCATCGCATTGACCAGCGTGGTCTTGCCGTGATCGACGTGAGCCACGATCGCCACATTTCGAATATCACCACGTACCGCCATAAAAGCCTCTCCTAGTTACCTTTTCTTGGGTGTTTATCAGATAGAACTACTCTAACCTTCTACTTACACACAAACCTTCACAATGGTATCCATGTATCCCGACACGGATACGCTATTTGCTAATCCGTAAAATCCGTGGTTTCGATAGCATGGCCTGGTCACCAGTGGCGCAAAACAGGAAACCCTTTGCCCGCTACGGTCTTTCAGTCGGTAGTCAAAGGGGAAAGCGCATCATCGCCGGCCACAGAAGCACTAGGCACTGTGCCGGAACGGTCCGGCTCAGCATTAAGCTGCTTGTCCCAGGATTTCAATGTCTCATTGTCCTCATCCACGATTCCCGGTTTGTAGCGATAGACGGCGGCGGGTCTGTGTCGGCCTTCCGCGAGCTTCTCCCCCGTCTCCTCGAGTTGGCCGGAAGCGAGCATCTTGCGACGGAAATTGCCCAGATCGAACCGGCGGCCTGCGATGGCCTCATAGACATCGTGCAGACGGCGCAAGGTAAAGCGCGGGCCCACCAATTTGGAGGCCACATCGGGGTACGACATCTTGGAACGCAGACGGTCCAACGCATATCTGATGATGTCGGCGTGATCGAAGGCGAGCGGCGGCAGTGCGGATTCGGCGAACCATTGCACGTTGTCGCCGTCACGCAGATCGTCGACCTGGGCGCTGCCGATCAAGGCCCAGTAGACGATGGAGACCATGGGCAGGGCGGATCCGGAACGATGCGGGTCGCCGAAGGTATAGAGCTGTTCGAGATAGCGTGGGCGCAGATTCGTGGTCGACTCCAGCGCCACGAACGCCGACCATTCCAGCGACCTGCCTGCCAGCAAATCCCCGCCCGGCAAAGCCCACATGCCTTTGAAGGGCTCGCGTACGCGCCGCACCAGCGGTATCCACAGCTCGTCGTGCGCGACTTTTTGCGCTTTTCCAGCGTTCCCTGCGTTCTGATTGTGCGAATGGGCCAACGCGAAAATGATGACGGAGACACCGACCTCTGGCGGGCCCGCCTTACGTTCCGTCACATTGCCCTGCCACATGTCGATATACCCTTCCGTTTCCGTTATATTGCGTTACCGCTACCGAACCAAGACTACCAATGCAAGATTACCAAGCGCTTTACATCGCCGTTTGACGCAGTGCCACATCTGCTCGATAACGGAACGATTCGCGCCTGTTTTAGGGTTTGACAAGCGACTTTCGAAACCGGCTGAAGCCCATCCTAGATTGCGGCGTCGGCGGCGACTGAGGCTGCTGCGGTATCGGCTTGTTCCGCCTGACTGACCACATCGCTGGCGGCTGGCATGAACGGGGCAAGTTGCGGAAGCTGGTCGAGGGACTCGAGGCCCATTTTCTCGAGGAACAGTCCGGTGGTGACCAGAAACGCCGCACGGGAGTCCGGGTCGGCGCCCTCCTCACGAATCAGGCCGCGCACGTTCAACGCACGCACCACCCCGTCCGAATTGACCCCGCGGATGGCCGCGATCTGGGCACGGGTGACCGGCTGCTTGTACGCGACGATAGCGAGCGCCTCGAGTGCCGCCTGCGAAAGCCGGGCCATCTGCCCGTCGGTGACGAAAGCGGAAACGACCGGCTCGAACACCGCACGGTTGCCGTATTGCCAGCCGCGTGCGGTATGACGCAACTCGAAGCCGCGAGGTGCAAGGCCACGCGCCGCGTCGCCGTCATATTCACGTTGCATCGACTCAAGCGCCGTCGTGACCTCATCCTCGTCCGTCGCCAGCACACGGGCCAGGTCAGCCGCCTGCTGCGGCTGATCGGCCACCATCAGAATCGCTTCAAGGCAGGATTGCAGCCCACCGGGAAAATCGTCGACACAAAAATCCACATATTCGGGACGCGTGGAAGGCGTATCTGGCCCGAGCGCCGAGCCAGCGTTGCGCGTCTCGGAGTGCTCACGGTTATTCTGATCGGCCTTATCGGCCGCGTTCCCGGTTTCGCTTTGGGCATCATCTTCAGCGGCATCATCAATCTCAGAAGTCGTTAGATTATCCATTCCCATCTCCGCATCGGATTCAACGAATCCCATTTCCACTCTCGGTTTCGTGCCGTTTTCGGCCATATCATCGGTCCCGCTCATGCGAAATCACCTTCGTTCACTTCCACGGCATCGTCCCCGTTATCGGCGCCTGGCACCCAACGCAGATGCAAATCCTCAAAAGGACCCGACTGCTTATACTGTAATACACCTTGCTTGAAGAACAGCAAAATGGCCAAGAACCTGGCGACGACCACCAACTTGCTGGCCGCATCGCTCGTCAGCTCGCCGAAGGTCATCGAATCCCCGACCGTAAGACCACGCAACCGGTCTCGCACGATCTGCGACTGCGCCTTCAAATCGACCTGCGAGACGTGCAGCTGATCGAGGCGGACCTCATCGGCAGGGGCATTCAAGAACACCTCGACGGCGATCCGGGCCAGATCCTCTGGCCCAAGCGTCCAAGCCAGCTCGGGCAGCATCGCGGCGATGGGCGGATCGCTGAAGGCGGGATGCGGGAACCGCCCGGAATTGACGGCGAACAGCTCGCGAAAATTGTTGGCCGCGCTTTTGAACGCACGGTATTGCACAAGCCGGGCGAAGAGCAGATCGCGCTCGCGCAACGCCTCCATGCTCTGCTCGTCACGCTCGCCGTTCTCGTCGCCCGGCAGGATCGCCGCGCTTTTGGCCTCCACAAGCACGGAGGCGACGTCGAGGAAGGCGCTGACCTGCTCCATGTCGCGGGCCATGTCGAGCCCGCGCACGTAGTCGATGAATTCTTCGGTGATGGCCGAAAGCGAGACCTCCGTCAGCTCCAGCTTGCGATTGGCGATCATCGTCAGCAGCGCGTCGAACGGCCCGGAATAGACGGAAAGACTCACCGAAAAACCTTGACCCCGAACCTGTTGACGGTTTTCGGCCTCTGTTGCGCTCACGCGTTTCGGCGTCGAAATCGCGGTCGGTGCTGCGTCATCAACGGGAGCGCTACGCTCGTCTTCGTTCATGACACCTCACTTACGCAATACATTGACAGCGCCAGCTAAAACCGCAGGCACACCCCGGCAAAAGCGCTGTCCTAATCCACAATGCCGCGGGAGATAAGCTCCCGTGCGGTTTCACGGTATTCCTTGGCCGTCTTGTGGTTCGGGGAGTAGATCGTAATCGGCGCGGCGGCGACGTTGGAATCGGGCAGTTTGATGGAACGGGAAATCACGGAATGGAAGACCTTGTCTTGAAACGCCTCGTAGATACGCTGCAGCACTTCCTCGCAGTGCAGGGTCGAGGTGTACATGGTCACCAGCACGCCGTAGACCTCGAGCTGCGGGTTGATGCGCGAGCGCACCTTTTCGATCGATTGCATCAGCAGGGCGACGCCACGCAACGCGAAGAACTCGGCGGCCACGGGGATGATCACGCCGTCGGCAGCGGCGAGCGCGTTGACGGTCAAGAGGCCCAGCGAGGGCTGGCAGTCCACGATAATGACGTCGTATTCGTTCTTCACGCCTTCGAGGACACTGGCGAGGATGCGTTCGCGCCCCACCTCCGTGACGAGCTGCACTTCCGCTGCGGAAAGGTCGATATTGGCCGGGATGATGTCAAGATTCTCGAATTCGGTGTGCTGCACCACGTCGTGGACGTCCAGCGACGGGTCGAACAACGCGTTGTAAATGGTGGCATCGACAGTGTTCGCGTTGATACCGAGGCCTACGGAGGCGGCACCCTGCGGATCGAAGTCGACAATGAGCACGCGCCGGCCGTACTGACTCAGCGCACCGCCGATATTGATGGAACTGGTGGTCTTACCGACCCCGCCCTTCTGATTGCACATCGCGATGATGCGCGCCGGACCATGGTGGTCAAGCGGCGATGGGGCGGGAAAAGTCTCATAGTTTCGTCCAAGAAGATCGGTAGGCATAGCCTTCACTTTACCAACAGGCCTGTTCACGGAGCCACCGGCGGGTTTATGCGCATTCGTTACATTTCGTACGGCACTTCCGGCTTGAGCTGTGGCCCCAGCATTCGCAGATCCATCCGATGTCGTATTTTTTGCGTCCTCGGCTCGTTTCGTTGTTTTCGCAGCGACGCCACCAACGACCTCATCATGGCTTGTGGCAAGAAGGTTGCGAATCTGGCTGGCTTCATCGACGCTATCGTCCACTGGTTTGACATGGATGGTGCCCTGTAATTTCAGTTTGCCCTGTACCACGTGCCCGGCCGGCTTCTCCTCGCCCATCCAGCGCGCCTCGCTGAAGCCGCCGTCGCGGTATTGACTCTTTGAAGCCTGTGACCGAACCGTCGCCGCCCTCTGGGAACCGGACTTGCGCGTTTTCCTCTTACCTTTGGCCATCATACCGCTCCCGCCTCATCGCATACGCCATACCGATAATCATCATAATCCGCTGGTATACCAATGTCATCAACTCTTCATCCAACATCGATGCAATCATCTTGAACTGTGTTTTTCTCTGCATCGGTACATCGAATACAAAGAAAATCACAGAAAACGGTCTAAAAACGTGATTATCTCTGCACTTATCTATCAATTACAGCGGAAATCACGAAAACCAGCCCAGAAATGTGATTATCTCTGCAACCACCGCCACCGATTACCGTGCCCGCGGATGAGCGGTCAGGTAGGTTTCGATCAGGGTTTCGGGGCTGACGTGGGTGTAGATCTGCGTGGTGGTCACCGAGGCGTGGCCCAACAGCTCCTGGACGGTGCGTACGTCGGCGCCGCCCTGGATGAGATGGGTGGCAAAGGAATGACGGAGCGTGTGCGGATGCAGCGGCTTGTCGATATGCGCGCGTTCACCCGCCGTTTTGACGACCTCCCACACTGACTGGCGCGAGATGCGCCGGCCTCGCTTGTTGAGGAAGATCGCCCGGCGCTCTTTGCTGCCCTTCGCTTTGGCCTCGAGCTCCGGCCGACCCTCGGCGATATAGCGTCGCAACGCCTTCAGCGCGTACTCCCCCAACGGCACCAGACGCTGCTTCGAGCCTTTACCGGTCAACACCACCACACGTTCGTCGAAGTCGATGTCGTTCAAATCCGCGCCGGTGGCCTCGGAGACACGACAGCCAGTGGCATACATGAATTCCAGCAATGCCTTGTCGCGCAGGACCACCGGGTCGGACGAACCTCCCATCGCCGCCGCGTCGAGCAGACGCGACACCTCGTCGATACTCAATACATCGGGCAGATGGCCTGCGGCTTTCGGCGCCTTCACCCGCGCGGACACGTCGTCGTCGACCACCTGCTGCATCAGCGCAAACTTGTGGAATGCATGGACGCTGGCGAGCCGCCTCGCCTTGCTGCGGGCGCTTTCCCCGGATTTGTCAAGCGCCGCCACATAATCCTCGACGTCGTGGGCCGTCACTGTATTCAAGTCGTCGACTCCCCGCGAGGAAAGCCAGCCCAGGTACTTCTTGACGTCGGCTTCATAAGCACTTACCGTCGATTTCGCCAGCCCTCGCTCGACGCCGATATGCGCCAGAAACTGCCCCAGCAGGTTGTCCGTCTCGTTCATAATTCCGATTCTAGACGTAGTTATGATTCCAGACGAGAAAGGCCGGAACCGCGGCGATATCGCTACCGTCACGATTCCGGCCAAGGTGCCGAAAAAGAGATTCCTACCTTATTTCCTTATCAGCTCTCGTTGTCGAGCGTCTTCTCGCTGCGGCGGGTGTAGATGTAGATCGAACCCGCGCCGGCAAGCAGCACCACGACGACCAGCCCAATGAGGATCGCGCCCGCGCCGCCGGTCATCGGCAGCTGCGAGATGGAGTTGACCTCGTTGACCTCGATGAAGTGGGTCGGGTTCTGCGCATGGGTCCAGCCGGTCTCGTTCGCCTCGACCAGGTCGAAGACGTCGCCGCCGTTCTTGTAGTGCGGCGCGGCGGCGGAATAGGGCGCGTCGGTGTCGATGGTCACGGTGAACGTCGACTTGGAGATCTCGGAGTAGCCGGTCGGCGGATCGGTCTCCTCGACGGTGTAGACGCCGGCGGCGAGGCCGTCGAAGCGCAGCTGGCCGTCGGTCAGGCTGCCGTTAACGGCGTCGTTCGGGGCGGAGGCGCGCCTCAAGGACGTAATCGCCTCGGTGTTGGAGTCACGCTGGTCGGCGGCCTTCTTGTAGCTGCCCTTGATGACCTTGCCGTTTTCATCCTTGACCGGGTAGAACTTGATGATCTTGCCGTCGCTGTCCTTGATCTGGAAGGTCGCGTCGTCGAGCTTGGTGCTGTGGTTGTTGCGCGCCTGGTCGACGATGCCGAAGTTGTAGAAGTAGACCTTGGGCTGGTTGGGGTCGTTGGGATCGTTGGTGTGGTCGATCACGCCCTCGCTGGCCGGCGGGTTCGGCGCGGTGTTGTCGTCGCCGTTGTCGTTGTCGGGCTGCTTCTGGGTGTCGTTGGAGTAGGCGAGCTTGACGCCGTTGTGCACGTTGCCGGCGACCGCCTGATCGTCCACCCTCATCTTGTAGGTGATCTTGATGAAGTGGCTGCCGAAGTACTGCGGGTGCGCGGAGGTGCCGTCGCCCTGCGAGATCAGGCGGATGACCTTCGAAAGGTTGAAGGTGATGGCCTGCCCGGAGGTGGGCGTGGAGCCAACCGCCGGCGTGACCTCGTAGCCCGTGGGCGCGGGGACGTCCACGGCCTGGCTGCCTGCGGTGTCGAAGATTTCGGAATTGCTGATCTCGACAGTAGTTTCGTCCGGCTCATAGGTCAGGCCCGCCGACGGCTGGTCGGTGAGCACGTACTTGTAGTGGCTGAAGCCCGTGGTCAGCGGGATGCTGGCGATGATCTGGTAGGTGAGCTCGTCGCCGATGCCGGCTGCACCGTTGGAAGGCTTGATCAGCCGCTTCTCCACAGTTGGCGTAGCGCTCTTCATCTTGATGACGCCCAGCTTGTTGGCCGCGTCGTTGGCGAAGGTGTCGTAGATGCTCTGCCCGTCCTTGGAGGTCACCTGGGTGCCCACGAGCATCGGGATGGAGGCCGGCGAGGAACCGGAGAGCGAGGCGGTGGTGTCGACCACCAGATAGATGCCGCCCTTGAGGCCGGTGAACTGGGCGGTCATGTCGTCGGTGTCGGCGCCCGAGGTGGGCCCGACGACCGTGGAGACGTCATCACGGGTAGTGTCGGCCATGCGCTTCTTGACGTTGGCGTTGCCGGAGAGGTTGGTGACGAACTGGCGCAGCTTGCCGTCGTAGGCCTTGGCGCGCGAATTCGACGTCGTGTCCTCATTGCTGGTGTTGATGGCGGAGACATAGCCCAACCAGTTCTTGGACACCGCACCGATGACGTTGTCCTCATAGCCCGTGGGCAGCGCCGAGGCACCCGAGGCCGCCAGGTAGGCGTCTTTCATGGCCGGCAGGATATGCTCGTCGGCGGGTCCGGTGCTGTCGGCGTTCTTGGAGCTCGTGCTCACGCTGGTCAGCTCGTTGTCGCCGTTCTTGGAGGCGCTCATGTAGACGCCGAGGCGCAGCGCGGTGAACGAGTGCCCCTTGATGGCCGAACCCTTGCCCTCGATGGTCAATGTCGCCACGCGCGAGGCAGGATCCATCGGATCGATGGTGATGGGGGTCTCGGCGGCGTTGGCCACGCCAAATGGGCTGAAGGCAAGGAGCGTGGCCGCTGCGGCCAGGCCTCCCACCAACGCCTTGATATGTGTGTTGTTCATGGTTGCTCTCTTTCTATGGCAAAATATCTAAAAAATGGTTGTTGTCTTTTTCATGTTGCCGGCGGACGCTTTACCATCCGTCCGGCCATCGCGCAAAGTGCAGTGGAACGTACAGCCCCGCGCGACGCGATATCTGGTTACGAATCATCCACCGCCTTTCCGTGCTTCATGAAGTATTCGATCGAGACGAACAAGCCCATTCCGATCGCCAACATCACGGCGACGATACTCAGGATGAGGCCCAAAAGATTGCTCCTGTCACCGGTCATCGGCAAAACCGGAACCGGCTCGGTGACGGCCAGGTTGTAGGTGACCCATCCGGCCTCGTTGTTCTGAGCCGTTTCGTCCGGATGGTCGTCGGCGGTGATCCTTGCCTCGCCTTGCGTCAAGCCTTCGGGGATATTGAACGACCAACGGCCGTCGGCGCCGACCGTCACGCTTTCCGTGGTATTGTCGGGCCAAGTGACTGTGACCTTCGCCCCTGTGTCCGCCGCTACTCCAGTCTTTAGGTGGTGCGCCGTGCCGCTGACCGTGCCCTTGGCTGGCTTGGAATCGACGGCCAGCTGGGTCGAGGTCATGTCGAGAGTGGCGAAGGCGTCGCCAGAGCGAACCTTAGAGTTGTCCTGGGGATTAGTGACCACCGCGTTGAACACGTAAGTATCGCCCTGCGCCGCCTCGTCCAGGAAGAACGAGGGATCAATCTCGCAGCTCCAGTTCTGCTCGCCGGCTGCGGTCAACGTCAGGGAACAGTCAGTGACTTCCCTGGCCTCCCCCGTTCTGTCTCCACCAGCTGAAACGGTGTGGGTGGCGTAGAGCGTGAGGTTCTCGCCCGCCATGGAGGGGGCGGCGGTGCCAGAGATATGCACCTTGCTGCCGGCCGGCAGCTCACCATTGCTGGTGCGCTTGGTGTGCGGTACCGTAATTGCGGCCGAATCGATGGTCGACGGCGCGAATTTCAACGTGCGGATGTTGGAGAAGGGCGAAGTCAGGTCGTATCCGCTGGTCTGCTCGGTCTGCCAAGCATGATAGCGCTGGGAACCATCGACGATGGTGTTGTCGTTGTCGACGATCGACCACTTGCCGCCCGACCCGACAATCGCGGTTCCCACCAGTCGCCCTCTGGTATCCGCATTGTCGACGTCGCCCGCATCGATCGGCTTGTTAGTGTCCTCGGCGTATAGCGAGACCTTGTGCCCCGGCACGCCGGTGCCGGTGATGGTGGGATGTTGCACGACGATGGTGTTCTCGGCAGGGGTGTCGATGACGGGGGCCACAGGCTCGGGCAGCGAGTACTTGTCGAACGCGGTGTCGATGGTCCAGCCCTTGTCGACCAGATAGTCGACCTGCGCCTGGTCCATGCCGTCGGTAATGCCCTGTTCGTGGCCGCCCTCAAGCGGGTTGAAGGCGTCGTGCGGGGTGACGCTCTTGGCGTTGGGAGGCGTGGTGGCCAGGCACTGGCTCATCGAGCCGTCGTTGCTGGTGGTGATGGGCCAGGTGACCAGCTTGAAGTAGCCGTCGAGGCCCTGGTCGGTCTTGGCTTTCTCGAGATCGTAGGAGCCGTCGATGTTGACCGCCGGACTCACCGAGCCGCCGGGGCCCTGGCGGGGCACCAGGCTGGCGGCGTTGGGGTTGAGGATGTTGCGGGCGTTGAACGCGGCGTTGGCGGTGGAGCTGCCGGCGAACCACAAGCCGTCGTGGCCATTGAGCGCGTTCTGCCCGTCGACCCTTTCGGCGTGCGGCGTCAGGTCGTCCACGGGCACCCAGTCCTTGCCGCCCTTGAGACCGAGCCACTGATAGTAGAACGAGGTGTTCTTCGAACAGGGATCGCTGGCTGGCGCACGGTTGTACCACATGACGAAGAACGAGCGGGCCGGCGCCCAGCCGATGCCAAGGCCGTTGAGCCCATAATCGGTGACCAGCCCCCAGTTGGCCTGGTTGCCGCTCCACAGCAGGGGTGTGTCGTTCCAGCCGATGAACGACTTCGGACCGTTGCAACGCAGGCCGTCCTGGTTGTTTCCCGACCCGCAGACGTTGTCGTAGACGTAGGCGGGGTTGCCCGCCAGCACGTTGGTCTGGTAGCCGCTCTCGACGTCATTGCGCTCGTCGCTGTCGCTGGGCCAATTGCCGGAGGCGTTGGGGATCTGCGCCCACAGGTACTGGTTCATCTTCTCGCCGCCAAGCGCCGAAGTGTCCACGGAGTTGGGATAGTCGATGTCGCACTCCACTGAGATCAGCAGGTAGTCGTACTGGCCGGAGGCGATCAGGTTGTGGATGGTGAAGAATTCCTCTTGGTTGTTCGCCCAGTTCAGCGCGCCCACCGTACCGGCCATGTTGCTGCTGGCGATGGTGGGGATGTATCTGACGGCCTTGCGCGAGCCGGTCGAGGAGGCTCCGTAGCCAAAGCGCAACCGTAGCCCGCCCTTGGAGACGGCGTTGGCTTGCCCGTTCAGGTGGTCGACGCCTTTGTTGGCGGAGGTATTGACCTGGTTGTGGGCCACACGCAGCACGAAATCGACGCGCATCTCGTCGGCGGCGGTGTCGATGCGCTGGTTGTTGGCCAGCATCTTGAAAAGCTTGGGGGCGTAGGAGATGGTTTCCTCATCGCCGGATCTGGTCGAGACCTCGTCGGCGTTGGCGATGGCGTTGAGCTGCGAAACGGGCGAATCGGATGATGCAGGCGGCACAATGGCCAACGAGGCAAAGGCGAAGCATATGGCGGCCAGCGCACACAGCGCCGAACCCCACCATGTTCTTCGTATCTTGCCTTGTACCATATAGCCACCTTGAAATCGAGATATTCACGCGCAACCATCGCACTTGAATTACATCTCTCATATTAGTGCGGCAATACATCGATAATCCAATTCGAATTACTAATTAACGCGAAACGAACAGTTATTTTCGCTTGACGGGAACCGGTGTACCAACACTGCGTCATGCCTGTCGAGTTACTCTCCCTAAGGTTCAGCTACCCTCGATCAATCACGCTTTGCGTGACGAACCGGCCAATGACGACGATGCCTGATCAGAATAAAAATTATTCCGACAGCGATAATTGACAACGCCGTGATCGTACCCCACAACAAGCCGTCGCCCACGGAATCCTCCGGGTAGGGAATGTCTTTGGGAATCGGACGACGCTCCGCCGTCAGCACCAGGCGGTGCGTGTTGACCCCGTAAGGTGTGCAGGTCATCAGCGTCACCAGATCCTTGCCTTGCCGCACCTTGTAAAGGTGGACATCGTCCGGCGAGACGACATGGATGGCCGTGACCCGATAGCCCATGGTACGGCCCAAGGTATCGATGTAGATGACATCGCCCTGCCGAAGCTGGTCCAGCCGGGTGAACAACGTTTCGTAAGGCCGGCCACGATGCCCGGTCAGCACGGTGTTGGTGGATTTCCCGCCGACCGGCAGACTGGTGCCGTAAAGATGGCCCACGCCCTTGTCGAGCACCTCATCGGAAGTGCCATGGTAGATCGGCAGTTTCAGCGAGATCTTGGGAATGTGGATGACCCCCATCACCCCGCCGCCATCGTTCAGCAGCTCCTGATAGGTCTTGTCCTTCTGCGAAGTCGTCAACGCCTTCTTGCCTCCCTTGGAGTTCTTGACGGCGGAGGCGAACGGGTCACTGAACTCCCCCAACGAACGCTGTCCGCTCGAGGCTATGGATGCGTTATACCGTTGTGCGGCCCTGTATTCCTCTACCACTTTGCCTTGCGGCCATTTACGGACGCGGTTCATGGCAGCGACGGCCTCGGCCTCCTGCCGGCGGGCGTTGACATACTGATTGGCCGGCAGCCAGAGGGCCAAGGCGACGGCAGCGATCACTAGAAACGCCGCCAACGCCTTCATCGCGTTGATGATCCTGCGCTTGCGACGGACGAGGTCAGCGTGCTCCAGTCCCTTTTGTACGACTTCGCCGAACGACCGCGCGACGCCCTCGTCGCGGGCGCCATCGGTTCGCGCACTCTTGCCGGGCCGCGCCGAAGCAGGTTCCGCTCCCGCCATCCGCACGTTTCCGCGCTGCTGCGCTTGCGGCACGGTCTGGCTGCCTTGCCCGCGCTTGTGCGCCCCATCAGTATTCATAGTTCTTACGCTACACGTCTCAATACGGACAAGTCGACCTGCATTGCACTATATACGCGAAAAGCCCCCGCGATTGCGGAGGCTTGACATATCGATGTCTGAATATTCTATCGTATTCAGGCGGCGACGGGAGCGTTCACATCCTTGGGCAGAGCGGCCTTCGCCTGATCGACGATGGTCTTGAACGTGTCGGCGTCGGAGACGGCCAGCTCGGCCAAAGCGCGGCGGTCGAGTTCGATGCCCGCGAGCTTCAGGCCCTGCATGAAGCGGTTGTAGGTGATGCCCTGAGCGCGGACGGCGGCGTTGATACGCTGGATCCACAGCTTGCGGAAGTCACCCTTGCGCGCCTTGCGGTCGCGGAAGTTATAGTTAAATGAATGGAGCAGCTGCTCTTTCGCACGACGATACGAACGGGAGCGCTGGCCGCGGTAGCCCGAAGCCCTCTTTAAGACGACGCGACGCTTCTTGTGAGCGTTCACTGCGCGCTTGACACGTGCCATATTGTTTCCTCTAGCTTTCTATTAAACCTGTTAAAACCGATAACCCAAGCCGATTCAGCGGCCGAGCAGCTTTCGCATGTTCTTGCTCTGAGCCGTGGCCAGCACCTGGTCGCGGGAGAGGTTGCGGCGCTTGCGCGCGGACTTGTGCTCAAGGTTGTGGCGCATCGAGGTGCCAGCCTGCATGAGCTTGCCCGTACCGGTGACGCGGACGCGCTTTTTCGCGGCGGAATTGGTTTTCATCTTCGGCATTGCTGCCCTCCTATTTTCTTCGGATATCGAATTCGTTCTTCGATGCCCTGTACCTGCCGACGTTTCCATCGGCTCGTACAAAAATTGTTGTTACTTCTTGGCCTTTGGTGCCGGCTTGGCCGGTTTGGCGGACTTGGCTGCAGCAGCGGACTTCGGCTTTGCGGCCCTTGTGCCACTCGCGGCCGTATCGGTGTCCTTTGCAGGCTTGGCCGACGTGGCAGAAGCTTCGCCCTTGCTTGTCTTCGGTGCTGCCTTGGCTGCCGGATTCGCAGCAGCCCTATCCGGAGCGGATGAACCTGCTGCCTTGGCCTCGTTGACCGCGGCTTTCGCGGCGCCGGCCTCCTGAGCTTTTTCCTTCTCTTTGGCGGCAAGACGAGCCCTCTGACGAGCCTGGCGGTCGGCGCGGGTGTCTGCGCCACGACGGCGCTGCTCGGACTGGGCATGCACCTTCTTGCCCTTGGGAGCCAGCGTCATGAAGATGTTGCGCCCCTCGTGCTTCGGGTAGAACTCGATGGTGCCGTATTCGGAGACCTCATCGGCGAGACGCTGCAAAAGCTCCACGCCGCCGATCGGACGGGACTGCTCGCGTCCGCGCAGCATGATGGTGACCTTGACCTTGTCGCCGCCAGAAAGGAAGCGGATGACATGGCCCTTCTTGGTCTCGAAGTCATGTTCGTCGATCTTCAAGCGGAAACGAATTTCCTTGATTTCGGCCGCACTCTGGTTGCGGCGGGCTTCGCGCTGCTTGATCTTCTCGTTGTATTTGTACTTGCCGTAATCGATGAGCTTGGCCACCGGAGGATCCGCATTCGGCGCCACCTCAACCAAATCGAGATTCGCTTCCTTGGCCAGATTCAATGCCACCGAGGTCGCGATGACCCCGACCTGCTCGCTGTTCGGGCCGATCAGGCGTACCTTGGAAACGCGTATCTCGTCGTTAATGCGTGGTTCTGCGCTGATGATGAACTCCAATCCTTGCTGCTGCTGGACACGTCATCATCCGGAAACCTCACGATGCCGAATAGCCGACATCAATCGCAGCGAAAATTCAAAACACAGCCGTCAAAATAAATCGACGCAGCGGAAACAACGGTTATCCCGTTTCCCGATTCCTTGCAAACACAAGCAATGCCTTGAACCCGAAGCTACGAAAAGCTTCCAGGTGGGGCGCACCCACTTTCTTGATTTCTCAAGCCAAAAACTCAGTATACCATCCGTCGCGACAATGCCGCAAGCCGAGTGCGTCACGCCGAAGTGTCGAAATTGGCGTACTCCAGCTCGCTCATCGCGCCGCCATCCTCAGTCTGCACCTGGCCGGTGGGGTGAAACCCGATATGGCGGTAGAAGCCCTGCGCCTTTGTGTTGGATTCCAACACCCACAGCACCACACGCTTGGTGGGCAACGCGTCGAAAACCGCCTGCGCCAGTTTGCGGCCGATACCCATGCCTTGGCAACGGTTGAGCACATAGATTGCGCCCAATTCCGCGCAATCGGGATAACTGCTGGGCTCACGGGCGGGATTGGCGAGTTCGGCGTAGCCCACCACCTCATCGTCCACCAGCGCCACGAACACATTCGCCGGGTCGTGGCGTTTCGTGACTTCAAGCGCGAATTCCGGCGTAATCTTGTCGACCAGCCACTGCGGCAGCTTGCCCTGATAGGTCTCGTGCCAGGTCTGTGAGTGCACCTTCGCCTTGGCCTCAAAATCGGCCGGCGTGATGTGACGCACGACGATCGTGCTCTCATCTGTAACTGTCTCCATTGTTTCCCCCTTTGGAAACCGCATCCTGTCAAATCGACGCATCAGGCCGATGAAGGTGGAATGCCCGCCTCACCACCATCGTGAAGCGGGCTTCGGGCCTACTTGTTGATCACGGCTTCGATATTGTTGCCGTCGGGATCGTGGACGAATGCGGCATAATAGTTCGGGCCGTAGTTCGGACGCGGGCCGGGCGCGCCGTTATCGCTGCCGCCTGCCTTGAGTCCGGCCTCATAAAACGCCTTCACCGCTTCTTCATTTTCCGCCGAAAACGCGAGGTGGATCGGCGAGGGAGTCGTGCCCTCCTTGGCAGCCTCGATCCAGACGCTGTCGCCGTCCTTGGCATCCGCGAACATCACGGCTCCGGGGAATTCCGCGCCTTGCACATACCCAAGAGGTGCCAACGCGGCCTGGTAGAAGGCCTTTTCGGCATCGAAATTGAGCGTATATACACCGATATGGTTGATCATGATTGCTTTCCTTTATGTTTGGCGGACTCACATTTTCAAGGGCCTCAAAAATGCGAACCAAAAACGAACATTGCTCATAGCATAATAGCATCATTGCAACGATTTCGTGACATGTTCAAAATGCCGAATACTCATTTGGCGCACATTTTTTTGACGCTCTAAAAAATGTGCGTCCCTACACATGTACAGTTCATATATGACCCTTTCTCATTTATGTATCGTCTTCGCCGCCGGAACCTACTACGGCAACGAACCGTCCGCAGACGAACTTCCGGAGAACGCCTTTGTCATCGCGGCGGACGGTGGGCTGGACCACGTAGACAAAGCGGGAATCCGCCCCGACCTGGTGATCGGTGATTTCGATTCCGCCAACGCCAAGGTTCCGCAAGGCGTTGAGACCATCGCGCTGCCGCCGGAACACGACGATCCGGACATGCTTTCGGCGCTCAAAGCCGGCTGGGCGAGAGGATTTAGAGACTTCCGCATTTACGGCGGTTTGGGAGGCCGTCTCGACCACACCATCGCCAATATCCAGATGCTCGCACTGCTCGCCCACAACGGCGGCATCGGACTGCTATACGGCGAACACAGCGTAGTCACCGCCATCTGCAACGGGTCGGTCCACTTCCCCGCCGCTGTCTTACGCACAGGAACCCACGACCGGGCGGGTATCCAAACCCATCGCGACACGCGGGACACCCCGCAGCCTGGAAACAACAGCGACGGTGGAACATACGCCAATCACTGCGACAGTACCGGTGCCGATACCGATACCGCCGACCGCATGGTTTCGGTCTTTTCCCATGCCGACATCTCACGCGGGGTCACTGAAACCGGACTCAAATACGAACTGAAGAACGGCGCGATGCACAGCGACACCGTGCTCGGGGTGAGCAACGAACTGCTCGACGGTCGCCCGGCCTCGATCAGCGTTTCCGACGGCACGCTGATCGTCACCTTCCCGCGAAAAGTCGCACTGCCGACGTTCACGACCAACGTCAAGGCCGCGCAGACCTTGGGACCGCTGGCCTCGCAGGTCTCGGCCCTGCTCAACACGTCACGCTGAAAGCGAATCGATAACAGCATTTGCATCACTTCATCTTGCATGATTCCAACCGGATTCCCATGATACGTATCCGAAACCCCGGGTGCCGTTTGCACGCTGATCGAGCGTGAGCCATTGAACACTATCTGACCGCGCTACCGGCATTTCCCGCTTTCATGCCACCTCGCAAAAACCTAGAATCGAATCAATAATGCACTGAAAGGACCCACCATGACCGATACAACAACCTCAACCACGAAACCCGACCCGGCGCAACACGACGGCAAAGTGCTTTTCGTGTGCTACAACCACTGCACCACCTGCGCCCGCGCCCGCAAATGGCTCGGCGAGAAGGGCATCGATTTCAGCGAACGCAACATCAAAACCGACAATCCCACCGCCGCCGAACTCAAGCGCTGGTGGAAGGCGAGCGGCCTGCCGCTCAAACGCTTCTTCAACACCTCGGGCATGCCTTATCGCGAAATGAAACTCAAGAGCAAACTGCCCGAAATGAGCGAAGACGAGCAGCTGAAACTCCTTGCAACCAATGGCATGCTGGTCAAGCGGCCGATAATTGTGAGCGCTAACAAAGTTTTGGTCGGTTTCGACCCGGAAACGTGGGAAAACACCTTTTTTAGTAGAGCAGACAAGTTAAAGTAACAAGTGTTGGTAAATATACAGTGAAGGGCACGAGCCCGTGTTCCCGAACTGTTTCCTTTAGGGAGAATTACATGACAGTAAAGATTGGTATTAACGGTTTCGGCCGCATCGGCCGCCTTGCGTTCCGTCGCATTTTCGAACTTCAGGCCCGCGGTGGCGAGGCCAGTGACATCGAGGTCGCAGCAATCAACGATTTGACGACCCCGGCCATGCTCGCTTACCTGCTGAAGTACGACAGCGTTCACGGCACCTTCCGTCACGACGACGGCACCCCGGTCAAGGTCGAGTCCACCGATGACGCGATCGTGGTCGACGGCAAGGAATACAAGGTCTATGCCGAGAAGGACGCCCGCAACATTCCGTGGGTGAAGAACGATGGCGTTGAGTTCGTGCTCGAGTGCACCGGCTTCTACACCTCCGCCGCCAAGAGCCAGGCTCACCTGGACGCCGGCGCCAAGAAGGTCCTCATCTCCGCTCCGGCGAAGGACGACACCACCCCGACCGTGGTCTTCGGCGTCAACCAGGAGATCCTCAAACCCAGCGACAACATCGTTTCCGCCGGCTCCTGCACCACGAACTCCTTCGCGGCGCTCGTCAAGATGATGGACGACGAGTTCGGCATCAAGGTCGGCTTCATGACCACCGTGCACGCCTACACCGGCAGCCAGATGCTGCTTGACGGCCCTCGTGGCTCCAAGCCGCGCAACAACCGCGCCGCCGCCGTCAACACGATCGAGCACTCCACCGGCGCCGCCAAGGCGATCGGCAAGGTCGTTCCTTCGGTCAACGGCAAGCTGCAGGGCCACGCCCAGCGCGTGCAGATCCCCGACGGCTCCTTCACCGAGCTCTTCACCGTGCTCAACAAGGAAACCACCGTTGACGAGATCAACGCCGCCGCCAAGAAGGCCTTCGAGAACAACGAGACCTTCGGCTACAACGGCGACAGCATCGTCACCTCCGACATCATCGACGACACCCACGGCGGCGTCTTCGACCCCACCCAGACCGATGTCAACACCATCGACGGCACCACGCTGGCCCGCACCGTTGCCTTCTACGACAACGAGTACGGCTTCACCTGCAACATGATCCGCACCCTGCTCTACTTCGCTGAAATCAGCAAGTGAGCACCCTGCGATAATGCAGGTGCCTGTTAATTAGGCAACGTATTAAAAGAGGCTCCAGCCTATATGGGTTGGAGCCTCTTCGTATAAGCAACCATCCACAGATTTCTGCGCGTTTCATCGCGTTAGATGCTAAAACTGAAATCATGAGCAAGAAGCATAAAAAGGCGGCGGGAACCGCGTCGACCCCGGCCACACGCGAGTTGACCGAAGCGGGTATCCCCTTCAAGATCTACGAATACGAGCATTCCTCCGATCACATGGACGAGGGCTACGGGCTCGAAGGCGCGGAAAAACTGGGTATCGATCCGCATCGCTCGTTCAAGACGCTGATGGCCGACACCGGCGAGGAACGGGTCATCGGCGTTGTCCCTGTCAGCGGGCACCTGGACATGAAGGACCTAGCCGCCGCGGTCGGAGCCAAAAAGGCGGCCATGGCCGATCCGAAGGTGGCTCAACGTGAAAGCGGCTACGTGGTAGGCGGTATCTCGCCGTTGGGGCAACGCACCAAACACAAGACAGTGCTTGATGCAAGTGCGATGCAATTCGACGAAATCATCATTTCCGGAGGCAAGCGCGGTTTCAGCGTTGGCGTGAATCCAAATGACCTGGTACGCGTGCTCGGCGCCACCGTCGCCGAAATCGGCACCTGGTAAAGTCGGCTCGCCAAATCCGTGAACCCACAAACAACCTTCTGATTCTCAATGTCGTAAAAATAGCCATCTTGGTGCACCAAGAAGCCCGTATTAGCCATTTTGGGCAGGCAATCTTCGTTTTTCGGCCTTCTTGGTGCACCAAGAGGCCATTTTTACCCGGAATTGAGGCTCATTCTTCATATTTCGGCCATCTTGGTGCACCAAGAGGCCATTTTTACCCGGAATTGAGGCTCATTCTTCATATTTCGGCCATCTTGGTGCACCAAGAGCTTTAAAAACAGCACAATACGGATCATGACATGTTCGTCTGAGCCGCACGTGCCGCAGAATCAGACAGAGTGTCATATTAGAATAGTGAACGGTAACAATTACGTTTCTATAACAGGAGTTGATATGACTTCAACGACACTGCCCCTCCGCTCGGGCCAACAATTCACCATTTCGCACGGCGACTACACGGCGGTAATCACCGAGCTCGGCGCGACCTTGCGCAAACTCACCTACCGCGGCCAGGACATGATCGCCTCGTGGGACCCGGACAAGACCGTGCCCTGCTCCAACGGGCAACTGCTCGTCCCCTTCCCCAACCGCATCGAAGACGGCGTGTATACCTTCGAAGGCAAGACCTACGAGCTGCCCATCGACGAACACGAAAAGCACAACGCGATCCACGGCTACGGCTACCGGGCCTTCTGGAACCTCGAAAGCCTTGAAGAGGACCGCGTGGCACTCACCTGGCGCACCGGCAACATGAAGGGCTATCCCTTCGATCTGCTGGTCCGCGCCATCTTCAGCTTAGGCGACGACGGTCTTACGCTCACCTTGTCCGCGACCAACAACGACAACGTCAATGCTCCTTGGGCTCTGGCCATCCATCCGTGGATCGCCAACGGCTTCGGCGGCTACGGCGACGAGATCGACGGGCAGAACGCACAGTGCAAGGTCACCATTCCGGCGCGCACGCACGTCACCGTCAACGAACGTCTGCTGCCAACCGGCACCGAGCCCGTGGACGGCACCAAGTTCGACCTGCGCACGCCTACCGCACTGACCGAGCAGCCGTTCGACGACGCGTGGACCGACGTGGAGCGCGACGCCGAGGGCAATACCTTCGCCACTTTGAACCGTCCGGACGGGCTCACTGTGCATGTCGGCGGCGACAAGACCATCACCTCCTTCCAGATGTGCACCGGCACCGGCTTCGCGCCCGATAGCCACCCGGCCGGCGTCGCCATCGAGCCGCAGACCGCCTATGCCAACGCGTTCAACAGCGGCAAGGATCTGATCGTCGTGGCTCCGGGCGAGACCAGCTCGACCAACCTCTATTTCAAGGCCGAACAGCGCTGAGCCAGCGTGACGAATACCGCAAGCCTCCGTTCAGTTCAGGGCGGGGACTTGTATGAAGTCGCAACAACGTGCGATAATACCTAAGGCTTATTCATAGAACTGCAAAGGAGTCCATCATGGGAATGCGCGGACGTAAGCGTAAGGACCGCCGCAAGAAGGCGGCCAACCACGGCAAAAGGCCAAATGCCTGAGTTCCGTTAGGTACGTAAATATGGGGAATGCCTCGCAGCAAGTGCGGGGCATTTTTCATATGCAGATAACGGAAAACGTCAAGTCGGGGTTATCGGCCAAAAGTGTTGTTGATAACCGAAGTTTGGCCTTGTGAGAGTATGCGTTTCGCGCTGATTGTTCCGGTTGCGAAAAGCCGGATACAGCCGAATAAAGGTTTCACATCAACGCAGATGAAAACCGTACACTAAAAAGAATAGACACAAAAATCATTAAAACGATGCCGTAAATCGCATTTATACGGCAGCGACGTCACCGCCGCAGGATTCCTCAAGGCAGCAACGGTCAAGCGTCGCCTGAAGCTTGGCAATCAGGCATTCCGGGGCAGCCGTCGGTCGCAAGAGCTCACGCAACTCGGCAATCAAAGCCTTCTCGCGCGCGTCGCAGCAGGATTCCGGATTGAAACATTCGTCGTCAGAGAGATGATTGGCGCAATCGTAACCGGAAATCTCGATGTCGGTACGCGTGAGACCGTCGGAGTGCTGGCTTCTCACCACCACTCGGCTGGTACGCTCGATTCGTCCGTCCATCGATATGTTCCTTTCGTGACATCTAATTAACTATTATTACTCATTTTGGCTGTTTTGGGGTTCGCGGATAGTGAAGATACGGGTTTCTTCTATTTCCCGGCCTGTTCGACTGCTCCTGAATCCTGCACAGCAACCGGTTTTTTGGCCTTCTTTGCGGTTTTTGCCGACGCATCCTTGCCGTAACCGCGCTGACGGGCATAGTCGGTCAGCTCATCTTTCAGCTGAGAGCGTGCGCGATTGAGTCGGCTCATCACGGTGCCGATTTTGATGCCCTGTTCGGCGGCGACCTGCTTGTAGGATTTGCCGTCGATGGCGGTGTCGATGAAAACCTGCCGACGCTCGGGCGACAGCGAATCCAACGCCTGCATGATCTCGGCCGGGGCGAACCCGTCCAGGTATTCCTGTTCGGCGGATTTCAGCCCTTCCGAGGAGTGGTCGGAAGCGGAGTAGATATCCCAGTCGTCGTACTCCCCCGTGGAATCGTTGGCACGCTGCGGGCGGCGCTTGGCCTTGGCGTACTGGTTGAAGTAGGCGTTGCGTTCGATGGTGGTCATCCACGCCTCGAAATTGCTGCCGGGGCGGAAACTGTCGAAGGCTTTGAACGCGCGTTCGTAGGCGTCCTGCACCAGATCCTGGGCATCCTCCGGGTTGTTCGTCAGTTTCATCGCCTGACGATAGAGCGTATCGACGGCAGGCATCGCCAGCGCTTCGAAACGCGCACGCTTCTGGGCGGTCGTCTCGCGCTCCTGCTGCTTGGGCTGTGCCTGATCGGTTTGTGTCACGTTACTATTCTACGCATCGCCGTTGCCTCGGCCGACACGCGCTTTTGCCGCCATTTATTATGACATTGATGACGCACATATACGGTTTTGCCGACATGACCAGCCAAAAGCCGATTCTGGGGATATCGCCGATCCGGACGAAAGACGAATCATCACGAACGTGGATCGATGCCCGCCAACCCAAAAGTAATCCGATGTCGGAATCGGAACGCACAATATGATTATGACAACAATG
The DNA here is from genome assembly GCF_029395355.1 of Bifidobacterium sp. ESL0800. NCBI lineage: Bacteria > Bacillati > Actinomycetota > Actinomycetes > Bifidobacteriales > Bifidobacteriaceae > Bifidobacterium > Bifidobacterium sp. ESL0800. Next base: position 1,105,983 of record NZ_CP113913.1, read on the forward strand.
AAGAACAACGCGGACGCAGACAACGCGGCGATCATGCTCGATGCCGTCGCGCTTGCCCCCATGCAGGATGACGATACGACGCTGAAAGAGGCGTGGCTGCTTGGTTTCGACACCGAGACCACCGGCACCGGTCCCACCGACGCCATCGTCTCGGCCTCGCTGGTTTTGCGCGACCCGGCGAAAGGCTACGCCGGTGACGTTGTGGCGGAATGGGTCGTCAATCCGCATCGGCACATCAGCGCGGGCGCAAGCCGGGTCAACGGGTTCACCGACGAATTCCTCGAGGCCAACGGCGCCGAACCCAGTGATGCCATCGCCGCCATCGCTTCCATCGTCACCGCAGCACTCGCCAAACGCATCCCGCTGCTCGCCTACAACGCACCGTTCGACGTGCGGATGCTGGCCGGGGACCTCAAACGCTGGAAGCTCACGGCACTGCCTGACGAGCTGTTGGTGGTCGATCCATTGGTCATCGACCGCGAGATCTCGCACCGTCACGGCAAGCGCACACTGACCTACACCACCGAATATTACGGCGTGGAGCCACACGGCGACTTCCACGACGCCACCGCCGACACCACCGCGGCCGTCGATCTCATCAGGCCCATGTCCACGCTCTATCCGCAGGTCGGCAACTTGAGGCTCGGCGACCTGATGGATTGGCAGCGCGCGGCCCATAAGAAGTGGAAGGATTCATTCAACTTGTGGATGGAATCCCGTGGCCGCCGACCCATCACCGACGACTGGCTGTAACAGGCGCATCCTAAGCCGGCGAACCCGTACGAAAGACCTTTAGACCGTTGCTTTCGTACGGGTTTCCTATTGAGCATGCCTTGCAAAACGAAGATAATGCCAACGCGGCGCAACCGTCAACGCCGGCCGCCGGACCACGCGAAACCACGTGTCGGTTTTGCCGGAACACACCGTGGGACCGCCGTGATGTGTAAGTTCCATTCGATTGTGGCGTCCATCCCCTGTTTCCGCGCGCCCGATGCGCTAGCCTTATGTGGTTGGCAAGAAAGGTTTGATATGGCTCTGAGTGTGGCAACTGCGGTTGCATTGCTTGACAAGCATCATCTCCTCCGCGAGATCATCCAAGACAAGACATGGTCACGCAACCCCGCTCGCTTCGCCGGTGCCGACGAGGCGTTCACCTCGATCACCTACGACACCCGGCAGGTGCAAGCCGGAACGCTCTTATGCTGCAAGGGACATTTCAAAACCGAGTATCTTTCCGGCTGTGACGAACGTGGGCTCAAGGCCTACGTCTCGGAAACGGATTTCAGCGCGGATTGCAGTGCCGTCGGCATCATCGTCACCGACATCCGCAAGGCCATGAGCCTGCTCTCCGCGCAATTCTATGGGCGCCCGCAAGACGAGCTCGCGCTCATCGGCATCACCGGGACCAAGGGCAAGACGACCACCGCCTACTTCGTTCAGGCGATCCTGAACACCGCCAGCGACGGGAAGGCCGCCCTGTTTTCGTCCGTCGACAACTGCCTTGACGGCCATACGTACACGGCCTCCGCGCTCACGACACCGGAATCGATGGACGCCTTCAGGATGATGCGGCAGGCAGTCGACAACGGGATGCGCTACCTGGTGATGGAAGTCTCGTCCCAGGCCTACAAAGTCGATCGCGTCTATGGGCTCAACTTCGACGTCGGTGCGTTTCTGAACATCTCGCCGGACCATATCAGCCCGATCGAGCATCCCACCTTCGAGGACTACTTGTATTGCAAACGTCAGATCACAACCAACAGCAAGGCGTTGGTGCTGGGTGCCGACTGCGACCACGCCGACCTGATCGAGGAGGACGCTGCCGCCGCCCATGTTCCCGTCACCACTTTTGCGCTGCACAGCGAAGGACGCAGCAATGGCGCGGAGGCGGATACCGTTGCATGGCCGGCGGATAGGAATCACACAGCATTCCATATCGACGTGGCGGGAGCGGATATGCCGTCTCAAAGCCGCACGGGCACGGGCGACCCACGTTCCATCGCAGACCCGCAAAGCCAAGGAGCCGACGCCACCGATCTACCGGACGGATCCGACATCTACAAGCTCGACATGGACGGCGACTTCAACTATGCCAATGCCGCCGCCGCACTCACCATCGCACGAATCGCCGGGGCGAATCTTCATTACCAATCAATCTCGCACGCCCTCGAAAACGTGCGTATTTCAGGCCGCATGGAACAGTTCAAGGACTCGCATGGGCACAATATCGCCATCGTCGACTACGCGCATAATTTCGCCAGCGTTTCCGCGCTGATCGACTTCGTCGTCGAACGATACGAAGCGAAGAAACCGCGTATTACACTGGTCAGCGGCTCCGCGGGCGGCAAGGCCGTAGATCGCCGGCAGGAGATCATCGAGGCCGCGCAACACCGTGTCGATCGCATCATCATCACCACCGACGACCCCGACCGTGAGCGCGCCGAGGATATCTGCGAGACGATGCAAGCCGCCGTCACCGATCCCAACGTGCACTCAAGCATCGTTGTCGACCGTCAGAAGGCCGTCGAAACCGCCATCGCCGAGGCTCGGGCACACGACGGCTTTGACGTCATACTTATCGTCGGCAAGGGCGAGGAACAATGGCTCAAAGTGGACGGCAGGCACGCGCCCTATGAAGGCGACACCTCTATCGTCACCCGGCTGTTCAGCTGACCAGCCGCCATCCGTCGTTCGTCATCTGTCATTGGTAGTCGTCATCCGTTTCCGCCATTTTCGAAAATATTCAAGAGGTAAGCTAGCACCATGAAGCAATTTCAACCGGTCCTTTTAGGCAGTGATATCAACGCCTACGGTATGGCCCGCGCCTTTCACGAGGCGTACGGCATCGTTTCGACGGCCTTCGCGCACTTCCAGCTCGCGCCCACACGATTCAGCAAAATCGTCGACGTACATATCGTCGAGGGCTTCGGCGAGATCGAGACCTTCCGCAAGACGCTGATCGACTACGCGAAGACGATGAAGGCCAGCCTGCCGGACACGACGCTGCTGCTTATCCCCTGCGGCGACCTGTATGCGAACCTTCTGAGCCATAGCAGCGCGGACCTCGCGCCCTACTACGTCTTCAACACGCTCGACCCGGCGCTCAATCGTCAGCTGAGCTATAAGAACACGTTCTACGAGACCTGTGAGCGCTACGGTCTGCCGTACCCCAAGACCAAAGTCATCACCGAAGAGAGCGCGGCACGCGGCGAATACAAGAACCTGCCCTTCGACTTCCCCGTCGCCATGAAACCGGCTGATTCCGCCGCCTGGCTCGACATCGACTTCCCCGGACGCAAGAAGGCGTTCGTCATCGAGACGCCGGAGGAGCTGGACAAGCTCATCAACCTCTCGTATGGCGCCGGGTATCACGCCGAAATGATCCTGCAGGACTTCATCCCGGGCGACGACTCGCACATGCGCGTGCTCAACGCCTACGTCGACCGCCACCACCGCGTGCGCATGATGTTCCTGGGCCATCCCCTGCTCGAGGACCCGACCCCGGAGGCCGTGGGCAATTACGCGGCCATCATCCCCGACTACAACGAGGAGATCTGCCTGAAAATCAAGGCGTTCCTCGAGGACATCGGCTATGAGGGCGTCGCCAATTTCGACATGAAATACGACGACCGCGACCAGACCTACAAGCTTTTCGAAATCAACCTGCGTCAGGGCCGTTCCAGCTATTTCGTGACGCTCAATGGCTACAACCTCGCCCGCTATTTCGTCGAGGACCTGGTCGAGGACTCCGCCTTCGACGGCAAGACCGTCATCGGCCGTGGCGGCAAGCTCTGGATGGAGATTCCGCGCTCGATCTTCCGCGACTACGTGGTCGAAGGCGAGGACAAGCGGCGCGGCATGGAGATGGTCGCCAAAGGCGACTGGGGCACGACGCTGGAATACCGCAAGGACAGGAACCCCATGCGCTGGCTGTTGATCCGCCATGCGTTCTCGATCTACAAGAAGCGTTACGCGCAGTACTTCAAGCAGAAGGCAGACCTCAAATAGCCGATTGAGACAAAGCCGCGAATGCGTATTGGTGGCATACAGCGGTATCCTTGGGGTTTGCTGGTATGGTAATTTTTCACAGACGGAGACGGACAAGATGAGACGACCATTCTTTGCGGTTATCGGCGGCATGGGCACCCTGGCGACCGAATCGTATATCCGGCTGATCGACAAGATGAGCGACGCCGACACCGATCAGGACTTCCTCGACTATGTGGTCTTCAACGACGCCTCCGTACCCGACCGCACGGCGTTCATGCTCGGGCAGAGCGGCGACGACCCGTTCCCCGTCATCGCCGACGACATCGCCAAGGCGACGGCCATCGGTGCCAGCTTCATCACCATTCCCTGCAACACCGCGCATTTCATGCTGCCGCGCTTCCAGGAGCTCACCGACGTGCCGATCATGAACATGCTCGCCGGGGCCGTCGAGCGTATGAAACGCAACTTGCCGGTGGCGACGCACCCGCGCGTGGGCTTCATGGGCACTGAGGGCTCGCGCCATTCCGGGCTCTACCAGCGCGAGATCGAGGCGGCCGGCTATACGTTCGTCGAGCCTAATGACGAGTTGCAGAAACGTATCGATTCACTGATCTACGACGATGTGAAAAGCGGCGGACCACTGAGCCTGGAACGCTACCGCACGGTCATCGACGCGTTCCTCGACAAGTCCGCCTCGGCGCCCTACCGCTGCGACATCGTGGTGCTCGGCTGCACCGAACTTTCGGTGTTGAACGAGGCCTTCCCGCTTCCCGACCTGCCCATCATCGACGCCCAGACGATTCTCGCCGAAGACACGGTCGCCCGCGCCAAGGTGCTCAGAGCTCGGCAGCAGTAACTATCAAATCCGGTTCCGGCGCGACATCTTTGAGGCGCGGAACCCGTCTTTCGCTGCGATAGAAGCAGTGTACGAAGCAGAAAACAATACGCGGAGCAAGCGTTGAGCAGCGCAGCCGCCCCACGGACCAATTGCTCAGACCAGGATGCCCTTGTCCATGAATTCCTGCACGTCTGGCTGCAGTTTCTCGTACTTGCGTCTGGTCTCCTCGAAGTCGACGAAGAAGAGCCTGTACCAGGTCAGGAACGTGAAGATGTTCCAGATCTGACGGCGCGCGTCGATCCTGCCGTCGAAGTTGTCCTGCAAGAGCCGGAGTATCTTCTCCTGGTCGAAGAATTGCGCCACCCAGTCCTCGCTGAAGAGCGCACGCACCTGGGCGCAGTACTTCTCCTCGCGCAGCCACGCCTTGATCGGGGTCGGGAAGCCGAGCTTCGGCCGCTTCGACCATTCCTCGGGCAGGTGCCGGTTGGCGGCCTTGCGGAAGATGTCCTTGGAGTTGTTGCTGTTCAGGAGCTTCGAGGAGGGGATGGTCTGCGCCAGCTCGGCCACCTTGCGGTCAAGGTAGGGCACGCGCAGCTCGAGCGAATGCGCCATCGAGATCTTGTCGGCCTTCTGCAGGATGTCGCTGAACATGAAGTGCTTCAGGTCGATGTACTGGATCTGCTTGAGTTCCTCGGCGTCCGCGACCTTGTCGAAGTCGGCCTGGTAGAGGCCGTTGACCGTCAGACCGTTGCGGTACTGCGGTTTCAGCACCGCGTTGGCCTGCGTGGAGGTGAAAATCGTGGGCTGGGCCATGTCGTAGCCCACGGACTGGCCGGCGTAGTATTCGCGCGGATGCGCCGCCTGCGTGTAGATCTGCGTGCGCCCGGGGAAATTCGGCATCTTTTCGACCGTGTTGGCCACGATGCGCCGCATGCCGTTGGGCAGCTTGTGGATGTCGGCCGCGAAGTCCCAGATCGCGCGGCTCCTGGTGTGCACGCCGTAGTTCATGTACCCGGCGAACAGCTCGTCCGCGCCCTCGCCCGAGAGCACCACGGTCACCTTCTTGCGCGCGAGCCGGCAGAGGTACCACAGCGGGATCACCGACGGGTTCGCGTCGGGCTCGTCCAGGTGGTACTGCATCTCGGCGAAGTCCCGGAACGCCTCGTCGGCCTTCACGCTGTACTGGTTGAAGTGCAGCCCCTCGTGGTCGGCGAGTTCCTTCGCTTTGCCCGCCTCGTCGAACGGCCCTTCGTCGAAGTTGACGCTGAAGACCTCGTTGGGCTTCAGGATCGTGGTCACGTAGCTGGAGTCCACGCCCTCGGAGAGGAACGCCCCGACCTTGACGTCGGCGACGCGATGCGCCTCGACGGATCCGGTCACTTCCTTGTCGATGGCGTCGATGGTCTCCTCGTCGCTGCGCCGGTAGTCGACATGGCGGTAATCCGCGTCCCAGAACTCATGGGTGTCCATCCTCCCGTCGCGGTATTCGAACCAATGCCCGGCGGGGAAACGATAGACGCCCTTGAAGAAGGTCTCGTCGAGATCGTTGTACTGGTTCATCAGGAAAGGCTTGAGCGCGCGTTCGTTGAGTTCCTTCCTGAAGTGCGGGTGCACCAGGAACGACTTGATCTCGGAGCCGACGATGAACGTGCCGCCTTCATGATAGTAATACAAAGGTTTGATGCCGAAGAAGTCGCGGGCGCCGAACATGGCCTTCTTGTTGTCGTCCCAGATCAGGAACGCGAACATGCCGCGGACGCGCCCCAGCAGCCCGTCCATGCCCCATTCCTCGTAGCCGTGCAGCAGCACCTCGGTGTCGGCCTTGGTGCGGAACGTGTGCCCGGCGGCGATCAGGTCTTCCCGCAGGCTTTGAAAATTGTAGATCTCGCCGTTGAAGGTGATGAGCACCGACTCGTCCTCGTTGTAGATCGGCTGCCTGCCGCCCGCCAGATCGATGACGCTCAGACGCCGGAACCCCATGGCCACGGTGTCGTTCGTGTAATACCCGCTGCCCTTGACGTTCGGGCCACGATGCTGGATCATCTTCATCATCGACTGGATCGTATAGTCCTTGTCGATGATGTCCTTATCACAGAACGCGACGATACCGCACATGCAATCTCCTTCAAATCCGTTTGTCCGTAACGACCACCGCATTGCAGTTATCGAGTCGTCTTCTATCAGGATAGTAGACTAGCGTTATTTCACGACCAATTCCTGTGCACAGTTCGTGCAGAAAAATCGGCAGATGTTCCCGGCAAGCCTTGCGACATGTCTAGTTATTGCCTAGTTGTTGGCGAGTTTCTGGCTTACGACCGCGGTGACACCGTCGGAGCGCATCGTCACCCCGTAGAGCGCATCGGCGATGGCCATCGTACGCTGCTGGTGGGTGATGATGATGAGCTGGGCGTGCCGGCGCAGGTCGTTGAACGCGTTGATGAGCCTGGTCAGGTTGATGTCGTCGAGCGCGGCCTCGACCTCATCCATCACGTAGAACGGGCTCGGACGCGCGGTGAAAATGGCGAAGAGCAAGGCCAAAGCCGTCAACGAACGCTCGCCGCCGGAGAGCAGGCTCAGCTGCTTGACACGCTTGCCCGCCGGGCTGGCCTCGACGATGACGCCGGTGGTGAGCAGATCATCCGGGTTCTCCAAGCGCAGCCGCCCCTTGCCTCCCGGGAAGAGCGTCGCGAAGACTTTTTCGAATGCGGCGGCCGTGTCGTCGAAGGCGTTTTTGAACACCTCGATCATCGTGTGATCAAGGTCCTTGATGAGCTTCAGCAGGTCGTCGCGGCTCTTGGCGACATCGTTGCGCTGATCGTTCAGGTACTGGTTGCGCGTCTCGAGCGCATCGAACTCCTCGGCCGCCAGCGGATTGATCTTGCCCAGCGCCTTCAGATCGCGTTCGGCCTTCTTGAGGCGTTTCTCCTGCTCGGCGCGGACGTAAGGCACCATCTGGTAATGGTCGGCATCGATCGGCACATTCTCAGCTGCCGCATGGTTGTTGCCGGCGTCAGAAACGCTTTCGGTTTTGTCGGCATTTTCGGTAGCTTCCCCGTTATCGGCGTCATCTTCATCATCACCGTTCTCAAGCGCAATCGGATGGCCTTCGTCGTCGAGCACCGGCACCGGTTTGTCCGGTCCGTATTCGTCGACCAACGCCTCGAGCCCCATGCCCAGCGTATCCAAGACCTTCTGCTCGATCTGCCCGTATTGTGCGGCCAGACGCTCACGGTTGACGTCCAGCTCGTGCTCGTGCTGCTGCAACGCGGCGACCTTGGGCTCGGCTTCGTCACGTTGGGCACGCAGTTGCTTCAGCTCGGTATCGTGGCTTGAGGCAGCCTTTGAAAGTTCATCGCGTTTGGCGACCACGGTCTTCAGCACCGAAGCCACCAACGCGGCCATGCCCCGCGCGTCGGTGGCGATCCGCCGGTCGTGGGCCTGTTGATGCTCACGCTTCTCATTGAGCGCTTTCATCTTGGCGCGTCTCGCTACCGCCTCGCTTGCCTGATCGTGGAGCAGACCGGCCTGACGAACCAGCGAATCGGCCTTGCGGTTGGCGTCGTTGAAAGTGATCTTGGCGGAGACTTCCTGCTCACGCGCCTTGTCAAGCGTGGTTTCAAGCTCATGGACGCGCTTGTCCAGATCGTCGAAATCCTCGTTTTCCGCATCGGTTCGTTCGGCAGAGTCAAGCGCCTGGCTCAAGTCCTCGAGTTTGAGCTGGTGAGTCTGCCTTTCGTCATCGGTCTGCTTGATTTTCTCGTCAATTCCGGCCAGCTGCCGTGTCAGTTGCTTGACGCGTTGTTCAACGTTTTGAAGGTTCTTGCGTGCCTGATCGGCCTTTACCTTGGCTTGAATGCGCTGCTGCGACTGGCGGTCGACTTCGAGTCGAGCCTTGTCACGAGCCTCTTTCGCGGCTTCGATTTTCGGCCCGATCGTCGCTGCTTCCTCTTTGCGCTTTTCGGCCTCCGCGGCCGCCTTGTCTCGCCTCGCGGCCAATGAAAGGTCGCTCTGCGAACGCGAGGAACCGCCGATGGCACCGACGGCGTTGACCACCTCGCCGGATTTGGTGACCGCCTGGCTGAACCGTTCGCGATTACCTTCCACTGCCTGGAATGCGGTTTCGATATCGGGTACCGCAGCGACGTCATCAAGCAGCAGGCGAACGGCGCGAACGACGTTGGCGGCGAAATCATGGTCTTTGGCGGTGCCGTTAGCACTTACCAGAGCAGCGGCACAACGAACCGGATAGTGGCCGTCTTGCGCATGGTCGTCCTCGCCTTGCCTGTCGGCATCATCGCCGTACGCACGTTCAAGCGGATGCAATACAACAGCCTGTCCCAGCTTGTCAGCACTCGCCCGATGCAGGGCCTGAACCATGTTGGACTTGCCGGGCACCACGATGGCACTGGCAAATTGGTCGAGCGCATGGGCGATGGCCTCCTCCCAGCCATCCTCGACATGAATGAAGTCGGCAAGCCTGCCCAACGCCGCCACGGCATCGTCCTGCTCCAACTCACCGGAAGCATTGCGGCTTTCCAGAGTCTCGTTCAGCGCATCGGCCTTGGCCTTGAGGGCTGTCACCTTGGCGTTCGCCGCCCGCAGCTGCTCCTGCAGAGCATCAAGCTCCTCCTGTCGCTGTTGCATCGCGGTTTTTGCGGACTCAAGATCGGCTGCGCTGTCTTCTTCACCGGCGTTCTGCGTTTCCGCTTCAAAGGCGTCACGCTGGGCCGTGGCCTCGTCACGCTGTTTGGCGAGGGAATCACGCTGCCCGCTGAAATCCTTGGCACGGCTTTGCGCCAGCTCGATGGCCGATTCCTCGCGGGTCTTGAGCTCGCGCAGATTGGCGACCTTCGAGGTATGCTCCTGCGCCGCCTTGCGCAGTTCCGTCAAGGTCTGGCGGGCTACGGCGAGCTGCTTTTCATCGCCCGCACGCGATTCCGTCGCTTTATCATACGCCAGACGCATATCGGCAACGGCCTTCTTCTGTGCTTCGGCCTGCCCGTCCAACTCCTTGGCGCGGGATTCGAGGATATCGGGATCTTCGCCGAAGTTCGTGATCATCTGGCCTGCGAGCGACCGCGCGCGCTCGTCGGCAAGCGATGCCAGTGAACGGAACCGCTCCTCGATGCCGGAAAGCTCGTGCCAGGTCTCGTTGATCTTGGCCATAGCCGGGCTGGACTCGCTACTTAGTGCCTCGACCTGCTCGATATGCACTTTCACCTTGGCCAGTTCGCGCTGCGCGGTTTCGAGCTCTCGCCGCACATCACCCAAATCATGGCGCAGCTTGGCCCGGCTTTCCATGGATTTCTGGGCATCCTCGGCGAAGATCCTCGACTGTGCGTCACGCAAGGCTATCTGGATGCTGGCCGCGCGCCGTGAGATCTTGGCCTGGCGTCCGAGCGGCCCCAGTTGCCGACGAATCTCATGCAGCAGATCGTCGGTGCGGGCGAGGTTCGCTTCGGTGTTTTTGAGCTTGCGTATCGCGCGTTCCTTGCGCTTGCGGTGTTTGAGGATGCCGGCGGCTTCCTCGATGAAGGCGCGGTGACCGGCGGGGTCGGCTTTCAGAATCTCGTCAAGCCTGCCCTGGCCGACGATGACGTGCATCTGCTGGCCCAAGCCGGTGTCGCTCAACAGTTCCTGTATATCGAGAAGCCTGCAAGGTGAACCGTTGATGGCATATTCGCTGCCGCCGTTGCGGTAGATGGTGCGGCTGATGGTGACTTCGGTGTAATCGATATCGAGCGTGCCATCGGTGTTGTCAATGGTGAGACTGACCTGCGCGCGTCCCAGCGGCGGACGCGAGGAAGTGCCGGCGAAAATGACATCTTCCATCGAAGTGCCGCGCAGGTTCTTGGCCCCCTGCTCGCCCATGACCCAGGTCAGGGCGTCGACGATATTGGACTTGCCGCTCCCGTTGGGACCGACCACAGCCGTGATGCCGGGCTCGAAACGCAAGGTGGTCGCAGAGGCGAAGGACTTGAAGCCCCTGAGCGTCAGTTCCTTGAGATACATAAGACCTTCGCCTTCCTGCGTTTTGCCCTGTCGTTCGTAGTCAATCCAAATATTATTGTATCCATGTGTATACCGCATTCCCGGCAAGCGGTATCGCCGACGATACGACATGGCAGATGACGGGCGTACCGAAGGCGCCGAAACCCATCACGCTGCCGCCGACCGTATCGTCAACTGTCACTTTTTACTTGCTTGCTTCCGTGCTCCACGGAATTAAGTGACATTTACCGCGTCTATTTGTCACTTTTTACGTGGATGGAGCCAGCAAGCACGTAAAAAGTGACAAATAAACGGCAAAGGGGTCGCCCGGAGCCATTCTTACAAGGCCTTTGTACCCAAAGAGGCGTTCGGTTAGCGTCGTCACGCCCCGAGAGATGTTCGCTGTTACTTGTCGTCACCGTTCTGCTTGCGCCGAAGCTGCTCGGCGGTGGTGCCGGGCTCGCTCTCGCCTTCGAAGGGAACCTGACGCACTCCAAAATCGCCGAACGTGTCTCCGAAGACCTCGGAGACGATGTCCTCGTCCTTCTTGGCGGATGCGGCATCATCGGAGTCCTTCGGCTTACCGACCACGCGCTGGGCCTTGGGCAGTGCCAGCTCGGGGTTCTTCTTCTCGGCCAGCAGCGTGCGGGCGTCGCCGGCGGTGACGAAGCTGCCGCAGATGAGCACGCCGTGGCCGTAGCCGACACCCAGCTCATCATCGGCGTCGACCATGTTGACGGCCTCCTGGATGGCGTCGGGCAGGTTATCGATGCGGGTGACGCGGTCGCGGCCGAACACGCCCACGGCGATTTTCTCAAGTTCCTCGGCGGGCATCACACGGTCTCGCCACGAGTTCTCGGTGACGATGATCTGGCTCAGAATCGGCTCCAGCGTGCCGAGGTATTCCTCGACCTGCTTGTCCTCCATCATCGCGACCACGCCGACCAGCTGCTCGAAGCTGTAGTTCTCCTCAAGGGCCGCACGCAACGATTCGGCGGCGTTGGCGTTGTGCCCGCCGTCGATGATGATGGTCGGCGAGGTGCGCACCTGTTCGATGCGTCCGGGAATCTTCACCCCGCCCAGCGCCTCGGCCACCACATCCTGTGTGAGCTGGCCGGCCACGGGGATGACCGTTTCGGCGGCCGCGAGCGCCGCCAAAGCGTTGTGCGCCTGATGCTCGCCGAACTTGGCGACCGGAATGTCCTCGTAGGTGCCGTTCGGGGTGCGCAGCGTGACCACCTGACCGCCGACCGCGGGCTGGCGCGAAACGACCTCCATCTCTTCGCCATCGCGGATCAGCGTGGCGTGCTGCTTGACTGCGGCCTGTTCCAGGATGGGCATGACCTCGGCCTCGTGAGGCTGCGCGCCGATGATGGCGGTGGATTCGTGCTTGATGATGCCGGCCTTCTCCGTGGCGATCTTCGCGGGGGTGTCGCCCAGCCACTGCATGTGGTCCATGTCGACCGGGCCGATGACCGCAGCATCGCCGTTGAGGGCGTTGGTGGCGTCCCAACGCCCGCCCATGCCGACCTCGAAGACGGCCACATCGACCGGGGCGTCGGCGAACTTCCAGACGGCCATCGCCGTCAGGATCTCGAAATAGCTCATCGGAGCCTTGCCGTCGGCCTTCATCTTCTGGTCGACCAGGGCGACGAAGTCCTTGATCTGCATCCACGTGTCGATGAAGTCGTCGTCCGAAAGCTGCTGGCCGTCCACGGCGATGCGCTCGTTGATCTTCTGCAGGTGCGGCGAGGTGAAAAGACCGGTGCGCATGCCGTAGGCGCGGCAGATGGCTTCGGCCATGCGGGCGGTGGAGCCTTTGCCGTTGGTACCGGTGATATGGATGATACGGAACGTGTCTTCCGGGTGGCCCAAGAGGTCGAGCATCAGATCCATCACCTCGAGATCATGGCCCAGCTGTTCGTGGGTGGTCCGCCGGCTCATGATCTCGCGCTCGACCTCGCGAATGGTGACCCCGTTGGTTTTCGGATGCTCGAATGACATAAGACCTCGTTTTGGCTTGATACCCTTGAAAAATAGACATCACCATTGTATGAAAGAGCATATCCAGCTACGCTGCGCGGAAAAAACAACCAAGGCGTCGCCATTTTATTCCGAGGCATCGGTCAAGTTCCGTAAGGCACTGCAAAAAAATCAGAGAAAAATCCTCTATTCTGGTCATATTTCGACTTGATGAACCATGCAGCACCCTTATAGTGCAAGTTATTCATGGTGTCCCGGCGATGCAGCCGGACACCACCGACAACGCAAAGGAGGCCGTTGACGTGAAGCAGACACATCCACAGGAACGCCGCAACACGCGTTCAGCCATGTCAACGAATTCGCATCGCACGCCCTCACCGTGCGATTCCCTCGACACCGTGTACAGGGGACGTTTCCCTGTTCCGCCGCTCTCCTCCGATGGCAACAAAGGAGTATGATGACAACCAATATCGACACAAATCAGACTGGAATCCGTGCAAGCCACGACATCGACCAACGCACCGGGGCGGTGATCGATTCGGTGCCAGATCCGCACAACGGGCCGTCAATCATCAAAATACGCGTGCTCAAAGAGTGCGAGTTCCTTGAAATCTATTGGGACGAATACGTCGATGAGGCCGAAGCAATCAATCCCGACAATTTCACCCTCACCAACGGCGACACTGTCGTCACCCTTAAAGCCAAGCCCGAGCAAGGCGTCACGGACACCCTGTTTTTCGACCGGGACAATAAGGAGATCGGCGCGACCAGCGGCAACTGCATGCGCAACCTGGACCCGAATCTGCACCTGTCAAGTATCGCGTACAGCGGCACGATCGATCCGGATCAGCAGCTGACGTTACAAGTCAGAGGACACGCCATCGCCGACGAGAAGGGCAGACACGCGCCCGACGCCATATATCGCCATATCCCCGTGCTCTCGTTCTATACCAAACGCATGCAATCACACGCGGGCATCCCCGTGGTGGCCGACGACACGGTGGCAGACACCACCATGCACATGGCCATCGAGCAGATCGACACCGAACTGGGCAAGCCAGGCACCGGGATAGTCGAGGCGATGATCGAATCCAACAACGTCTTCGCCATCTATGGCATGCATGAAAACGTCTACATGCTCCCGGAACAGCGCTGCAACTTCTCCAAGGACATGTACGACGTCGAGGGGCTCGGCGGGGTACCGACGCGCGACGGTTGGATAGCCTCCATCTCCGAGAAAAACATCCTGCGCATCCTCAACAGCCCCAATCCCGAGGAAAACACCCATTACCGCAACGAAAACATCCTCATCCACGAATTCGGCCATTCGATCCTGATCGGCGGCATCCAGCAGATGCACGACCTCACCCTCCGCAACATCTACTATCGCGCCTACGCGCATGCACGGTCCGAGGGACTGTGGGCCCACACCTACGCGATCCAGGATTCCGACGAGTTCTTCGCCACCATGGCCACCGTCTGGTTCAACGTCTGCGCCGAGCCTCGCGACGGCATCAACGACGGCGTGCGAGGCGCGGTGAACGTCCGCTCGGAACTCAAGGAATACGACCCTATGACCTACGACGCCATGGCCAGGATATTTCCGGATTCCGCGCTGCCCGCACCTTGGGACCGGCCCTCGCCGAACGAGCACGGGCTGGAGCTGCAGCTGACGGAAAAACCGAACATCATCGCCCGAACCTGCGAACACAACGATCTGGGACACGACATCTTCCAAATCACCTCCGACCGCTTCGACGATATCGGCGACCTCTACTACATTCATCCGGGCTACACCGCCCGAGGTGGCGGCATCATCCTCTCGGCCCTGTGGGGCACGTACAACAGCATGGACGACACTTCCAGCGCATGGACCATAACCCGCAACGACAACGGCACGCTGAGTTTCGCGACCGTGCCTTCAGGCGGCTGGGGCGGTCTGGGACTCACCGCGAACGAGGACGGCAGCGTCAGCATCGAAGGGCACGCCGCCAACAGGCACGATTCCGCGCAGCAGTGGCGCTTCCGGCCCGACAGTCACGCAGACAACCCCTACGACGGTTTTCTGGTCAGCGAGCGATACGGCAAGACGCTGGGTACGCCGGCGCAACCGTATGAATGCAGCCTGCTGACTCTCAACGGCGAAGATTCGACGACGCCGGGAACGATGACCTGGAGGCTGCGCAACCTCACCCAATCACGCAAGGCAGCCGACGGAAAGGAGATGCCGGACCTGTATATGCCCGTCATCGACAGACGTCGATGACGGCACTGGCCTGAAGACGATCCGTTCGGGAATATCCACGATACGAAAACAACGGCTCCACGACTGTATAATCCAGTATGATAATGCAGAAACGAGGAAAAGGAGCATCGTTGAGGGTGGTTGTAACCGAAAAGGACAAGGAATACGAAGCAGCGGAAATGGCGCAGGCGCCAGGAGCGGACCAACCGATGGAAGACAGGACCAACAACCGGACGCTTCGGCCGACCACATCCAAGGCGTTCGGCGAGTTCATGAAGACCGGCTGGGACAACCAGGAGCCGGACATCGAGCCGCTGGAGTCCAGCAAGTTCATCGGCGCGCGCCTCAAGGCGCTGGGCAAGCGCTTCGAAGGCGAGCGCATCGTCATCCCCGCCGGCCAGCCCAAGACGCGCAACAACGACGACGACTACGCCTTCCGCCCCAACACCGAGTTCTCCTATTACACCGGGCTTGGCCAGGACTACGAGGCCGGGGCGGTGCTCGTCCTGAACCCCGTCGACCCCGAGTCGCCCGAGGCGAAGGCCGGCGAGACCCACACCCCCGAGCTCTTCGTGGCCCCCCGCGCCGACAACAGCACCGAGGCCTACTACGCCGACGCGCATTACGGCGAGTACTGGGTCGGACCGCGCGCGGGCTTGAAGGAGCTCCACGCGATGACCGGCATCCCCACCCACGACATCGCCCAGCTGCCCGACGCTCTGGGCAAGGACGTCGGAGCCGAGGCCGGAGCCGTGCGCATGCGCGTCATCCGCCTGGCCGACCCCCAGATGACCGCCGAGGTCGAGAACGTGCGCGAGGCCAACGGCTTCCCCGACCCCGCCGCCAACGAAAAGGCCGACAACGAACTGCAGGAGTTCGCCTCGACCGCTCGTATGGAAAAGGACTCGTACGAGGTCGGCGAGATCCGCAAGGCCGTCGCCGCCACCAAGCATGGCTTCGACCGCATCCTCTCCCGGATTCCCGAAGCCGTGGGCAAGCCGCGCAGCGAGCGTATGCTGGAAGGCGAGTTCAACGCCGTCTCTCGCGAGGAAGGCAACACCGTCGGCTACAGCACAATCGTGGCTTCCGGCGAGCACGCGCCCATCCTGCACTGGATGCGCAACACAGGCGTCGTAGGCCATGGCGAACTGGTGCTCATCGATGCGGGCATCGAAGTCGAGAGCCTCTACACCGCCGACATCACCCGCACCTTCCCGGTGGACGGCAAGTTCACCCCGTTGCAGAAGAAGATCTACCAGGCCGTGCTCGATAGCCAGCAGGCCGGTTTCGAGGCCGCCAAGCCGGGTGCCACCTATTCCGACATCCACCACGCCTGCATGCGCGTCATCGCGCAGAAGCTGCACGACTGGGGCATCCTCAAAGTCGACGTGGAGGAATCGCTTTCGCCTCAAGGCCAGCAGCACCGCCGTTGGCTCGCCTGCGGCGTGGCTCATCACCTCGGCCTCGACGTGCACGATTGCGCGCAGGCCCGTTACGAGTCCTACCAGGGCGCGAAGATCACGCCGGGCATGGTCTTCACCATCGAGCCGGGCCTCTACTTCGCCAAGAACGATCTGCTGATCCCCGCGGAGATGCGCGGCATCGGCGTGCGTATCGAGGACGACGTCTTGATGACCGCCAACGGCCCCGAGTGGATCTCCAAGGATATCCCCAAGCAGATCGACGATGTAGAAGAGTGGATGGCGCAGCGCGCGGCAGCCAGAAAGTAATTCTCCGGGAAAAGTTACGTTCTCATCGTGTGAGGGATGTGGATATGCAATGTTTAGCTGAGCCGTTAAGCGTGAAGCCCTGTGGGCTTCACGTAGGCGAAGTGAGCGCGATGTACGAGCGCGAAGGCAAAATCTATGCCAAGCTTACGCCCCACATCGCATATCTGCCCGCCCCACACACTACTTTTGATGTTTCAAGAGAGTAACTCAGGCCGCGTGCTGCGTGGTTTGGAAAGCAGATAAACGATAATAATTGATAATACAGAGTGTTGGAGACGGAGATATGCGTTGTCCGACCGTAAAGACTCGGCCTGAGCGGCCCGGAGCGTGTCGGACAATGTATATCTCCGTCTCCAACACGTCAGTTAGAATCCAGGAAAGGCAAGATATGACCACGCCATCGTTCATTATCGAACTGCGCAAGAAGATCGGGCACGAGTTGCTGTGGCTCAACGGGGTCACCGGACTCGTGGAGGATGGGCACGGACACATTTTGCTCGGGCAGCGGACCGACACCGGGCAGTGGGCGATGGTCTACGGGATCAACGAACCCGGCGAGCAACCGGCAGACACGGTGGTGCGCGAAATCAAGGAGGAGACCGGCATCGACGCCGAGGTCACCGACTTGGTCGCCGTGGTTTCCTCCTCCGAAATCATCGCCTACGACAACGGCGACCGCACGCAATATATGGATCATTCGTTCCTGTGTCGCCTCAAACCCGGCGGCAACGCCGAACCGTTCGTCGGCGATGACGAAAGCCTCAAGGTCGGCTGGTTCTCACGCGACGATCTGCCCCAGCCGCTGGCCAAAAGCACGGTCGAACGCCTGAAGATCTTCGATCGTTTCCAACGTGGCAAAGCCGCCGGAGACACCCATGCCCTGTTCGTGACCGACAGTCGACTTCACTGATCCGAGAGCCAATCGTGTCTCAAGGAAGAACGTGCGGAGGCAGAAAAACAGGAAACATGGCACCCCACCATACTTCGGCAAATTCTTTGATAACCGCTTGGCAGTAACCGGATTTGCAGTTTCACGTTAACCTCGTTAATATATGAAGTCAGTTCATTAATCGGTGACCATCACGGATGGCGGTTACCGGACGCAGGGTTGGCCCAAGGAGGTGCGGATGCGCGAAAACAGCGAATCATCACCATCTCAAAGCACTTCGCAACCTTTCTCGACCGACCATCTGGCACCATCGATACCGGACTTCACCGAAGACCCGATTCGTAAACCGGTGCCCCAATCCGTCGTCTCCGAACGCAACCGTTCACGGACGCTGTGGCATCTCTACCACTACGGCATCTCTTCGCGAGCGCAAATCGCCAAGGCGCTGGGCCTGACGCCTGCCGCCATCACCAAAATCACCGCACGCCTGATCGACGCCGGCATCGTGGCCGAAACCGGCGATATGAAAGGCAGCAAACGTCGCCGGTCCATCGGCTTGAACATCGACACCGAACGGTTCCACTTCATCGGTGTCAAATTCGCGCGCAGCCTGGTGCAGATCGGCGTTTTCGACCTCAAGGGCAGATGCCTGAGCCTCACCGACATGCCGCGGGTCAGCGACGACACCATCGACGCGGCCATCGCCTCCACGCACGAAACCATCGATTCCCTGCTTCAAACCGACCCCGATATCGTCGCCATCGGCATGGCGGTGCCCGGCCCGTACCTGCACGGCACCGGTTATGCGGCGCTCGTTTCCAGTATGCCGCACTGGCGCAACATCAACTTCCAGGAGGAATTCGGGCAAAACTGCCCCGTTCCCGTCTTCATCGAACAGGATGCCCGGGCCGGAGCCTTGGCACAACGGCTGTTCGGCGGGCTCGCCGACTCCGGAAGCCTTGCCTATTTCCTTCTCGGTGAAGGCGTCGGCCTCGGGGTCATCGAGAACGGCAGGCTTGTCTACGGCAATCTTGGGGCATCCACCGAACTTGGCCACGTCTCGATCGATGCCATAGACGGCAGGAAATGCGAATGCGGGAATGTGGGATGTCTGGAATGCTATTGCTCCGCAGGCGCGATTCACCAGCGGATCGACGAGCTCGGCATCATTCCAGGCTCTGGGTCCATGGCTCATCTCGAAGCCTGCCAGGCATTGTTCGCACTGGCTGACGGGCAAAACAAAGACACCGAACAAACCCGCGAAGCACGTCGTCTGGTCGCCGAAATCGGACGTTACGTCGGCTACGGATGCGTCATCATCTGCAACGCCTTCAACCCTCGCCGCATCGTACTCGGCGACATCGGAGCGCTCGGAGGCCGCCACCTGCTCGATTCGGCGCAGAACGTGGTAGACGAACGGGTCATCCCCGA
The DNA here is from genome assembly GCF_029395355.1 of Bifidobacterium sp. ESL0800. Lineage (NCBI taxonomy): Bacteria > Bacillati > Actinomycetota > Actinomycetes > Bifidobacteriales > Bifidobacteriaceae > Bifidobacterium > Bifidobacterium sp. ESL0800. Next base: position 1,125,080 of record NZ_CP113913.1, read on the forward strand.
GATCGCGCAATCGACCGAAATCACGCTTTCCAGCCTGCCTACCGACGCGGCCGTACTCGGTGCCGCCGCCACGGCCATCACCCAGTTTTTGGACCGACCTTCCTATTTCCGAACCGACCGCCCGCCAGGTAATTCGGGATAAAGGGAAACGATACTGCTCTGCGGTAGCTTTTCGGCGAACAGGCCATCTGCCGCAACTCAAGAGTTTCGTCATTGAAAAAAACGTATAAACATGTAAGAAAGGATCACATCATGACCAAGCCAATCGTTGTATCTCTGGGAGAACTGCTCTGGGATATGCTTCCCACCGGCAAGCGTGCGGGCGGCGCCCCCGTCAATTTCGCCTATCACGCCGCTATGAACGGTGCGGAAGGCCACGCCATCAGCGCCGTGGGCGAGGATCCGCTGGGCGACGAGCTCATCGAAGCGATCAAGAAGTCCGGCGTCGAATCGATCGTGCAACGCAACGCCTGGCCCACCTCCACCGTCGAGGTCGCCCTGAAGAACGGCATCCCCGAGTACACCATCATCAAGGGCGTCGCCTGGGACCACATCCTTTACACCCGCGAGCTGATCGCCATGGTCGAGAAGGCCGACGCGATCTGCTACGGCACGCTGGCCCTTCGCAGCCAGGAATCGCATGACACCATCGTGGAGCTCCTCAAGCACGCCAAGCCGACCGCCATGAAGTTCTTCGACATCAACATCCGCGGCGACCACTATTCCAAGGAGCTGATCGAGGAACTGCTCGGCTACGCCACCGTCTTCAAGATCAACGATGCCGAGTTGCTGCTTTTGCGCGACATGTTCGACATCCGCGGCACCTCGGACGAAGAGGCCTGCAACTGGTTCATGGAGCAGTACGGTCTCAACTACGTCATCCTGACCGGCGGCTCGACCTTCAGCACCATCATCGCCAAGGACGGCGAATCCTCCACTCTCGACACCCCGCGCGTCGACGTGGTGGATACCGTCGGTGCCGGCGATTCCTTCTCCGGCACGTTCACCGCCAAGGTGCTCACCGGCTCGTCGCTGGTCGACGCCCATCGCGCCGCCGTCAACACCGCCGCCTACGTCTGCACGCAAAACGGCGCCTGGCCCGAGTACCCGGAGAGCATTCCGGACTATCTGGGCGAGGCGGAGAAGTAAAGCCTCCATATCGCAATACAAGCCAAGGCCAAACCAGAACAGGCCGATATGCAAAAAGACCGTCATCGCAGGAGAGAATTGCTGTGATGACGGTCTTTTTGTGTTTTGTGAATCAGCTTTTGTAAATCAGCGATATCGGGACGCGATCGGTGATATCCCGATATTGCCGATCAGCAACCTGCATCCGTCTCAGCGGATCCGACGTCCGGCGCACCAGACGTGTTCGACCTGCCAGGTCTTCGGGTCGCTCAGCAGAAGGTCCGCCGCATAGCCCGGCGAAAGCAGACCCAGCGGCGCACCGGTGACGGCGTTGGCGTGGTCGAAGCCGAACGCGCGGGCAGGGGTGAGCGTCGCCGCTTCAACGGCATCGCTGGGAGCCATGCCGAGCACGTTGACCGCGCGCGCGACCGAATGCTCGAGCAACAGCGTGGAACCGGCGATGGAGCCGTTGGAGACCAGACGGGCGTGGCCATCCTTGACCGTGACGTCCAGCGCGCCCAGCTTGTACGCTCCGTCCGGGCAGTCCGTGGCGCTCATCGCGTCGGTGACGAAGGCAAAGCGATGCGGCGCGAATTTCACCGCCATCCTCAGCGCCGGGTTCTGGACGTGGAAGCCGTCGTTGATCAGCTCGATGGTGACGCGCGGATCCTCCACCGCCGCCGGAATCGGGCCCGGCTCGCGGTGCTTGAGCCCGTTCATCGCGTTGAACATATGGGTCATGATGCCGGCACCCGCCTCGAAACCGCGTCTGGCCGTCTCGTAGTCCGCATCGCAATGGCCCACCGCCGGCACCACACCGGCAGCCGCGAACCGTTTGATGGCCGAAATCCCGTGAGGCAGCTCCGGGGCGATGGTGATCTGACGGATCGAACCGTCGGCGGCGTCAAGAAGACGGTCCACCAGATCGTCGGTCGAGTCCTTCAGACAGTTCGGGTCGTGTGCGCCCTTGCGTGAAAGCGCCAGGAACGGGCCCTCCAAGTGGGAGCCGAGAATATCGGGCCGCTTGCCCATCGCGGCTTTGACGTTCTTCAGGTTCGCACACATCACGTCCATCGGATTGGTGATCAGCGAGAGCACCTGACGCGTGGTACCGTGCACCAAGTGGCCGGTACGGGCGATATCGATGCCTTCGAGGCCGTCGTCGAACGAGCGATTCCACGAACCATGCGCATGGATGTCGATGTAACCGGGGGTAAAGTTCCTGCCTTGGGCGTCGACCTCGCTCACTCCCGGTTTCAGGGATAACGGCAGCACCTCGGCCTGTCCCGTCCCACTATCGCTTCCAGCAGCACCATCGGTAATGCCGAACCCACGACAGGCCGAGACCAGCGACGCTTCCCCGTTGCCGGTCGCCGCTATCACGCCATCGTGCGCGATGAGCCAGAAACCGTCCTCGATGCCCCGTGCGTCGATTTTTCGCGCATGGTGCACCACCAGCCAGTCAATCGCCTCGCCTTCAACGGCTTTCGTGACCTGTTCAACGGTCTGCTGCCTGTTTTCATCTGACATTCCCACTCACGTTCCTTCATGCTTTGCTTGGAATGCTTTCTTACCATCATCACTATCGTGGCACATTGTGCCGTTTGACGATAAAGATGCGCTCTGCCATACCCCACGGCGTTTCAACGCCTTGGCAGGTTGCGGCGCCAATGGAATACCGACGTCGCAACCTGCCGAATTTCTTGATTGGCCCGCGCCGGTTGACAACCAGGATGGCGGCAATCAGCCTGAGGGATATTCTCAGATCTGTTGCCACGCCGGCTTGTGGGCGTAGGCGTAACGGTAGTAATCCTTATGCGCCAGCTTCGAGGCGGCGGCCTCGTCGACGATGATGGTGGCGTGCGGGTGCAGCTGCAGCGCGGAGGCCGGGCAGAAGGCGCTGATGCCGCCCTCGCAGGTCTCTTTGACGGCCTCGGCCTTGCCCTCGCCGAACGCGAGCAGCACCAGGTGGCGCGCCTTCATGATCGTGCCGATGCCCTGCGTGATGCAGTGGGTGGGCACCTGGTTGATGTCGCCGTCGAAGAAGCGGGCGTTGTCGATGCGGGTCTGCTCGGCGAGCGTCTTGATACGGGTGCCGCTGGCGAGCGAGGAGCCCGGCTCGTTGAAGCCGATATGGCCGTCGGTGCCGATGCCGAGGATCTGCACGTCCACACCGCCGGCGGCCTCGATGGCCGCATCGTACTCGCGCCCGGCGTCCTTGATGGTCTCCAGATTGCCGTTGGGCACGCGCACCTTGGCCGGGTCAAGGCCCAGAGGCTCGACGACCGTGCGGGTGATGGTGCTGCGGTAGGACTGCGGGTGGGCCGGGTCAAGGCCCGCATACTCGTCGAGCGCGAACCCACGGACCTGGCTGACGTCGAGATTGCGCGCCTTGACTTCGGCCGCAAGATGACGATAGGCCGCCAACGGACTGGAACCCGTGGCCAGCCCCAGCACCGCGTTAGGCTTGCGCTCGATCAAATCCGCCACGCACTTGGCATAGATTTCGCCGGCCTCATCCTCGTTCTTCGTAATGATGATTTCTGCCATTTTGGTTTTCTCCTTTGTTGCATTTTCGGTTTTATCGCCGGGCCGGATGGAATCGCCGATACTCGGCACTTGTCTTACTTCCAGATACAGATACCATTCAAGGGCTTATTGCACGGTAAGCCCAAGCCCCTCAAGGAAGCCCATGGTGTCCTCCTTGTGTTTGAACACCGCAGTATTGGCCAGAATTCGCCGGCACACGCTTCCCAGCTCGTCACGAACCGCAGCATGGACGTTGCCAGCGGTACGCGGCCCCCGCAGCCCCTCCTGCAACTCGTTCCATTCAAACGCGAATTCGCTTTCTTCTTGCGGCAGGGGGCGACCTTCCACCAGCGCCTGTTCAAGAGCGGAAAGCTGACCGATCAACCGTCCGGGCAGCACGAACAGCCCCTGCGCCTCAATCAGTCCGATCGGTTCCTGTTTGATGGCCCAGAATTGTGGATGAACATGGAAAATGCCTTCCGGATATTGCGAACTGACAGCGTTGTTACGGAGAATCAGATTCATCTCATAGCCTCGCAAGGTAAGGCAGACGCTGGGAGAGACCGCGGACTGCCTGCCGTCTTTACCCTTGGCGAGGATATCGAGTCCTGCATTGTCGTAGCCTTCCCATCCCCGACGAATCGTGTCAGCGACCTCGACGATAGCCTCACGAGATCTTGACACCACACGAATCGCCGTGCCAGGCCAGTCAAGGATCTCGACCTGCACCTTATCGAGCCCCGGCACGCCCATCCGTTTCCACGCCTGAGCCTTATGCATCGGCATCAGCTCACCGCCGCCTTGATAATGGTCGTGGGCGAGCACCGATCCGCCGATTCGCGGCAAGGCCGCATTGCATCCAAGGAAGTAGCCGGGGAACCGATCGACAAAATCCATAAGATTGCCGAAGGTGGTGCGATCGACATGCATCGGCGTGTGCTCCATATTCACGCAGATGCCATGCTGATGGAAATACCCATACGGCGAGAACTGCCAGAAGAAGGGGGCCCCGCCCAACTCAACCGGTATGGTGCGCAGCGTCCTCTTGTCACGACCCGCGAATCCCTCGTTCTCGTGGCAGATGGTGCAACGAGGATAACCGCCGGATACGCTGTTGCCGGACCGGGCCTTTTTCATGTTCTTGAATTCCGGTTTGGCCTGGTTGATGGTGATGATCAGTCCGTGGGATTCGAAACGGGGATTGCGGTCAAGCTGCGCCTTCTTGACAGCGGTATTGGCAACGCAGTACCGATAGAACCAATCCATCGCGTTCATGGCGCCTTGCGATGCCTCGACCTTACGAAAACGTTTCCGGAGCGTCGACGGACGGGCGGAAAGCGCTCCCATGACCATATCGTCGACGTCTTCTTCGCTATATGAGTCGGCAAGACCAAGGGCGTCCAAAGACACACAGAGACGATGCAGCAATCGGGAAGGGTCGGCAAAACCCGCCGGGCCCTCGGCCGGTGCCTCAACGTCACCGGGAACATAAGAGGCAAGGCCGAACAACTCGAGCACACGATTCCTCGCCCAATCGACATCCTCGGCGGCAAGTCCCAGATTCACACGCGCAAATCCGAGCAATGCGTCGATCAGGTCATACACCTCGTTGAAATCATGCCCGGCATCCTTTCCGTCCTCGGATCCGAAAGCCCGACCGGCACCGGCGCTTTTCGCCGTCTTCATATCCAGAGTTTTTGGTTGTGTCATCCCAGTTCCTTCATGACTTCATCGATGATACGGTGGCTGTCTTCCAGCTTTCGCTCCATCTCACGCACCAGTTTGATCTGGGTACGGCAGCGCACAAGATTGTGCTCCGGATAAGAGGTGGCAAAATAGGTATCGCCGGAAAGATAATCGGCCAGGAAGCGCATGCCACATTCCAATGTCATGATGATCGCGCTTTCCGGCATCAGCCTCAGCTCGCCATCGGTGATGCTTGGCTTTACTTCGCCGAGGAAACCACGTGCGTAAGCCTTGAAAAGCTCCGTGCTGAAATGCACTTTGTCAAGGTCCCGTTCATCCTCAAGCGCCGTGGAGGCACCGAAACGGATGGAATCGCCGAAATCATAAAGCATCGAACCGGGCATGATGGTGTCCAGGTCGATGATGGCCCGAGCCTTATGGGTGGTGGCATCCATCAGAATGTTGTTGAGCTTGGTGTCGTTGTGCGTGACCCGCAGCGGAATACTCCCGTTTGAAAGCTCGTCCGTAATCTTCGGATACCAATCTGCCTGGTCGACGAAAAACCGGATTTCCTCTCGGCAGCCGGATGCCCTGCCCTCGCGATCCTGCGCGAGCGCGGCCTTGAAATCGAGGAACCGGCTCGGCGTGTCGTGGAAATGGGCCACGGTCTCCTTCAACTGCGAAGCGTCAAACGAGGCAAGTTCGTTCTGGAAATCGCCGAAAGCGGCACCCGCATCCCTGAAGACCTCTGCGTCGGGGACCATGTTATAAGAGATCGTGTGCTCGATGAACGCATAGATGCGCCATGCACCCGTCGCATCGGCATAGTACGTCGCCCCGTCATCGGTCCTGACGATGTCAAGGGTCTCTTTGCCCTTCGAATGCAGATAAGACGTGACCAGTTCGATATTACGCATGAGGTTTTCGGTGTCCGGGAATACATTGGTATTCATCTTCTGCAGGATGTAGCGTTTCCTGTCGGTCGTCACCAGATAGGTCCTGTTGATATGCCCGTCACCATACGCTTTGATGCTTGAGACTTCACCTTCAAGCCGAAAATGCCCGGCAACATTCGCCAGTGTGACCTCGTTGTTCGCCATCATTGGTTCCTTTCCACCGTTTCCGTGAATACCATCGCCAATCGGCATGAAGCCGGCACTTCGGCAAACCGCACATCGCCTACGGCCCCCGCCTGCCCCAACTGCGCAATGCTTCTTGAACCATCAGAAGCATCAGCCGTATTGGTTATATTGTTAAGAATAGTTACATAATTGGAAATATGCAATTTGCTTGGTTTGCAGCATGTCTTATGGTATGTAAAGTAAGATAAAAGAAAGTATATATCCTTAGATTTCAGCGCCCTACACTACCATAAAATCTAACGAACAATGAAGGAAGGCACATGGAGACGTCCTCAGGAAAAACCTCTCTGACACTGCACACGCCTGGCAAAAGCAGCAAAGCCAGTCCTGCAGACGTCCGAAGGAACAACAGACTACTGATTTTCAGCCTCTTGTTTCCTTCCCGTCAATACTCGCGTGCCGAACTTGGACGCAAAACCGGGTTGTCACGGGTGGCGGTCTCCGACGTCGTGGGCGACATGCTCGACGAAGGCATACTGCGTGAAAACGGCCAGGAGACCCACAACACCGGCAAAGGCAAGCACGGCACCTTGCTCGGCGTGGACACCACACGGCTGCATGTCATCTCCATCGACCTTTCCGAAGCCCATCTGATACGTGGGGCCGTGACCAACCTTCTGGGAGCCCCGCTCATTCATTCGGAAACGGTATTGGGCGCCGGAGAAAAAGTCAGACCCGAAGACGTCATCCGACTGATCGAAAAACTATCCAAACGCACCAGCAACATCATCGGCATCGGAATCGCCGCAACCGGCGTGGTACAGGACGGCGTGATCCGACGTTCCACCGAGCTGGGATGGGAAAACCTCGACCTGAAGACACCGTTGGAGCAGCGCTTCAAGATGCCGGTGTTCATCACCAATGACGCGGCGGCTTCGGTATTGACCGAGCGCTACTTCGGACAGGCCGGCCCGAACGTACTGTTCGTGAAAATCGACCGCGGCATCGGCTCGGCGACGCTGATAGACGACACGGTAATCGTCGGCGAAAACCATGCAGGCGGTGAAATCGGCCATATCTCCATCGATCCGAACGGGCCGCTCTGCCGTTGCGGAAAACACGGCTGTCTGGAAATGGCGCTGTCGGCGCCAGCCCTGCGCAAACGGCTTCACGGCAAGAACGCCGACGAGCAGACCCGGATTCTCGCCGATGCGGGCCAACAACTCGCCTCGGCATTGTCGATGCCGATCGGCTTGCTTGACGTGCAGGACGTCTGCATCTACGGGCCTCCGGACATCATCAACAGCACATTCTGCGACGCCGCACAGGGTTATGCGGACCGGACCACAGCCTCGACTTTCCGCAAGCATACGACCATTCGTCGTTGCCAATGCGGCCCCGACATCTCGCTGACCGGGGCGGCGATCATCGTTTCCCACAACTACATCAGCGACAGAGCAGTGCAGCGCCAATAGCCCCAAGCGGCTCATCCAACCGGGCAAGCTCAAGACGGGAAGCAATATCCAGATTGCGAAGAAAAGCACAATGCTTCTCGCGCGTTCCGATTTCCCGGCTGATGAGGTCGAGCAAAGGCTTCCCTGTTTTGGCCATGCCTCCCCCGATGATGATTCGCCGGGGATCCGTCAACTGGACCACAATCTGCACGGCGTCACCCATCGCATGGGTCACCTTGGCCAGTATCTCGGACGCGTTGCGTTCCCCACGTTGCGCAGCGGCAATCAGCCCGGGCAACGCGGGATTGTCATACGGCCACAGGCGCGAGACCGCCGAGCCCGAACAGACCGTTTCCAAACAGCCCTTTTGCCCACACGGGCAGTCGAACCGATTGGGGTCAACGGGCAAATGACCGATTTCCCCTACCGCCCCGCTCTCGCCATGCTGCAGCTGGTTGTCGATGATGATGCCTGCGGCCAGTCCGGTGCCGAAATTCAGAAAGACCGTGGTCCCTTTTTTAGGAGCCTTGGCGATGCCGGCAGCGCCAAGGGCGGCGACATTCACGTCGTTCTCGACACGCACCGGCAATCCGAGCCGACGTTGCAGCACAGAACCCAGATCGTACTCGCCGATGCCAAGATTGACGACATTGCTGACATGTCCCGTCTGCGCATTGACCTGACCGGGGATGCCGACACCGATCATCGCGAGCTTGGAGAAAAGCGTGCCGGCCACCTGACGCACCAAAGCCTCGACATCGGATACCACCTGATCGCCGCCCTGACGGGCAGGAAGCCGACCAGAAGAGACAACGGCGCCTTCGTCAGACAACAGAACAGCCTCTATCTTCGTTCCACCGATATCGACGCCGACAACATACCCTCGCTCAAAACCTGTAGGCATAATATCCAATCTCCTCATATATCAAATGCGTATGACAGAAAGATCTTTGTTAAGAGGTTTTTCTTTCCTTTTCCAACCGGTTCGCCGCGCGAAGCCTACAACCTGCACCACGCTATATCGTTGGGCCGCAACTCGAATTCCTTGGAACTCCGGTCCGGCAAGCTGACGACGGTGCGCTGCGAGACGCCCGTGTTGTTGACCACGCAATACCATCCGGTCTTCGGGAACCGCGCCACCTCGCATTCCGGGTTCGAGGAGCTGAAGAATCCGTAATCATCTTCACGATGAGCGGCGAAGAACAACATACGTTCCAGCATCCGTGCGTTCGAAGCCGAATAAGGAAGCCCGGAAACGTACACACCGCGGCCATGCCCGTAGTCGTTGGCGGCGAGCTGAACCTGACCTCCAACGGCTTTGAGGAGCACGACCTGCTCATTGACAGGATAGGTGTTGAGTATGGGCTCGCCGAAATCAACCGCGTCACCGGCGGCGACATCAGCCGTGATGAAATGATCGGCAACCGTCTTCGGGAAATATTTGTCGACCGACAGGGTCTGGAAGCGTTCCTCATCGACTCCGAGCACATCCGCCAATTGGAAAAAGCGCCCTTGCCATTGCAGGCTGGAAGGCTCGCCCACACCGACGAACCCGCCGCCATCGCGCACCCACGAACGCAAGATCGAGACCAGACGCGGGTCTTTCCAGACCTCGCCGCCGCTGAACGAAGTATCTGCAGGCCCTCCGCTGACCACGACATCGATGTCTTCGGGAACACCCGAGTCCAACACGTCGTCAAAGGAGATGAACCTGACGTTGACGCGCATACCGGAAAGCGCCTCAAGAATGCCGTAATAGGAATAGGTCTGCTTGTTGGGCAGGGCGTGCGCCACGGTATAGGCCATCCACGAACGCATTTTGCCCCACGAGTTGAGTATGGCGACGTTCAACACGCCTTCGGAGCCTTCTCCCCCCGTCTTCTCATATAGCTCACGGAACTGATCGGAGATCTGGCTGACCGCATCGACGAATTTGGGGAATTTGGCCGCCAGGGAAAGGTAGCCGCCATAGCCCATGCGGTCGATGGGGCTGCGAAGGATGGCGCGCCTTGCCTTGCGCCAGTTGTCCCATGCCTCGATACTCGGGTCGTTGCCCTCATGGAACGTGTCGGGGAAGAAGTACGGCAGGAACCGCCCTTCTTTGTATTTGACGCCCTTGATATCCGAGATCATGCGCAGGGTGGTGCCGTCGCCGACCGACCCGACGATGGCGTCCAGACCCAAATCACCGAACCCGTCCATATACGGCTCCGTGCCGATCCACTGGTCGCCCAGGAACATCATGGCTTCCTTGCCGGCCTCATGCGTCATGGAAACCAGTTTTTTGACGTTGCCACGTACAAAACGGGAGAGGAAATCTATCCAATCGCGCTGCGGTTTGCGGGGTATGCGGAACGACGAGTTGTAGCAGCCCTCGTCCACAAAATCCTCGGGACGCAGGCGATACCCGTATTCGTCGGCGAAATCCTCGAGCGCCTGCGGCGAGACGGTGCAGGCGCATCCGAACCAATCCACGACCTTTTCCCTGTGCTTTTGGTCGAATAGCAGCGTGAACTGGTAAAAGAACGTGGTGAAACGGACCACATCCGTCTGTGGATGGTCCTTGAGCCACTTATCGAACGTGTCGAACACGAACTTGCGCGTGGCGGGATGATAGATGTCGAAGGGGATCTCGTGTTCCTTGTCTCCCCAATCATTGGTGAGATGGTTGTACATCTCAACGGGATCCCAAATGATATAAGCCAGGAAAGAGACCGTATACTCATGCATCGGCTCCGCCCCGTCGACCGTGACCGTATCGCTGGCCTGTGCGACGCTCCAACGCCGCGTAGGCACGACTTCTCCGGTGGTACGGTCAATCACTTCCCAATATTTCGCGGGATCGGCGTCATAGTTGGGTTTGAGCTGCTCGGCGTAAAAAGTGGCCATCAGAGGGATGACCACTTGCCCATTGTCGGCGAGCACACGTTGGGTCAGCAGATAGACCTGAGGGGTCTCATCCATATGCAGCGTGATCCACTCGTTGTGCGCCCGAGTCGGGAAATACGCGCTATAGATTTTCTTGCCGAGCTTCATCAATTCGCCGTCAAGTTTCGTCCCATCCGAATCACGAATGGCGTCAGCCCCCCAGCTATCCGCCAGCTTTTTGGTCTCCTCAGCGAAATGCTCCTCGCTGGGAATGGTAAAACGACCTGTACTCACAGTAATTTCCTTTCATAACATCTATTTCTGCTGATTTCCACAGCAATTCGCTTTAAAGACAATCACGCAAAACCGTCGTTCAGAGGCAGGACCCGGTTACTGCAATCCGGGAATCCCCGTCAATCCGATCCCGACGTTGCCGCTTCATCCCCCTACCGCTACTGCCAGCGCAAGTGTCGGTTGAAGTCTGGATTCGGTGATTACCACGGAAACCCGCTTGACCGTCTGCGGCTCAAAACGCAGGATTCTTTGATAACCCACCGACCCCGCACTGACCGCCAGACGTCCGTCGAGGTAGACGTTCAACCGATCGATGCGCTGTCCCTGCCGAATCTGCTCACGCAAGACCACGGCTTCCACCCGACGCGGCACATCGAAATCGATCTCGATTCCAGGCTTTCCATCATCCGCGGCAGGCGCCCAGAACGAGCCGTCATCAGCCGGCGAGAGCAATCGTTCGGCGAGCTCATCATCACCATTCGACGAAAAGCCGATATGGACGCCATCGGTAATGCAGCGTGATTTGAAATCCTGAATTCTTTGGCCGAGCCCCCGAAGCATGTCGACATCCGATTGAGCGAGGAGACCATGCTTGTTCGGCGGCACATTCAGCAACAGCGTCGAGTTTCCTCCGACGCTACGGCACCAGATCTCGAACATCTCGTCTGCCGAGCGGACCTGGCTGTCTTCAGCGGGATGGTGGAACCAACCGTGCCTGGAAGAAGTGTTGACCTCGGCGGGATACCATGCCAGAGGGCCGGTATAGCCCTGCAACGCCTTTCTGGAACCCAAATCATCGGTATCGGAGCTTACGACTCTGGAAAAACGCCCGTCATCGCTATGTTGCGATTTCGATGCCGTCAATTCCGCAGAACGCAACGACTCCGGAACGACGCTCCATTCATTGGCTCTGGTATGCCCCGCCTCGTTGCCGCACCACCGTACATCAGGGCCACAGACGCTGATGACGGCTTCGGGTTGCAGGGCTCGGATCACGTGGTAGTAACGTTGCCAGTCATAGGTCTGCTTACGTCCATTCGCACCTTCGCCGCAGGCGCCGTCGAGCCATACCGAGAAGATCGGCCCGTAATGGGTGAGCAGCTCGATGAGCTGGCCAACATAAAAATCGTCATATGCCTTGCCCTCACCGTAGGTGCGCTCGGTGCGATCCCAGGGGGAAAGATAGATGCCGAATTCCATGCCATGCCTGCGGGCCGAGTCACTGACCTCACGGACCAGATCACCTTTCCCGCCTTTCCATGGGCTGGAAGCGAGCGTATGCTCAGTGTAGGCGGACGGCCACAAGCAGAAGCCGTCGTGATGCTTGCATGTCAAAATAACACCGGTCATTCCGGCCGATGCAAGCGCATCCATCCATTGATCGACATCCAAGGCATCGGGATCGAAGAGTTCTGGGTCTTCGTTTCCCAGTCCCCATTCCCTGTCGGTCATGGTGTTCATGCCAAAATGGATGAATGCGTACATCTCCATGTGCTGCCAATGAAGCTGGCGATGCGACGGCCGGATATTGGCGAGGTAATCCTCGTTCATCTTGTATCAATTCACCTTTGGATAGCTATCGCTGCGAATGGTTGTATAGCCAAAGCATGAAAACGACTCCGGCCAGACCAATGCATTCGATACCCAGATTCAACCACGACGTGGAACGCTGCCCGATGATGGTGACGATGATGAAAGCCACAAAAACAAGCAACTTCAACGCGCCGAGCAAAAAACCATGCCACTTCTCGTTCATTTGATTCCTCCCATGTTAGAGGTCTCCAACAGCTTCTTCTGCACCAGTGCGTAGAAGATCAATACCGGTATCATCACAATGGCCATGCCGGCATAGAGACGCCCGTAATTGGTCGCCGCCTTCTGCGTCTGCATCAGGTTGAGCAGACCGACCTGCACGGTCTTGTTCTCACCGGTCATCAGGGTCATGGAGATGATGTAGTCGTTCCAGTAGCTCAGGAAGTTGAACAGCATCGACATCGAGATGGCGGGCCCGGCCATGGGGAAGAAGATACGCACCATGATAGTGAACTGCGAGGCACCATCAATCAGCGCCGCTTCCTCGTAGGTCGTGGGGATCGTGGCGAAGAAATCCTGCAGGAGGAACACCGTGAACGGCAACGACGTGGCCGCGTATACCACCGCGAGGATAAACGCGTTATTGACGAAAAATCCGGAAGGCAGGAATTTCATGACGAATTTATCGGCACCCACAAGCATCAGGAAAATGGGCACCACGATGTAGTTCACATTGATGAACAGACCGGCCTGGATGCCAAGCTTGATGATTTTCTTGCCGGGGAAATCGAACCGTGCCAGAACGTAGGCGCATGGCAAGGCCACGACCAAAGCGATGACCATGGCCACCAACGTAACCACTACCGAGGTCAGGAAGTACTTGCCCAGATGCGCGTCCTGAAACGCCTCGACATAATTCTGCCAGTGGAAGCCCTTGGGCCAGGTCCACGGACTGCCGTAGAACTCGCTTTTGTCCTTGAACGAGGCGATGAACACCCAAACGACAGGGATGAGGATCATCAAAGCAGAGATGACCAGGACGAACTCACCGACAATCCTGCCGACCGTCCACGCATGGGCGTCGCCGCGGTTCTTGGCTGGTTTCATGTGAAAACCATGGGAGGTTTTCGTTTCCATATTTGCGTTCTTCATAGTGCTAAACCTCCTAGAACTGCAGAATCTCGCGCTTGGTGACCTGATTGACGATCAGGGAGAGCAGGAAGCTGAAGAGGAAGATGACCACGCCGATGGCCATGCCATAGCCATAGGTGGAATTCGTGTACGCTTGCTGGTACATATAGCCGAGAATCGTCTGCGAAGCTCCATCAGGTCCGCCATTGGTCATCGCAGTGACCAGGACGAAGCTCAAATTCACCGAGCTGATGATGAAGAAGGTGAGAGTAGTACGGATATTCTGCCAGATAAGAGGAATGGTAATGGAAATCAGCTGCCGAATCTTACCGGCACCGTCGATTTCCGAGGCTTCGTACAGCTCCTGATCGACACCGGCCATCGAAGACATATACATCACCATGTAGTAGCCGAGCGACTGCCATAGCATCGCGAAAGCCACCGAATAGATGACGATCTTCTGGTCTCCCAACCAAACGCGTTTCAAAGCCCCAAGCCCGAGGAACCCCAACGTTCCATTCAACAGACCGTTCTTCTGATCATAGATGGCGGAGAAAATCGCCGCGATCACGACGGCGGAGAGCACGGACGGAATATACATGATGAATCGGAGGAAACCAGCGCCGACTATTCGATCCTGCAGCAATACCGCTGCAAAGACAATCGCCAAAGGCAGGGTCACCGCCGTCACCAGCACCAACAACAAAACCGTGTTCTGGCAGGCATGGACGAAATTCATATCTCCGGCCAACGTCTTGAAGTTGCTCAAGCCCACGAAGGTCTTGTCGTCCGAGAATCCGCTCCATTTGAAGAACGACATGCGGAAGACGTTGAAAGTGGGGATGACCATGAATATGACAAAAAGAATGACCGTGGGCAATGCACACAACAAGCCGAAAACGGAATGCTGATGTTCAAGCTCGGATTTTTTGCCCTTTCTTTTACGCGTGTGAACTGACAACTTTATCAGGTTCCTCTCCATAAAATCCATATGAAAACAACAATGGTCTCCGTCGTACGACCATCGTACAGATGTCTGGGATACGACGGAGACCGGGACTACCGGCGATCAGGTATCTAACGTAAGCCGTTCAGATACCTGATTGCGCGAACCTCACTTCGACGCAGCGGCGTTCAACGCGTTGCTGGTATCGTTCAAAGCCGTCTGCCACTGATCCAGGCTCTTATGGCCGGAGGCGACAGAATCGATTGCGGTGTAGAGATCGTCCTTGATGTTCTTGCCCTCGACCGAAGCGGTCGTGGAGAAGGAACCGGTGATGACCTTGACGCCGGGGATCTTGTAGCCGTCATAGAAGACCTTCATGGAATCGTCGACCTTGTCGGACGCACCCTTGATGGGCTGGATGGCGCCGGTCTTGGCAAAGATCTTGGCAGCGGTGTCGGAATAGAAGAAGGCCATGAGCTTCTTGGCTTCTTCCTTGTTCTTGGCCTTGGAAGGAATCCACGTGGCTTCGACGGTCGTGTTAACGTAACGGGTGCCGTTGGCCTTGGGCGAAGGAACGGGAGCGAAGCCCCACTTGAATCCGTCGGTACGCGGCGCATCCTTCATCTCGTTGATGATCCAAGTGCCGTTGGGCATGAACAGCGACTTGCCGTCCAGTATGGACTGCTGGTTCTTGGTGAAGTCCTGGGTATTGGCATAGCCGACCGTATTCGGATTCAGATACTTGGTAACCAGCTTCTGCACCAACTGCAGCGATTCGGTCGCGTCCTTGGACTTCCAGACATCCTTCTTGTATGTCATGACGTCCTTGTAGAAGTCGTCACCGCCGATATCGGCGAGCAGGGCATTGAAGAACGAATCGAAATAACCGCTCGTCGGATAGGTGAACAGGGAAATACCCTTGGCCTTCGCCTCGTCGCCGAGCTTGAAGAACTCATCCCAGTTCGTCGGGACGCTCCAGCCGTTCTGCTCCAGCAGGGTCTGGTTATAGACCAGTCCGGAAGGCGAATAATACATAGGCATCAGATACGTGTCTTTAGTGCCATAGGGATTGGTATAGAGGCCGATGATGTTGGGGACGAGCTTGTCCTTCACCGTCTTCGACTCCCCAGGAACCTTCATGTCCAAGACATCGGTGACATTCTCGATCGCCTTGTCCTTGAGCATGGTCTCGACCAATCCGGACTCATTGCCCTGCCCCAGCTCAATAAGATCGGGATAATTGCCGGCCTTCATGCCCGGCGTGATCTGATCGCCGAGTTTCTTTGAAGTGGTGACCTCGACCTTTACCTTCGGATTGACCTTTTCATAGGCCTTGGCCACTTCACGATACATCGCGGAGCCATAGCCGCCCTCGAAAGCGGCAAGCTTCAAAACGGTTTTCCCGCCCTCGGAGCCGGACCCGCTGGAACTACCGCAAGCCCCTACCGACAGCAGCATGGCCGCAGCTCCCGCAAGCGCAAGCACCTTTTTCGCCGTGTTAACGTTTCTCACCTGAGTACCTCCTCGTAATCTAGGTAAAAGAGCGACCCAGACAGCCACTCTTCCCTCGTGCTTAACTCTATTTACTTCTTCGCACATCTATTAATGTACACTATGTTTCCCAAAATAAAAAATCAGAAAGTTCCTGCGTGTCAACCGCATATCATTAATCATCACACAAATAAAAACATGAAAAACAACGCTGTTTATTGGCAAATCAACGATGTATCGAATCTGCAATATATGCCTTTTCGTTTCAATGTTTTATATTATTAAATAATAATGCAAAGAACATTGTCATTGAAACGAAGAACTCGGTACGCATAGAGCATATTCCAGATACATTATGAAACAGAGACAAAAGACGTTCCGACACAGGGACGGAATGCCGGCTTTTTGCAATATGCGACTGCCCTTCCACTGACTTTCGAATGGCCAAACCGATTTTCTCAATAATTACGCTCAAAGAAGGTACAAGTAATACTCGTCGCCCAGCCACGCTAATATTAGGTATTCCGGTGCAAACCGGGCTTGATATTTGATAATTCAAGATTGGGGATGATCGGTTTCGACGGTGACCTGTTCGTCGCAGGGAAGCGTGCCGAGAATGTGGAGTCCACTCGCGATGACCTCCACGAAACAACAAGTGCTAAATCTAATCGCACTGAGTTCGCACTCGCTGCCTGAGCCAAGCGCCAGGATTAACCAGTGAGCTGCTGCTCCGTCCACTCCTTCTCGTCTTCGGGAGGATGTTGGGCGTCATTAGAGGACTTGCTTGAGCCATTGAACCACAGGGTGACTCAGGGACTTTAACTGTAGATATGCTCGCCATCCATTGTCCGCGACACGGATGGGGGCAGAAAAACCGCCAAAAGGCCAGCGGACTACGCACGTAGAAGACTGAGGGTTCGGTCATCGGACCGGGGTTCAATTCCCCGCATCTCCACGAGTTCAACGCCGCCAGGGTTCGCCTTGGCGGCGTTTTTCGTTGCGGTTCCGGCGTTTTCAAGCCGTTTGCACGCTGACATCAACGAGGGCTTATCTTGGTTTAAAACCCTCTTTCCGGGATGGATGTGGGTCGTCTAGCGGGTCGTTCATACGTCGTTGCCTACGTCGCGTTGACGATATAACGTCATGGACATCGCTGCTTCCCGCCGCCAAATCTTCAAAAGGGTGTTCGGGTGGTAATTGGGGTGGTATTCCAACGAGCGGATACACAGCATTGTCGCCCCCTCCCCACGCCATTATTCAGACGACGAGTCAGCAACCATCTTCAATAATTCTTAAACGCCAAAACTCATCACGATAGCCATCACTCGACTAGACTTGGTAACCATGAGAATCGTATTGCAGAAAGTCAGTAAAGCCGATATCGATGTCGTCGACGAGGCGACCGGCGAGGTGGATTCTTCGTTCGAACCGCAGCATATCGGCGTGGGTTTTGTGCTGCTCGTCGGGGTCAGCGACGAGGACGGGCAGGAACAGGTCGACTGGCTCGCTCGCAAAATCAGCAAGTTGCGCGTGTTCGAAGACGAAAACGGCAAGATGAACCTTTCGCTTGGCCAGGTCGGCGGCGAGATCCTGTCGGTTTCGCAGTTCACGCTGTTCGGCGACGTACGCCATGGCAACCGGCCGAGCTTCATCACCGCCGGCAAACCGGAACACGCCAAGCGCGTCTGGCTTCAATTCAACGAGGCGCTACGGTCGGAGGGCATCACCGTAAAAGAAGGCCGATTCGGCTCGCATATGCGAGTGGCACTCACCAACGACGGCCCGGTGACCATCCTCTTCGACACCGACGAACTGATGGCCAAGCACTAGCTATTCACGCAGACTGCCTATGGGGTGCAGAGATAATCACAGAAATAGCCCGAAAAATGTGATTTTTACTGTATCTCGAATCAGAGTACAGAGATAATCACAAAAATAAGCAGGAAAACGTGATTTTCTCAGCATACGCAATTCGGCAATCACAGGATGTCAGCCGTACTTCCCTCCGTAGCCCGAATCGAATACCGCGAGCTACTTGATAATCGGTCGCAACGGGGCCGAAACATCGACCTGATGCTTGTCGCCGATCTTGGTCGGATCGTTGATGATCTTGTCGACCACGGCTTTTTTGAGTTTCATATCAGAGGCATCGCCCCAAATGATGACGCGGTCGCCGCCGTTGAGCTCGGTGGTGACGGAATCCTGCGTTTTGGCCGTCACCTTGGTAATCGAGCCGCGCATATTGCCGTCAAGAAGATCCAGCACTTTCAAGGCCTGCTGAACGGAACGGTTGCGAAGACCGGCTCTTACATCGTTCACTTCGATGACCGGAATGCCCTTGGTCGACGCCTTGCCGACCTTGTTGAGCACCCGGCTGTAACCGTCGACGGCGGTCTCACTGCCATCAGGCGTCTTCAGCATCGCTGCAGGCTCCTGCGCGACGATAGTCACCTTCATCGCTTGCGGATATTGTTTCTCGACCTTTGCCATAGAAACGCCCGGAATATCTTTGAGCTCATCTTCGACATCGCCGGATGAGACCAACAACAAGGACTTGCCGGCCTGCTTGTCGGCGATGGAAACGACTTTGGCCTTGCCGACCCATTGATTTTCGCCGGACACCGAAATCTGACGAGCATCGAGCAGAAAGACCGGCGAAAAGAAGAGCAACCAGCAAAGAGCCGCCAAAAGAGCCACAATCGCAAGGGAGACCAAGACCTTGGTCGCTGTCTTGAACGCGTGGACACGCCGACGTTCCTTCACCCGGGCGTTGAAATCGATGACCTTGGGACGAGCCGCGACTCCCAACGCCCCGGTCGTCTGGTTCAATGTCTGCCCTACCAAATCCTCGTTTTTCAGCGCTCTGGCATCGATGAAACCACCGGGCGTGCTTTTGGTGACGGCACTGGCCGAGGATGCCGAACGCGGCGAGCGGACGGATTGCGAAGCTTCATCGGCATCCGTCAGTGGCTCATCGATTCCATATTTCGGCCTGACAGATAGGCTACGACGGAAAAAACCGACCGACTTTTTGCCGGTGGACGTTGGCTTGTCAGAGACTTCGGCGGATTCGTTCCGGTCTGACACCGTTTTCGAGACAGCGACCCTACGTTTTCTGCGGTGCGCATCAACGGTTCCACTATCGCCGACTGATGTGCCGGATACCACTGAACGAGCCTGACGCGACGAATCCTCCTTCGTACTCTTACGTGACGGGCGAGGATTGCCTTGCGCATTGTCGCCAAAGCGAAAATCCGAATGTTCGGTTTTTCTGCGTCTTCCGGTGCGCACGCCGAAATCATTGACCGCTCCCTCATCGTCGGAAGCCGGCGACCCGTCGGCGGAAGAGGAAAAAGCGCTTCTCCCACGACTGCGCGAACCGCCCTCGCTTCCACGCCCGCTGGCTACACGACGGCCGACCATCAGTGCGACTCCTGCGCACGTGCCTCGAGCATTTCCAGCATGGCAGCATCCATCGCAGTGACGTCCCCGGCCCCGACGGTAATCAGGACATCGCCGGGATTCGAGTGACGCACCAACGTTTCGGCACCGCCTTGCAGATCTTGCGAAGCGAGAATCCACCTTTGCGGGGGGTCATGGCGCAAACCGGCAGCGGCATCGACAATGACCTGCGAGGTGATGCCAGGGAAATCCTCCTGACGTTCGCGTGCCGGGAAGATCGGCGCTACGACGACATCGTCGGCCTTGGCCAGCGCGGCGGCGAACCGTTCGACAAAGAACTTGGTACGGCTGAACAGATGCGGCTGGAAAAGCACACGGATGGCACAATCCGGGTAGCGCCGGCGCGCGGCATCGAGCAGCGCGGCGATTTCCGTGGGATGGTGGGCATAGTCGTCGACGACCGTCACTCCGTCAACGACGCCGTTGACCTCGAAACGTCGAGAGGCTCCTCTGAACGTTGCGGCAGTGCGAGCCGCGAGCGCCGGGTCCATGCCCAGCAGCGTGGCGACGATGATGGCCGCGGTGGCGTTGCGGGCGTTGTGGATGCCGGGAATACGCAGGGCGACGGGTACACGACGTTCCTGCTCGACCCCGGCGAAACCGGCGGGCAGCTCAATGGTGAAACGTTCAGTGCCCGCTCCTGCGCTTTCCTGCTCGGAAAGGATATGAACGAGTTGTGGACGGGCGAGGGCACTTGAGACCGCAACAGCAGCTTGGACCGTGTTGTCATCCAAATCCTCAGCCTTCGCGTCCGATCCGGCGTGGCGAGCACCATCAAAGCTATCAATGTCCTGTACGTCAATGATCTCGTCGATATCGTTGACGGTCCTGGTCGTATAGCAAATCGTCCTGGCCGCCACCTCGGCCGGCAGAGCACTCACGATGGCCTGCGCGCCTTCGTCGTCGATGGACATGACGACGTATCCCTTGGCGTGGCGGGCATATTCGACGAATGCGCGCTGGTAGTGCTCGGCGTCGCCATAATGGTCGAGGTGGTCGGCTTCGGCGTTGGTGATCAGCGCGAACGACGGCCGGTATTTCTCGAAGCTGCCGTCGGATTCGTCGGCCTCGGCCACCAGAACGTCACCGCCGCCGGCATGTCCGCCGTCGATGGCGACACCGTCAGGGCCCTGGATGGAACCGCCGATGGCATAGCTCGGGTCGGCCAATGTGACGGCCCGCGCACCGGCCTGTGCATTGGCATCACTATCGGCCTCGGCACCTGCATTGACGAGGATATGGGAAATCAAGGAGCTGGTGGTCGTCTTGCCGTGCGCCCCGGCGACGCTCACCGCGCATTTGCTGGCCATGAGCAACGCGAGGATGTCGCTACGATGCACAATATGCGCCCCGGCAAAGGCCGCGGCTACGATTTCCGGGTTATCGGGCTTGATAGCGCTGGAATAGACGACGGTATGCGCACCCTTCACGTTTTCGGCGCGTTGGCCAATATAGACCTTGATGCCAAGAGCTGTCAGCCGATCGGTTTTGGCATTGGCTTGCCGGTCGGAGCCGGAGACCTCGACGCCTTCTTCATTGAGCATCTCGGCGAGCACGCTCATCCCGGCCCCGCCGATGCCGATGAAATGGGTGGGCCCCAGCGTCGCCAACGTGTCGGACGAGCCGAACGCTGCCCGCGTCGGGTCAAGCAGGATGGGTTCAGAGCCGATAGTTGAGTGCACGATACGCTCCTTGGACACTACGTTTGACAAAGAAAAACATCACTAATGCCGTTATACACCGGTCACATGCCTTGGTCGGCATCCGAGCGGCAAACCCACGCAGACTGCTTGCAATTGCCGTGTCATTGCGGCAAAAACACGCCGACAGTACACGCATCAACTCGCCTTCGTGCTAGAAAACGGCACATAACAATCACCGAAATGCCGTCTGCCAGCAGCAAACAGCATTCATGCAGGAAAACAGCACATCACAGCGATCCAGATGCCGATTACCAGCAGCTAATCATATTCATGCTGGAAAACCGCATTCAAAAGCTGCCAAGATGCCGTTTAACCGCACTTTCGGCGAGACTTCGGGTGTAATCGGCTGAGGATTGGATGATTAACGGTTGCGGCCTGCGTAGTCGAGGACGATGCCGGCCATGGTTTCGGCGGCGTCGCGGATGCCGTAATCGTACGCCTTGCGGCCCATGGACTGCAGCCGTTCACGTTCGGCGATCAGGGACGGCACGTGCTCGCGCACCCAGGAAGACGTGAAATCACCATCGGCGACCATCAACCCACCGCCGGCGTCGACCACCGGCTGTGCATTGAAGCGCTGTTCGCCGTTGCCGATCGGCAGCGGCACGTAGACCGCGGGCATGCCGATGGCGGCCAGTTCACTCGTCGTTCCGGCGCCTGCACGGCAGATCACCAGATCGGCCGCGGCAAATGCCAGGTCGATTCGTTCCAGATATTGCGCCATATGGTAGTCGCCACGCCCAGCATGGGCCGGGTCCAGGTCGGTGAGCGCCTGCTCCCCTACAGTCGCTTTCACACGCTGACCCACCTCAGCGCTTTTGTTGCGCCCGGTAAGGTGGATGACCTGGGTGACCTTCAACAAATCCGCCGCAGCACCGCTGACGGCCTCATTAAGGCTTACCGCGCCCAGCGATCCACCGGTAACTACCACCAGCGGACGGGTCGGGTCGATGCCGAGTTGCGCGGCGGCGAGCTTTCGCGTGCGTTGCCTGTCATCGCCCAGCTTTTGGCACAATTCCGCCATCACCGGACGCAACGGAAGCCCGACACGACGAATCTCGGTGTTTCCATGCGCTTTCAGACCGGCGTTTTCGTAAGCAGTACCGATGAAATCCGCCCAGCGGGCACCCAGTTTGTTGGCCATGCCGGCACTGGCATTCTGTTCGTGGATCACGATGGGCAAGCCCATGGAATGCGCGACCGAGTAGACGGGGGCCGAAACGTAACCGCCGAAACCGACCACCACATCGGCCTTGCGCGCCTCGAGGATGGAACGGACCTTCTTCTGTTCCCTCCTCCAACGGCCGGGGAAACGCAGCGCCTGCATATCGAGACGGCGCGGGAATGGAACCTTGGCGATGGTGTCGAGCTCGAAGCCTGCCTGTGGCACCAGGTCACGCTCAAGGCCGACGTCGGTGCCGATAACGCTGATGGCGGCCTGCGGGTCGTCGCGTTTGATGGCGGACGCCACGCTCAATAGCGGGTTGACATGCCCCGCCGTGCCGCCTCCGGCCAATACTATATGCTTCATCTTCCCTTTTCCTTGGCTTGTATCCATGGTGTTTCGCCGATATCCTCCGAACCGGTCACACGCGCGACGCGGCGATGCCGGCTTGAATCTGAGGCTGCATCCTCATCATACTGGTGGCCACGCCTGCGGCGAACAGACACATCACCAAGCTCGACCCACCTGCAGAGACAAACGGCAAGGGGACGCCCATCACCGGCAACAGGCCGATGACGACCATGATGTTGACCAGCGCCTGGCCCACGATCCAGATGGCGATGCAGATCAGCACCCGTGAGGCGTACTTGTCCGGGGTCTGCAAGGCGATGACGAACATGCACCAACCGAGGATGGCGAAAAGAATGACCACGGCCGCGGCACCGACGAACCCGGTTTCCTCGCCGATAATGGCGAAGATGAAGTCGTTGTGCGCTTCAGGCAGGTAATTCCACTTCTCGCGGGAATTGCCGATACCGACCCCGAAAAAGCCTCCGGAGGCCATGGCGTATTTGGCATGCACCGATTGGTAGCACTCCCCCTGCAACGCCGAAGCCGGGCACGGCCGGTAAGCGGATGTGATACGGAGCATACGGTTCGGACTGGTCACCACGAACAGCACGACCAGAACCACCAGGACGAGGCCGGCTCCGATCAGCCATTTCGTCGGGAACCCGCCGACCAGCATCGCCGTGACCCCGATGATCACCAGAATCATCGCCGTGCCGAGATCGCCTCCGAGCATCACCGCACCAAGGCAGGCCAGAAAGATGAATATCATGGGCAGATAGGCTTTTACCCCTTCAAACCTGTGGTGTTTTACGGCCGAAGCCACCGCCCATGGCATCCACACGCACAGCGCAAGTTTCATGACCTCCGCCGGCTGCATGGTGAACTTGTTGGGGATGCCGATCCATCCCTTGTTGCCATTGACCTCGACACCGAGCGGCGTCACCGTCAACAGCTGGAGGAAAATCGAGAAAACCACAAACGCGAACGAACATTTCCGATAACTGCTCGCATGCGGCCGCATCGCCAAGGCGCAGACGGCGAAGCCGAACAGGCAGTAGGCCCCCTGCATCATCGCCTGTTTCCATGGCGAAGCCCCTCTGGCAATCATGGTCACCGAAGAGGCGGAAAAAACCATGACGACGCCGAAACAGGTCAGAGCGATGACGGCGATGCGAAAACCGTAGTAGCACCACAACGGGTTCATCAGCGCATGGATGCCGCTATAGTCGTCAACGGCAAGCACGTCAGACGTATCCGCTTGCTCGGGCTCATCGGCAGCACTTCTGCCTTTGTCCAAGCGAAATAACAAATCGGCCAGCGACGGAGAATGCCGTTTGCCCTCGGTTTCGCGCCGCCCGATCCCCGACACGGCATTGCGGCCGGTGCGAGCCCTTTTTCTTGCCGTCTTGCCCGACTTGCGTTCTTCGGTTTCGTATACGCGTCTAGCCATGCTTTTGCATCCAGTCATGGGCGGCATCGGCGAATTGCGAACCACGGTCGGCGTAGGAGACGAACTGGTCCATCGAGGCGCAGGCCGGTGCCATCAGCACCACATCACCGCTTTGTGCGTAGGCTCCCGCAGCCTCGACCGCACGGGCCATGACGCTAGCCTGTTCGTTGGGATCGATAAGTGTCAACGGGATATCCGGCGCGCTGGCGGCGAACGCGTCAAGCATCGGCTTCTGGTCGACGCCGATGATGACCGCGGCTTTGATCGTCTTGGCCTGATCGGCTACGAGGTCTTCGAAATGGCCGCCTTTTGCCAATCCCCCGGCGATCCAGACCACGGATTTGGGCTTGTAGCTGGAAAGCGAGGCATGGGCTGCGTGGGCGTTCGTGGCTTTCGAATCGTCGACGAAACGCACCGTTCCGCCGTCCTTCACATGTGCGGTGGCGACGGTCTGGATGCGGTGTCCACCGGGAGCGAAGGCACGCAGGGCGTCGAGGCAATGGCCCGGGTCGGCGCCCAGGCCCATCGCCAGAGCGAGAGCGGTGATGGCGTCGGCGAGCAGATGCGGGTATACGGTGCCGTCAGGTTCACACAGGTGGGAGAATTCAGTTACCTTGGCCAGCGCGTTCATATCGCCCTCAGGCGCTCCGGCCAGGCCGCTGGCATCGACGATCCAACCGTCGACAACGCCGATCTGGCCGGGTTTCGGGCCATGTTGGGTGAAACCGATCTTCCGGCATTCCGGCCCGGTCTGGGCAGCCTCGGCCAAGGCCGTGACACGTTCGTCGTCGGCGTTGAAGACCACGACACGTTGGGCAGCGTGGAAGACCTTCGACTTGTCGGCCGCGTAATTGGCCATGCCGCCATGCCAGTCGAGATGATCGGCGGCGATATTGGTGATGGCCGCGCAGTCCAGTGCCAAAGAATCGGTGAAATGCATCTGGAAGCTCGACAGTTCCACGCACAGGGCATCATGTTTCGGGTCGCTCGCAGCCAGGCTGACGGACTTGCCGATATTGCCCACGGCCGGGGCGTCCAAGCCGCAGCCGGTGAGCATCGCGGAGACCATCTGCGTGGTGGAGGTCTTGCCGTTGGTGCCGGTGATGCCGATCCATGGGGCGGGCGTATGCGTCTGGGAATGCTCGGCCGGGACCCGCAGGCCCCACGCCAGTTCCACCTCGCTGATCACCGGAATATGACGGCTCTGGGCCTCAAGAATGAACGGCGTACGCGGAGCAAAAACCGGGGAGGCGACCACGATATCGACATCATTCCAATCGATTTCGTCGAAGGAATGCAGATCGGCTTCGGGCTTCTTCTCATCCACGCTCACCACACGACCCGCACGGCCCTGCAACGCCTCTACCGCCCCTCGACCGGAAACCCCGAGACCGGCCACCAACACGGTTTTGCCGTTCACATCGAGCTGCGATGACCCGTTTGCCGCACCGCCACGACGTACCGACGAAAATCCGGAATCCTCAGTTGCCTGCATCTCAATTTCCTTCCTTCAAGCTTGTCCGCCAACGCTGTATCCGTGTATCGCCTCTAGAGCAGCAATCCGGTGCGCGACGCCCAATCGGCATAGAAAACCATGAGACCGATCAGCACGAACATGAATTCGATCATCCAGAAGCGCACGACGACCTTCTGCTCGCTCCAGCCCATCAGCTCGAAATGATGGTGGATCGGTGCCATTTTGAAGACTCGCCTGTGCGTCAGCTTGAAGCAGCCGACCTGAATGACGTCGCTCATCGCCTCGATGACGTAGAGGCCGCCGATGATCACGGCGAGGAATTCCGTGTGCGTGGCGATGGAAAGCGCGGCGAAAAGCCCGCCCAATGCCAGCGAACCAGTGTCGCCCATGAAGATGGTGGCGGGGTTCGAGTTGTACCAGAGGAATCCGAAGCATGCCACGGCGGCGCAGGCCGCGATGATCGTCAGGTCCAGCGGATCGGAAACCGCATAGGAATAACCCGGTTTCGGACCGCCCTTGACATGATAGCTCTCCCAGAAGGCGATGATGGTGTAGCCGGCCAGGGAGATCATCGACGAACCGGTGGCCAGCCCGTCCAGCCCGTCGGTCAGGTTGACGGCGTTGGTCCATGCGATCATCAGGAAATTGACCCAGATCACAAAGATGACGACGGCGACGATCTTACCAGCGAACTCGAAGCTGAAGAACGGATGCTCGATGAAGCTCATCCCCGCCTGCGCGGAGGGGAATCCGGACTTGGTGGGAAGCAGAAGCGCAAGTACCGCGTAAATGGTCGCGAAGACGAACTGGCCGAAGAATTTTCCGCCGACGCTCAACCCTGTGTTCTGTTTTTTGCGCACTTTGGCGAAATCATCGATGAATCCCAAGCCACCCATCGAAACCATCGCGAACAGCACCAGAACGGCCGACCACGAAACAGCCTGGCCGCCGCTAAGCCCACGGTAGAGAGCCGAAGCGCCCCAACCGAGCAGGACGGCGAAGATGATCACCACACCGCCCATCGTGGCCGTGCCGCGTTTCAACAGATGCGATTGAGGACCGTCCTGACGGATGTACTGGCCGTAGTGCAGCCGGTGCACCACTCTGATCATGACCGGCGTGCCGACCATCGTGACCACGAGCGAGACCACGATGCCGATGATGAGGGAAATCAATGTTTCGGCTCCACTTCTGTACGTTCCTGCTGTTGCATATGCGCCCAACGCTCGGCCAAGGCGGAAAGCCCCGAAACATGCGAGCCTTTGAGCAGCACAACAGTATTGCCGTGCCGGCGGGCAGCCTCGGCGACCAATCGTTCGGCCTGAACTGAACTATGTACCCATTGCACCACGACGGGGGTACGCCCGCGCCTTTGCGCCGTACCTGCGTCCTTATTCTCCTGTTCGGCACCCCGGGCCAGCGCCTCGGCCAATCGGTCGAAATGATGGTCGGTCTCGTTGCCCACGGCGACGATCTCGTCGATATTGAGGCCGGCGGCATAGGTGCCGATCTGCCGATGCAGTTCGAGCTCGTCGTCGCCAAGCTCAAGCATGGCCCCCAATACGGCGATGCGATAAGGTTCCGTGCCCGCGGCGTCTGCGTTTCCCGCCCTCTGGCCCGCAGACGTTTCCGCGGCGTCCCAGCGTGCAAGCCCGTCAAGCCCCGCCCTCATGGAATCGGGATTGGCATTGAACGAATCATCGATGAGCGTGAACGCGGCATCGCCGAGACCGACGGTGGAAACGGCCATGCGATGCGGGCTGATATGCTTCACACCGCCGAGACCCGAGGCGATATCCGCCAACGGCATGCCGAAATGACGGGCGACGGTGGCGGCGGCAAGCGCGTTGATGACGTTGTGCGCCCCGCCGATACCAAGATGCACCGGTGCGCTGGAACCCTCGGGCGTCATCAAAGTGAAGCTCGGACGATCCAATGCGTCGACGGTGATGTCGGCGGCGCTCATCCGCCTGGCTTCAGGTTTGGCCTCACCGTTCAATCCGAACCAGAGCACCTTGCCCGGCGCGAATTTTGTCATGTCCGCCACACGCCGGTCGTCGGCGTTCAGGACGGCGATACCGTCCGGGAGCAGGCCCTGTACGATCTCGCTTTTGGCCTGGGCGATGCGTTCGACGGAACCGAATTCCCCCAGATGGGCGACGCCCACTTTCAGGACGACGGCCACGTCCGGAGGCACGATACGGGTCAGATTGGCGATTTCGCCGACATGGTTGGCCCCCATTTCGGCGATGAAAAAGCGGGTGTGTTCCCCGACCTTCAACGCCGTCAAGGGCAGGCCGATGTCATTGTTGAAGGAACCGACCGGAGCCACCGTCTCGCCAATGGTGGAAAGCAGGGAGTCAAGCAGATCCTTCGTAGTCGTCTTGCCGACCGACCCGGTGATGCCGATGACGCTGAACGGCGAATCAAGTTCACGACGACGCACGATATTATGGTGCGCCAAACGCCCCAAAGCCGCGACAGTGTCGTCGACCACGATCTGCGTAATATCGTCGACACCGTTCACAACACGCTCGACCAACGCGGCCACCGCGCCCCTCGCGCCGAGGCCGGCCACGAAATCATGCCCGTCCACACGCTCACCGGCGATCGCGACAAAAATCGATCCTGACTTGATCTGCCTCGAATCGCTATACGTCGAAGTGGCCACAGCCCCATCGGGTACGACGTAACCGGATGGTGCGACGATGCGACCGCTGACCGCTTGTGCAACCTCCTCGATCGTCATCGGCATCATCCCGGACCGGCTCTCCGAAGTCCCCGTCATCTTAGCACTCAACGCAAGCCACCTTTTGTGTTGTATTCTTCAATGTTTCCGCAATGTATTCCGCGATCGGCCCATACACCATAGTCCACCTGCAACCCGGCCTGCAAAGCCATCATTGCATTTCCTTCGAGACACGAAGGGCATTGCGGATGTTGCTGCGCCGCACCCCCGCATCCAGCGCCATGGCAATGGCCAGGGAAAGCCTGCGTTGACCTTGCAAGCCGCCCGTCACCACGGTTTGCCCGACCAGCCAACCGGATTCCTCGGAGCAGGTGACCAGCCGTTTGCGCTCGTCGATGCTGAAGCCATAACGGCTTCGGGCAGATTCGAGCATATCGTCCGATTGGGCTTTATTCAATGGTTCGATGGACCCAAGCACATCGACATTGACGCCTTGCAGGGCTTGAGGACGCAACGTCTCGCTGTCGGCGGAGATCACCATCGCCGCCGCCCCGTCTTCCGAACAGACGGCCAGCGTATGCTGAACGTCGAGGATTGCCAAAGGGTAATCCATTACCAGTTCACGCTCCAAGGAGCTGGAACCGGAGGCGCTGATGATGCCCACAGGATTGCCGAGCATGTGCAGGAAATCCGCCAGACGCACCACATCGGCCTGAATCTCCTGGTCGTCGTCGCCGCACACCACGAATACCGCCATGGTATTGGCCGGAGTTCCGGCGATGTCGGAAGCCAAAGCTCCCAGGGTTTCGGGGTCGGGATCGGCAAGCAAGGCCGGAACCCCTGCGGATTGCGCCGCCGTGGCAAGCGAGGCCGGCACCATGAGCGCGTACGCGCCACGTGCCGCAGCCAAGGAAAGCGACGATGGGTCATCAACGTTTTTCAGCACGAAAAGGGCCCCGGGTCGAACCGAATCGAGACTATCGGCAATCGAGGTGACCGTGACCCCATCGCAAAACTTCGGTTCGAGTTGAAAACCATAATGATTGGCGATATAGCCCAAGGTCACACGCCGCGAAATCGACTCGCTTACCACGCTCATGCTTCGACCCTTCCCATAGGAAACTTCGGATAGCCGACAACCTCCGCCGCCCAACTCGGTTTAAAACGATTGTCAGCGCTCGCTGCCATTCTCACCACGACACAGGAATAGCATTGTTACGGGGCTGGGAAGTCGGGACCTCGTACTTCTGCATAAGGAATTCACCGATCTGCTTGAAGAGCGCTCCGGCGGTGAGGCCACCGTATACGCCTTGCGGGTTGCGCATCACCACGGTGAGCACGAAGCGCGGGTTGTCGGCGGGAAGGATGCCGGTGAAATCGCTGATGATGCTGTCGAGGGCGCCGCTGGGGCCGGCCACCTGCGCGGTTCCCGACTTGCCGGCAACCCGGTAGCCGGTCACCCCGGTCGTCTTCTCGTATTCCTCGCCCGAGGACTCCATCGCGTTCATCAGCTGCGCGTCCACATTGGCGTCCATGATGCGCGTGCCTTCGTCCATCGGCTGTTTGGTGACATGCCCGTCGGCGTCGATCGTGGAATCGACGACGGAAGGCTTGCGGTAGATGCCCCCGTCGGCGATGGCGGCGATGGCGTTGGTCAGCTGGATGACATTGGTGGCATAGCCCTGTCCGAACAGTATGGTGTCGCGGGTGCGCTTGTCCCATGCGTTGGGGTTGGTCAGGGTTCCGCGAGACTCCCCCGGCAGGTTCAGCCCCGAAGGCTGGCCGATGCCGAATTTGGTGAGCATGTCGTAACGGTCCTGGTCCTTGTAATCGTTGGACGACATCACCATGCCGACGTTCGAGGATTGCTGGAGGATGCCCGCCAAGGTCCAATTGCTCAGGGGGTGCGGGGAGACATCGGTGAAGATCTGGCCGTTTTTGTCAAGCCGGTCGGGCACCTGGAAATGATCGGTCATCTGGTGGATGCCGTGCTGCATCAATCCCGCCATCGAGAAGGTCTTGCCGATCGAACCGGGCTCGAAGGTCTCCGAAACCGCGCGGGAAACACTGAGCTTGGCCTGGTCGCTGCCGGCCTGGATGTCATCGGAATCGTCAAGGGCGATGATCTGGTGGGTGCGCACGTCCTCGACGCAGGCGATGGCCCATTCGGCCTTGTACTGGTTCTTGCCGTCAGTCAGCACTTTCTTGAGGAACCAGTCGACATCGGAATCGAGGCTCAGCTTCACGTCGCTGCCGTTGCTGGCGGATTTGGAATCGGTCAGGGTACCGGGGATTTCGACGCCGTTGTTGCCCTGCTGGTAGATCTTGAACCCGTCACTGCCAGCAAGCGCCGCATCCTCGACGCGTTCCATGCCCGAGACGCCCTTTACCTTGTCGTCGACTCCACCGAGGAAAGCGCCCATCAGCGCACCGTCGGAATAGACGCGGTTCTGCGAAAGCTCGCCGTAGACGATGCCGCCGAGGCCGAGCTTGTCGAGCTTGCGCTTGGCGGCGGGTTCCACGTCCTTTTTCAATACCACATAACGGCCGGAACCGGCGAGTTTGCCTCCCAGCTCCATGGCATCCATGCCCAGTACCGGCGCGACCATCCGTGCCACACGCGCAGCCCCGACCACTCCGATCGTCTTGCCGCCCTGTTTTTTGGGCATCGTGCAGTTGTCGGTGATCTGCGTGCTGCAGATCGGGTCGTATTCCTGTGCGGCCTTCGGATCTCCGATGATGGTGTAGCGCTCCACGCTTTGCGCCAGAACGGCCCCGTTGGCATCAAGTATTTTGCCGCGCATCCCGTGGACGGGCACTTTCAATGTACGTCCCGCCGTGGCGGCCTCGGCCATCTCACGGCCGTTGAGCAACTGAAGATTGGCCAACTGGCCGAAGCACACAATGAATATGAGCGAAAGCACCGTAGCGATCACGGTGCAACGCCGCACGAATTGCTTGCCTTTGGTTTTATTGGCATGTGTTCGCATATCACTGACCCTTACCCGTAGGTTGGTAGCCCTGAAGATCTATCGACAAAGGACCGGACTGAGGCACCATGCCCATTTTCTGGGCCCGGTCTGGAAGACTGGCCTGCAGGCTGTCGAGCTTGGCCTGATCGTCTTCGACATCCTGGTTGAGCTTGCTGATGTTGGCCTGTACCTGGGCCTGTTCAAAGGAATTCTGCACCATTTGGGTGCGCAACGCCAGCGAACCGAGCAACGCGGCGAAAAGGAAAAGAACAGAGATGATGACATGAACCACCGAGACGGTTTTGATACGGCTGAAAATCTGAAAAGCCGTATTTTCGCTTTCCTTTTTCTCCTTGCCTCCGGCGACAACCTGAAGCCTCGGACGGGCGTATGCCGTATGGCCGTCATCGTCACGTCCGGCTGGGGCGACATGGGAACGAATCGATCTGGCTGTTGACGCGCTCATCATCTCCTCCTTTCCCCTGGATTGCCTTGATTGCGTGTGCCTTGGCTGCGCTTGTTCCGGTCATGCCGCAAGTCACGCGCGAATGCAGCGTGCCTGTCAGGAGTATGTACCGGATCTTCCTTGGAGTCCTGAGCGAACCTGATGCGCCAGCGCTCCGGTATTTCCCGGGTCAGTTCCACCCCTCGCAACCGGACGGGGGCGGAACGCGGATTATGCTCGATTTCGGCCTGGTCGGCCTTCAGTGCACCGCGGGTCAGCTCTTTGAAGAACGGCTGCGCGTCTGCGGGAACGACCGGCAGATCGACCGGAGCGTCAACGTTAAGCCCCTGGGCCATGAACGTCTTGACCGTACGGTCCTCCAACGAATGGTAGGATTCGACGACCAGCCTGCCGCCGGGGGCCAGCCTGTTGGCTATTTGCGGCAATGTACGGCCGAGCTTGTCGAGTTCGCCGTTGACTTCGATGCGCAAAGCCTGGAAGACGCGCTTGGCGGGGTTGCCCTTTGCACGGTGGGATTTGGGAACGATGCGGTCGACCAACTCATCGAGTTGGCGTGAGGTCTTCAGAGGTTCCTTCTCACGCTGACGAACGATGGCGCGGGCAATCGGTTTGGCGAAGCGTTCCTGCCCATACTCGCGGAAGATCCGGACGAGCTCGTCTTGGGGATATTCGGCCAGAATCTGCGCGGCATCGAAACCCTGGCTGGTATCCATACGCATGTCAAGAGGAGCGTCGTGGGAATAGGAGAACCCGCGGTCGGTCTCGTCGATCTGAAGACTGGAAAGCCCCAGATCCATAAAAGCGGCGTCCACACGCCTCAATCCGAGCTCTTCAAGCACATCGTCGAATTCATCGAATGCTGCGTGAACCGGGATGAACCGGTCCTCAAGGCCCTCTTCCTTCATGCGCAGCGTCGCCATCCCCAACGCTTCTTCATCACGGTCGATGCCGATAAGCCTGGCCTGCGGGGCGGCTTTCAAAAACGCCGTCGCATGACCGGCCAGGCCAAGCGTGCAATCGACCACGACGGCGCCAGGGTGGTCGAGAGCAGGTACCACCAGCCGGACGCAATCGTCGAGCAGAACCGGGGTATGGATGTTTGTCAAATCAGTCATTACCACTCCACCGCCGGCAATACGTCATCGGCTATGTCGGAATAGCCTTCCTCTTGGTCGGCCAGATAGGCGTCCCAGGATTCCTTGTTCCAGATTTCGGCGCGGGTGCCGACGCCGATCACTACGATCTCGTCGCCCAGACCTGCATAGGCACGTAAGTTCTGCGGCACCAGCACGCGGCCCTGCTTGTCCGGCTCGCCCTCGACCGCGCCCGACAGGAAGACGCGCAGGTAGCTTCTGGTTGCCTTGTTGCCCATCGAGGCACGCTGGATACGCGCCGCTATACGCCGGAATTCGGTCTGAGGCAACAAGTAGACACATTTTTCCTGGCCGCGGGCCATCACCATGCCCGCACCGAGTTGCGCTCGCATTTTGGCCGGTAAGGCCATACGTCCCTTTTGATCGATTTTCGGGGTGTACGTGCCGAGCAACAAAGGCTCACTCTGAGCAGCTGGCATCATGGTGCCGTTGGCTGCGCTCGCCTTCTGCATCGGTAGATCACCGGAATCGACAGGCGGGCAACCGGCGCCGACACCTCCGGGGGAGGAGACGGGCTTCGAAGAATCAGGAGACGACCCGCCGATGATGGGGTTTTTGTCTTGTCCCGTCATCTCGCCTCCTTCTTACTACATGCCGGCAATATCGCTAAGTCTTACAACTAGTTCACCACTTTACCCCACTTATCACCATTCTTCCCCACAAAAACGCAAAAAACTTGTTTTTTCTTCAAAAAAATCCGTTTTACGTCAAATTTTTGATTCTTGCCTATCTCAAAAAAAAATGTTTTCCATCATTTAGAGACAGATGCATGGAGACACCACCAAGAGCCAACGCCCGAATCAACCATCCAGAGCAACGGCAACCCATCCTCCGGGCGCAGCAACGACAATCCCGTCGCGCAGACGTCATTTTCCAAGAGCACAATCGGGCCCAAGGAAATAGGGAGCACAGACTAAACTTGTTAATTCGAGTTTTCCAAGCAACAAACGCAACTGAAACCGGCCGGATAAAGGGGAGCCTATACATGTCGAGCTACTCTTCGCAAATCGATGAGGAACAGCACGCGGTGGATCGCGCGTACGAACGGTTGGACTCGCTAAGAAGCCAGACCCGTTCACGCCTCGACACAGTCCGCGCCGCCGGTGCCCACGGCTCCCCCACCATGCGCACCGAACGGGACTCGTTCGCCACCATGTATGAGGACCGGCTCACCCAGCTGCGCGGCGTCGAAGACAGGTTGGTCTTTGGCCGCATCGACAGCGACAAAGGAGAGAAACGCTACATCGGGCGTATGGGGCTTTCCAGCGCCAGCCACGAACCGATCCTGACCGATTGGAGGGCCGAGGCGGCCCGACCGTTCTACGAGGCAACGCCTTCGCATCATGGCGATATCGTCATGCGCCGGCATATCACATTGAATTTTCGCAAGGTGGTCGGCATCGAGGACGAAGTGCTTGACGTCAACTCCGGTCAGGTCGGCCAGGCCGAACAGGCAGGGACACTGACCGGCGAGGGAGCGTTGATCGCCTCCCTCAATTCCAAGCGCACCGGCAAAATGACCGATATCGTGGCCACCATCCAAGGCGAGCAGGACCGCATCATTCGCGCGCCGATGGACCGTGCCGTCGTGGTACAGGGCGGTCCGGGCACCGGAAAGACCGCGGTCGCATTGCACCGTGCCGCCTATCTGCTCTACACCCATCGTCGCAGGCTCGAACGTTCCGGGGTGCTCGTGGTGGGGCCGAGCTCCGCTTTCCTGCGCTATATCAATCAGGTGCTCCCCTCGTTGGGCGAGACCGGGGTGGTGTCGCGCACCATCGGCGACCTGGTTCCGGGTTTCGACGCCCGCAAACTCGATACGCCTCGTGCCGCACAGCTCAAGGGCGAGGCGCGTATGGCCCATGCCGTCGCCAACGCCGTCGCCGCACGCCAACGCGTCCCGAAAAATCTGCCGACAGTTCGGATCAACGGCATGAATGTGCCCATGCGCAAGTCCGATGTGATGCAGGCGCTGGAAGATGCCAAACGCACCCGTTCGCCCCACAACAAAGCGCGGCAGACCTTTGTGCGCAGCGTTTTGAGCGCGATGCGCAACCGGTACGTCGAGAATCTTGATTACACGCCGGAGCAATCGGAAATCTCCGACGTGGCGATGCAGCTGAAAATGCATGACGAGATTCGCAAAACGCTGAACCTCGCCTGGCTGCCGATGAACGCGCCGTGGCTGATCGACCAGATGTTCGCCAAACCCGCGCAGCTGCGTCGATTCGCCCCATGGCTCGCCGATGCCGACATCGCGGTGCTGACACGTCCGAAGCATTCGCCGCTCACCGTTTCCGACATCCCGCTTCTCGACGAAGCCATGGAACTGCTCGGCCCCGATCCGAAGGTCTCGGCGCGCGTTGCCGCTGCCAAAGCCAAACGCGAGGAAGAAGAACAGTTCGCTCGCGACACGCTGGCGCAGGCCGGGATCGGCTCGGGCATCGTGACCTCATCCATGCTGGTCGACAACATCAACGGCCTGGACGCCGAAGCCGTGGCACAGAAAGCCGGCGCCGACCGCGAATGGACATACGGGCATATCGTCATCGACGAAGCCCAGGAGCTCACGGCGATGGACTGGCGGATGCTTATGCGCCGCTGCCCGTCACGCTCGTTCACCATCGTGGGCGACGTGGCACAGACCTCGGCTTTGGGTGGCACCCGACGCTGGGAAAAGACCATGGACCGCCTGTTCGGAGCCAAGGGTTGGGACCTCAAGGAACTGACCATCAACTACCGCAACCCACAGGAAGTCTCGAGGCTGGCGACACATTTCGCGCAAAACGAAGGGCTGTATGTCTCGACCACCAAAGGCGTACGCACCATGGCCGATTCGGTCAAACGCGTGAACATCGGAGACGGAAACGGCTCAGACAACAGGCTGTTGGAGGCAATCGGCGACGAGGCGCTGGATTTGGTCAGGCAGTTCATTGCCGACGACGGCACCGGACGCGTGGCGATCATCGCTCCGGACTCGCTGAGCACCACGATACGCCAAGACCTTTATCGTCGGTTGACCGAACTCAAGGGTCAAACGCTCGCTTCAAAACTGATGGAAATCGATATTCCGAGCAGTCCAGGCAACGCAACCGGCTCGAATCCCGACTTCGACGAATCGCCCAGCGACGCACCGTTGAGTGTTTGCGACACACAGATGATCAAAGGTCTGGAGTACGACGCTGTGATTCTTGTACAACCCGGCGAAATCGCCCAAGACGCCCCGTCAAGGCTCTCCGGCGCCTCCGACCTTTATGTGGCGATGACCCGCCCGACGCAACGTCTCGTCATCGCCCAAACCGAAAACGACAGACGATTGCTCAACATCTAGAGTGCCGAAAATATAACCATTGTCGCCGGTGGCTTGCCTGAACAAACCGCCGACGACAATCAAATTGCCATTGCAGACTTTCCATTACCGATATCAGTGCACATATAGCCACAATCAAAAGCCAGCGAAACCATTGCATTTCAACCGCTTCCGTCGTGCAGAAACCCCGATGCAACGCCTTATTTACTGAGAGCCTTATCCTGTTTCAACTCGTCGATAGCCTTCTGGAAATCGGCCAGTCCGTTGAAGTTCTGATATACGCTGGCAAAACGCAGGTAAGCGACTTCATCGAGCTCACGTAACGGCTTCAGGATGGCCTTACCGATGTCTTCGGACTTGACTTGCGCCAATCCTTGACTACGCAGGTCCTCTTCTACCTGCTGCCCCAGCTGCTTCAGCGCATCTTCGTCAATAGGCCTACCCTGACACGCCTTACGGACTCCGTCGATGACTTTCTGACGGTCGAATGGTTCCAAGTTGCCAGAACGCTTCGTAACCAGAAGCATCGTTGTCTCCACCGTTGTGAATCTTCGCCCGCACTCAGGGCATTCGCGTCTGCGTCTGATGGAATGACCGTCTTCGCTGATACGCGTATCAACTACTTTAGTGTCATTATTCTGGCAAAAGGGACAATGCATACTGTCACCCTATCCAGAGGCCGGGAAAACGGTGTGTCTAGACGATTCGATGCCCTCCGGCACAGTCGCCTGTTCGGTATGGTGAATAACCGGCCATGGCAATCAGACATGTCGTATTCCCATCTCTACGAACAGTTCATATCGCACAAAGTGAAGCGTTCACCCACAGATTCAAGACTCGTCAGGCACCACAATCCTCTGGCCCGGCTGCAATTGAGCCGAATCAAGCTGATTCAGATCCATGATTTGCGCAACCGTGTCTCCCACATTCTTGCTTTCCGGCGTAATCTGCCGAGCGTATGACCACAAGGTATCGCCGGGACGAACCGTATAGCTGACAACATTGGCCTCGCCGGTGGCCGAATTCGCGACATGCGGGGCAACTGCCTGCCACGCGAAGAACGCGACGACGGCGAGCACGAGCGCCGCAACAACCCTGTTGCGTGCGAGGCGGCGACGATTGGAAGCGCTGCGAACTTTGGAATCACTGGTTTTTACACTCATCTTCTGCACTCCTTCGAACATCTGTACTAACGAACGTTTGTTCTATATTGACACAGATGTTCGAAAAAAGCAAGGCCGAATCGAACATCTGTTTGAAATTCTTGAGAAAATGGGTTATGCTGTAAGTCAAACGCCGAAAGGAATTACCGTGAGCACGCTTCCACCTATCCATTCACCACATGGCAACTTCGCCAAGGCCGCGCCGAACCAGCCGTTGACGGACAGGCAGCGCAAGGTATTGGAGGCCGTGCGCAGTCATGTTTCCCGTTACGGTTTCGCGCCTTCCTTCCGCGAGATAGGCGAAAAGGCAGGGCTGAAGAGCCCTTCATCGGTCAAGCACCAGCTCGAGGTCCTTGAAGACAAGGGCTATATCAGAATGAACGCCAACAAGGGACGTGCCATCGAATTGGTGGAGCCACAATCCAATATCGGCGAAAGCAACCCCACCTCTACGGTCCTTCCATTCAGCCCTCAGGACGAAACGGACGAGGCCATCGCCCAGTCGCATGACATCCCGCTGGTAGGTCGCATCGCGGCCGGCACACCCATCACGGCGGAACAGCACGTCGAGGATGTGATGAGATTACCGGAACGGCTCACCGGCAACGGCAATCTCTTCATGCTCGAGGTCCATGGGGATTCGATGATCGACGCCGCCATCTGCGACGGCGATTTTGTGGTGGTACGCGAACAGGAGACCGCTGAAAACGGCGATATCGTGGCTGCATTGCTCGACGGTGAAGCCACGGTCAAGACGTTCCAGAAAGACCACGGCCATGTCTGGCTGATGCCGCATAACCCGTCCTACTCCCCCATTGACGGTACGTATGCCAAGGTGATGGGCAAGGTCGTTACGGTTCTGCGCAAGATCTGAACCACTATTTGTCTAGAACGATGCCGGCGCTGCAGTCAATCTGCGTACCGGCATCGTTGTTTCGAAAATCGTGTCCCGGAATCCGAGAAAGCTCCAATGCCAATGTGTTGATTGAGACTCCAGCTGCCCGAGTTATCCAACCAAAACCGTGGAACCTCCAACACCCAAATTCAGATTCACCGTATGCCCCACAATCCGGCCGAACCCCGTTCAGCGATGAATCTCCTCGCTTTGCGCTTGGCTGAAGCCAAGAGGCTCCAACTGGAAAGTGGTATGCGGAATCGAAACCGAGAAATGCTCGGTCAGGCAGGTGTGCAGACGATGCAGGATATCGGCACCCTGCTCCATCGTAAGCCCCGGCTCCACCACGACATGTGCGGTCAGGATCGGCATGCCGGTCGCCACGGTCGAGGCATGTACGTCGTGGACGTCGATGACGTGGTCAACGCTTTTCATATGATTGCGCACCTCGTCGAGATCAAGGCCTTCAGGGGTTTCTTCAAGCAGTACTTTCACAGCGTTCTTCATCAGTACGAAAGCCCTGGGCACGATGAGCAGGGCGATGACCGCACCGGCGAGCGCATCGAAACCATGCCAGCCGGTGGTCATGATGACGATGGCGGAGATCACGACGGTGAACGAGCCCAGCGCGTCGTTCATGGTTTCCAGGAATGCGGCACGCATGTTCATATTGTCTTTGTGCTGGCCGGAAAGCACGAACACGGAAATCACGTTGAACACCAAGCCCAGAACGCCGAAGCCCAGCAGCATACCCACGCTTTGCACCTCGTCGCGCGAGAATCCGGCGAGCCGCAGAACCGCTTCGACCAAGGCGTAAACACCTACGGCCATCAATATCAACGCGCCCAGCCCTGCGGTGATCGGCTCAAGCCTGGCCCAGCCCCAAGTGCGTTCCTTATTGGGTTTCCTGCGCATCAGCACGGCCGTGATGGTGGAAGCGGTAAGCACTGCCACATCCGTAAGCATGTGGGCGCAATCCACCAAAAGCGCCAGCGAGCCGGTGATGACCGCACCGACCACCTCAACTGCGAAAATCGTCAAGGTGAGTCCCAATGTCACCATCAATCGGGTCTGGTGCTCCTTGGCCTTGCCCTGACCTTCCGACTGCATCTGCCCTTGCGCATTCAACGCTCCGGTCTCTCGCTCCTGCGAAGTCATCACTTTGTCTGCCTCCCAATCCTTGCCGTCGTCAAAGCCGGAACCCATATTCCTTTACGTCTTCGTCTTTTTTGACGTGCA
Source organism: Bifidobacterium sp. ESL0800 (assembly GCF_029395355.1). Classification (NCBI taxonomy): domain Bacteria; kingdom Bacillati; phylum Actinomycetota; class Actinomycetes; order Bifidobacteriales; family Bifidobacteriaceae; genus Bifidobacterium; species Bifidobacterium sp. ESL0800. The sequence goes on from NZ_CP113913.1 coordinate 1,164,718, forward strand.
TTCGCTTTCAAAGCGCCACACGTCGCATTACTCGTGACACTATACGCGTCAAAACCTATACTTCAGTTGGGTTTTACGGCTCACAGCCGAAGAACAAGCAGGTCGCACAATATTGTGCATTTCGTTTTTCCTTGACACTAAAACCGACAATCTTTCTCATTGTCAACGTTTCAGAAAACGGCCGCGTCAAAAGGATGCAAAACCACAATGTCGCCCTGCCAAAAAGCAGGACGACATTTGCTTTTACCAGGCATAACCGGCGGGGAAACACCTACGCCGGCAACCGGGAAATCAGAAACCGAACTTAGCCACGGCCGCCTTCAGCGTCTCCGCAGAACAGCGCAATTGCTCAAGCTCGTGGTCGGAAAGCGGGGTGTTGATATGGGAATTGACGCCGGAACGGTTGACCAGGGTCGGCACCGACATGCAGATGTCCGAGATGCCGTGGAAGTCCTGCAGCAGCGAGGACACAGGCAGCACGCGGTTCGAATCGGTCAGGACGGATTCGATGATATCGACGCCGGACATGGCGATGGCGAAGTTGGTGGCGCCCTTGCCGTTGATGATGCGGTAGGCGGCGTTCTTGACTTCCTGATGGATCTCCTCGCGTTTGGCGGCGTCGAGCGGATCATGGCCCGGCAGCGCCTTCCAATCGCACATGGAGACGCCGCCGATGGTGGCCTCGGCCCACAGCGGCACTTCGGAATCACCGTGCTCGCCGGCGATGTAGGCATGGACGTTCTTGACGTTGACGCCGGTCTGCTGTCCGATCAGGAAGCGCAGGCGGGCGGTGTCGAGGTTGGTGCCCGAACCGAAGATCTGGTTGGCCGGCAGGCCGGAAAGCTTGAGCATCACATGGGTGACGATGTCGACCGGGTTGGTGATGAGCATGTAGATGGCGTTCGGGGCGACTTTGATGACTCCCGGAACAATGGACTTCATCATATTGATGGTCGCGCCGGCGAGGTCAAGCCTCGTCTGGCCGGGCTTCTGGCGGGCACCCGCGGTGATGACCACCATATCGGCGTCGCGGCAGATCTCGATGTCGTCGCTGCCGGAGATGGTCACGGAGGGATAGAAGCTGGAACCGTGCTGCATATCAAGGGCTTCGGCCTCGACACGGTCCTTGTTAATGTCTTCGAGCACGATATTCCGGGCTACGCCGCGCTGGGCAGCGGCGAAGGCGAGCGTGGAGCCGACGGCCCCTGCCCCGATGATGGCAAGCTTGGTTGGTTTAATGGAATTGGACATATGATTGAACCTCTTTCCGCATGAATGTTCTAAGAAGAACGATAATCGGCTGCGCCTCTCCTCGTCCCTTCATTCAAACCCTTTTTCACACAGCCATGCGAGCAGACCACGACGCAACGGTATAGCTGCGCCATGCTTCTCGTCATTGTGATAACCGCAAACCTGAACGGGCGCAAAATCAAGACGAACGAATCATTCCGCCTTCGCACCGTTGGCAATCGCCCGACCGAATCCGAATCGGCGTCTTAGCGAAACCTTGCGGTTACCGTTATTTTATCAGGTAGCATACATAAATCCGACGGCGGTCGCATTCGCCGTTTCTGTATCTATTATATTATTTCTTATTCAGATCCGACACTTCACAAAGAGACCGGCTTCCGAAACGACTAACCGACCGCCTGATCCATCACCTGAGCTGCCAAACGCGAGTCGACGTCGGCCTCAAGCGCAACACCATCGGCCCGATAATCCTCTTTCTCGACCTTTCCATACTCACGCACGCGAGAGAGCAAGGAACCGGCCTTGTCGCTATACGGCAACAGCGCCTCGACGTGGACCTGCGGGACCGGCAGCACCTTTTCTACTCTCGCGCGCAAGTCGCTCAGGCCGTTTTCGCTGGCCGCGGAAACGATCAGCGCGTCCGGGCGGATGTTGTGCAGACGATCCAGCGTGCCCTGATCGACCTGATCGGCCTTGTTGAAGGCGAGGATGCGCGGGATGTCGGAGACGCCGTCGATGCCGGCAAGCACGTCGTTGACCGCTTCGATCTGCGCAAACGGGTCGGTGGTGGACGCGTCGACGATGTGGAGGATGACGTCGGCCTCGGCTATTTCCTCAAGGGTGGACTTGAACGCCTCGACCAGTTGGGTGGGCAGGCGGCGCACGAAGCCAACCGTGTCGACGTAGGCGTAGAGCCGTCCGTCCTCGGTTTTGGCGCGACGAACCGCCGTGTCGAGGGTAGCGAAAAGCGCGTTGCCGACCAGCTCGCCGGAGTTGGTCAGTCGGTTGACCAGCGAGGATTTGCCGGCGTTGGTATAGCCGACCACGGCCACGGTGGGCAGGCCGTAGCGATGGCGTGAGCCGCGTTTGACCGCGCGAGCGGGAGCCATGGCGCGAATCTGCTTTTTGAGACGGGCGATACGGGTGCGGATGACGCGGCGGTCCATCTCGATCTGCGTCTCGCCCGGGCCACGGGAACCGATGCCGCCGTTGACGCCGGCCGCCTGACCGCCCGCCTGACGGGAAAGCGAACCGCCCCAGCCGCGGAGTCTGGGGAGCATGTATTCCAGCTGTGCCAGCTCGACCTGCGCCTTGCCCTCACGGCTGGTGGCATGTTGGGCGAAGATGTCGAGGATGACGGCGGTGCGGTCGACCACCTTGACTTTGGTGGCATCCTCGAGCGCACGGCGCTGGCTCGGGGCCAGGTCGCCGTCGACGATGATGGTATCGGCCTCGTTTTGCGCCACGATTCCAGCGATCTCTTTGGCTTTTCCGCGACCGACGTACGTGGCAGCGTCGGGCTTCAGACGATGCTGCAAGACACCGTCGCAGACCACGGCACCGGCGGTGTGCGCGAGCGCCGCCAGTTCACGCAATGATTCCTCGGCCTGCTCGATGGTGGTCTCGACGTTCGACCACACCCCCACCAAGACCACGCGTTCGAGGCGCACCTTGCGGTATTCGACGTCGGTCTCGTCCTGCATCTCGCCCAGACCGACGACGTGCTTGAGCTCATTGCGCGCCTCGCGCTCGCTCCATTCCTCGGCACCCGGAGCACGGCTGTCGCTGTGTTCCTGAAGGATATCGGACCGCTTGCGCAGCACCTCGCCTTGTGCGTCGCCACGCATATCATCATTCGCCAATAAATCAGCCTTTCGTCAGTTGTCCATCTTTCTGTTATCAGCATATTCGATGAGGTGAACCCACGTTCACTGTTCCGGCACAGAAACTAGTATGGAGGCTCTGATATCGATACATGGCACGGGCCATGAACGTGATTGAACGAACAGGACAGCATGGGCGAGAACAGCACCGAAAAGACACGGCCGAATCAAGCAAGGCAGGCAAGTGGCCACGCGAACAAGGCACGCAAGGCGGAGCAGTATTTTTCCGCGCAACCCTCGTCGCGCGACGTACGGCGGAACCTGCACGTTTCGCTGCGCGGGCACGAGGTGGACGTCGAGGTGTCCAACGGGGTGTTTTCGGGGCACCGGCTTGATCTTGGGACCTCCGTTCTGCTGAGGCATGCACCGCAACCTCCCGAATCCGGCACGTTCCTCGACATCGGCTGCGGCTGGGGGCCCATTGCGTTGGCGATGGGGCTGGGATCGCCGAAAGCCGATATCTGGGCGCTGGACGTCAACGAACGAGCGCTGGAACTGACAAAGGCCAACGCCGAAAAACTGGGACTCGGCAAACGAATCCATGCGGCAAAAGCCGAAGACATACCGGCAAATCTGACCTTCGACCTCATCTGGTCGAACCCGCCCATCCGCGTGGGCAAGGACGAGCTGCATACCCTGCTGATGGCCTGGCTCCCTCGGCTTAGCACCAATGGCTACGCTTATCTGGTCGTGCAGAAGAACCTCGGCAGCGATTCGCTGATCAAATGGCTGTCGACAGAACTCGGCGACGATTTTTTAGTTACGAAATACGCAAGCTCCAAGGGCTATCGTGTCATCGAGGTTCGGCACTGAAGATTCGCACGCACAAAGCGGCATGTAGGTACCAATGAACCCAGCATCCAGGCTTCATTTTTTAGATAGTCATGCTTGCGTGTGCGTACAATAGAGAAACACATGAAATATCATTATCCTCAAGAGTTGCCGGTCAGCGCGGCACATGACGAGATCCAGCAAGCCGTACGCGATTCGCAGGTCGTCATCGTCTCCGGCCAGACCGGTTCCGGCAAGACCACACAGATTCCGAAAATGCTGTTGGAGATGGGACGAGGCACCCACGGCCATCAGATCGTGCACACCCAACCGCGTCGCCTGGCCGCCCGTACCGTGGCCGAACGTATCTGCGACGAGATGGGCGTGAAGCTCGGCGAGGAAATCGGCTATCAGGTCCGATTCACCGACGAAAGCTCACCCAAGACACGTTTGCGCATCGTCACCGACGGCATTCTCTTGGCGCAGATCCAGCACGATCCGAAGCTGACTCGCTATGACACCATCATCATCGACGAGGCGCACGAACGCAGCCTCAACATCGATTTCCTCTTGGGTTACCTGACCGCCCTGCTGCCCAAGCGCCGCGACCTCAAGCTCATCATCACCTCGGCGACCATCGACTCGGTGAAGTTCAAGGAGCATTTCGAACACGCGCTGCACGCCAAGGTTCCCGTCATCGAAGTCTCCGGACGTACCTACCCCGTGCAAATCGTTTACGAGCCGCTGGGAGGCATGCCGGCGCTGATGCGTCACGTCCCCGGTTTCGCCGACGGGTCGCTGCCCGATGAGAACGGCGAAATTCCAGGAGCAGATAGCACTTCGGGCAACACGGGCAGCGAAGACATGCCACGCGCGGTGGCACGCGCCTGCGCCGAGCTGGTCATCCATTCCTCGCACGACCGCGGGCCGCGCGACATTCTGGTCTTTGCTTCCGGCGAGCGCGACATCCACGAATATGAAGATGCCATCCGCCATCATTTCGGCCCCCGCGCCTCCGACATGCGCCGGCCCGACGCGCTGGAAATCGTGCCGCTCTACGCCCGGCTTTCCTCGAAGGAACAGCATCGCGTCTTCGAGCACCATTCCCACCAGCGCATCGTCATCGCCACCAACGTGGCGGAGACCTCGCTGACTGTGCCCGGCATCCGCTACGTGGTCGACCCCGGCGAAGCGCGTATATCGCGCTATTCCAAGTCCGCCAAGGTGCAGCGCCTGCCCATCGAGGCCATCAGCCAGGCCAGCGCCGATCAGAGAAGCGGCCGCTGCGGGCGTATCGCCGACGGCATCGCCATCCGGCTCTACTCCAAGGACGACTACGAGTCCCGGCCGCGCTTCACCGAGCCAGAGATCCTGCGCACCTCGCTAGGCGCGGTGGTCCTCCACATGCTCTCGGTAGGCGTGGCACGCACCGCCGACGACGTGACCCATTTCGGCTTCATTGACCCGCCCGACACCAGATCGGTGTCCGACGGTTTCAACGAGCTCACGGAACTCAAGGCCATCGCACGCAAGCACGGCGAAGTGCGCCTGACCCACACCGGCCGCCAGCTCTCGCGTATTCCCATCGACATTCGCCTCGGCCGTATGATTCTCGAGGCCGCACAAAAGGCCACACCCAACACGCTCGCCGCAGTGCTGGTCATCGTCGCCTTCCTGAGTCTGCAGGACCCGCGCGAACGACCCGACGAAATCCGAGCCGAGGCCGACCGCGTCCACAATCGTTACGCCGACGAGACCAGCGATTTCCTGACCGCCTTGAATATGTGGGACCACATTTTCGGCCCGGACGAGGGTAGCGACGGCAACCATACCGGCAATGCCAAGTTGCGCAAGATCTGCAAATCCGAATATTTCAGCTTCATCCGCTTGCGGCAATGGCGAGACCTCGTCTCCCAGCTGCGGCAGATGTGCCGTCAAATGCACTTCAAGGTCGGCAAACCCGCTCCAATCTCGCGTCCGGCACCGGAAATCCTCATGCTGCCTATCAACCAGCAGGCGGCGCATGCCCTCTGCTGCTCGTGGGACGCACAGGGTATCCACTCCTCCATGCTCGCCGGCCTGCTGTCGATGATGGGCATGCAGGTGGTGCGCGAACCCAAAGCCTCTGACTTCTCCGGACTCAAGGGGGCCGCCAAGGCACGAGCGATGAAACGTGCGGCCAAGCAGTCGAAGAACGAATATCAGGGCGCGCGCGGCACTCGCTTCGCCCTCTTCCCCGCCTCGAGCGTCGCCAAGTCGACCCCACCGTGGGTGATGTCGACCGACCTGACCGAAACTTCCCGTCTCTGGGCGCGCTACTCCGCCGCCATCGACCCCGCGTGGGCCGAGCCGCTGGCCGGAAGCCTCACCCGCGTCACCTATGCCGAGCCGCATTGGTCCGGCTCGCGTGGCAGTGCCATCGCCAGCTCGAAAGTACTGCTCTACGGCCTTCCGATTGTGCAGGATCGACCGGTGCAATGGGGACGTATCAACCCTCCCGAAGCCCGAGATTTCCTGATTCGGCAAGGCCTGGTCGAAGGTGATATTCAGCAGCGCTTCTCCTACGACGATTTCGTCGAGGCCAACCGCGACATCCTGCAGGACGCGGTGGACGACACCAATCGCACCCGTCAGATTTCCGATTCCGTCAGCGACGAAGACCTCTTCGACTTTTACAACACCGTCATTCCCCAAGATGTCACCAGCGTCGCCGACCTCGGCAAATGGGTCAAGTCCATCCACGAGGCGCAGCCGCATCTGCTTGATTTCGATCCGGACAAGGTCGAACGCCTGCAATCGCACGAATCCGTGGACCTGCGGGATTACCCTGACCAGTGGCACACGCTCGGCACCGACGGCACTCCCATTAATCTGCGTCTGAGCTATATTTACAACCCCAGCGACCCGGCCGACGGCGTGACGGTGCATATCCCTATCAAAGCCTTGTCCCGATTGACCCCCGAGCAGTTCACTTGGAATGTTCCAGGATTGCTTGACGAACTGATTCTTGGCTATATCAAGTCATTGCCGAAATCCCTGCGTGTCCAGTTCGTGCCCGCTCCCGACACGGCCCGCACGATTCGCACGGCCATAGACGAACGGTATCCGAATCTGCCCGGCTCAGGTTCCGAAGGCAAGCCGAATCTGCCACCTGTCGATGAGGCAACCGGCACCGCACGCTGGCCGGATTTTGCGCACGCCTTCACGTACGCCGCCATCACCAACGTCAACGCGACCATCCATCCCGAGGATTTCAACAGCGACCAGCTCGACAAGCTTTCGCCGTACCTGCGCGTCACGTTCAGCGTCGAGGAACCGTTGCCGCCGACACCCGGCAAAGGCCGTCATGGCAGCAAACGTAACGGCAAAGGCAACAGCAACCACGTCGATGCCGTCAACGCCAATAATCCCGTCATCATCGATGACGCGACCTTCCGTGCCCAACGTCACGGTAAAGCCCAGCGTTACCGCGTGCTCGGAACCGGCAAATCGCTGGTCGAGCTGCAACACAAGTTCGCTCGTCAGGCGCAGGCCAGCGCACGAAAAACCGTGGAACAACAGGCCAGCAAGGCCAGATCGCAAGGCAAGGTGGTCGCACAGGCGAACCTCCTCAACAAAGCCGGCGCCACTACTGTCTCCCGCGCCGAGATGCTCTGGCAGGCCGCATATGAGAAACTGAAGTTGCCTGAAGACCGTATCTCCTCCCGCTGGCTTGGCAGCGAGGCGCTGATGCTGGCGAGCGCACCATACAAATCCACGAAACTGTTGGTCGACGACCTCGAGCTGGCAGCGGTCAAACGTCTGCTCCCCCATATCGACAAGCTCGCCGATGACACCGCATTGGCCGAGGCGGTAAGCGGAGTCACGCAAACCTTTGAGGACACGGTCTACGCCGTGGCCCACGACGTCATCGCCATCTTGAAACGCTATGCCGCCGTCGATTCAGCGGTGGGAGGCAAGGCGGATCTGACGATGCTGGCCGTGCTGCAATCGGTACGAGAACATATCGCGACGCTCGTCTACCCCGGTTTCGTAGGCAAGACGCCTCCATTTGCCCTGCCGAATATCGAGCGCTATCTGCACGCCGACCTGATGCGTCTTGACAAGGCCAAAGCCGACAAGAACCGTGACGTTCGCTGGGCCTGGGAGGCCGACGAAGCCAAGGATCTGGTCACCAAAGCACAGGAAAAACTCAAGGCCGAACCCGCCGGCCCTCGCCGCGAGGCGTTCGGCAAGCAGGTGGAGCAGGCGCGCTGGATGCTCGAGGAGTTCTACGTCTCGCTGTGGGCGCAGGAACTGGGCACCAAGTCCCCCGCCAGCCTCAAGCGCATCCGCAAGGTGCTGGCCTGAATACACCGATATACCTTCGCAGCGGTTTTCACGCACTGGACTTTTCTGCCGGTAAACTCTCAGGGGCGCACGATAGCATGGGTGACGTGGCATCATCTTCCAAGTCTCGCAAGCGTTCCCGTTCCTCTTCCAAATTCATCGCGACCTGCAAACGCAAGTGGCGCAAGGCCGGCGTGCCCGCAAAAGCCGGGGTAGTACTCGGCGGCATCGTCGCGGTGATCTGCGTAATGGCACTGGTGATGGGGCTGATTCGCATGGTCCAATGGCATATCGAGGTCACGGACGTGCAGAAGCGGCAGGAAGAGATGGTACAAAAGTACGATTTCGACCCCGGCAACATCATCTCGGACGCACAGTTCTTCAACGCCGATGCCATGAGCCAGGCCGAAGTTCAGGCCTTCATCATTCGTCACGGACCGAACTGCACCTCCGCGAACTGCCTGCCGGTCAAAACCTTCGATACCTCCGACATCGCCGCCGACAGTCTCTGCAAGGCCTACAAAGGAGCCAAAGGCGAGTCCGCGAGCGCCATCATCTACAAGTCCTCGCAGGCCTGCGGCGTCAGCGAAAAAGTACTCCTGACCGTAATGCAGAAGGAGCAGCATCTCATCGGCACCGCCAATCCCACCGATTTCCAATACAAGGCCGCCATGGGCCTGAGCTGCCCGGACGACGCCGATTGTGACCCGCGCTATGCCGGCTTCTTCAATCAGGTCTACGGCGCGGCCAAGCGGTTCAAGTACTATCAGGCCCATGAAAGCCAATACGGATACCACGCCGGCACGCTCAATTACGTGCAGTACCATCCGAACAAAAGCTGCGGCGGTTCTGAGGTCTATATCCGCAACTCCGCCACCGCCCTGCTCTACGTCTACACGCCCTACCAGCCCAACACCGCCTCGCTCAAGGCGGGCCTTGGCGAGGGAGACGCCTGCTCCAGCTATGGCAACCGCAACTTCGCACTGATCTACAACAACTGGTTCGGCGACCCGCGCAAGTAGGGGCTTCATCACCGGCTCAAATATGGTAATAACAGAACTTTATTACCATAGATAAGCCACTCGCTCACTCCCGGTGGCTCAAAAATGGTAGAATCACACGCCAATTACCATAAATAAGCCACTCACCAGCGTTAAGCGGCTCAAAATGGTAATTTCACGACGTTATCGTCATAGATAAGCCGCTCACACCCGCATGATGACAGCGTTCTGCAACATATCAGCACTGCAGAACGTGTCAATCATTTTTTACTTGACATATTTCCACAGCACGGTGGTGATGACGACGGCTAAAAGCGCAAAAACAGCGGCGAACGGGCCAAGCCAGGTCAGGCCGAGCAGGCTGTTGACCAGACCTCCGACGGCCGAGCCCAGCGCAATGCCGATGTTGAACGACATCGAGTTGAGCGACGAGGCGAGGTTGAGGCAGCCGGGGTGCGCGGCTTCGGCCACATCCATGTAAAGCACCTGCGACGAGGAATTTTGCAGGTACATCAGCATGCCCAGCACGATGAGCAGCGGCACGCCGAACCACGGCAGGAAATGGACGAGAGGCAAGGCGCAGAGACAGATCGTCTGAGCCACATAGATGGGCCGGATCCGCGCCAACGGCTCGACACCGTTGCCCCGACCAGCCAGTTTACCGCCGTAAAGGTTGCTGAAAAGACAGGCGAGGCCGAACACGACCAGGCCGGCACTGAGATACTGCTTCGGCAGGTGGATTTCGTCGCGCATGATCGGGGTGAGATACGTATAGAAGACATAGCTGGCCGCCGCCCCGCAGAGTACCGCGGCCACGCCCAGATCGATGCGCGGGTCGAAGAACAGCTTGAATTGCGCGAAGAAACCGATATGCTGCATCTGCCCGCCACGAGGCAACACCACCATCATCGCAACCATGAGCACCGCGCTCAAGGCGACGATCAGCCAAAACGTCCAGCGCCAGCCGCACACGCCCGCGAGCCACGTTCCCACGGGTACGCCCGCAACGGAGGCAAGCGAGAATCCCGAGAACACCCAGGCGATGAATTTCGTACGATGACTGGGATCGGTGACCTCACCCGAGTAGGTCATCGACATCGCCACCAGCGTGCCGGAAACCAGCGCGATGATCATCCGGGCCACCACAAGGAACGCGAAATTGAGAGCTACCGCGCACAATGCGTTGCCCAGGATGAACACGACCGTAAGCGCCATGTGTGTGGGAAAGCGCGGGAAACGCCCGCTTAGGGCCGAACCGATCGGAGTGGCCGGAGCGTAGACGAAGGCGAATATCGAGACCAGATTGCCGACCGCGACCTCCGAGACGGAAAGCCCGCGGGCGATGTTCGGCAGGATGCCGACGACGATGAATTCGCTCATGCCGAGCATGAAGCTCATGGCGACCAAGGTGAACACGGGCAGGTTCCAGAAACGTGGGTTGGCGGATTCTGCCGTGCCGTTTCGTTCATTGCCGGATTGCGTCTTTCCGCTCGATTGCGCCTCTTGAGGGGCCATAACCTCGTCATCGGCTCCCCCGCCATTGCGGCGCACTGCTGCCTGTGCCATCGTTCTCTCGTCTCTGTCACGCGATTGGTCGATGATGCTTTTGACTCGCCTATATTCAAGCATCTTCACCATGAAATAGTACGAACGGGACGTGTCAAAAAAGCACACAACACGCCCGAATCCGAACGTCTGCACGAGAAAAAAGACGGCAAAGACGGCAAAGACGCGTCAATGTATGCAACGCAAATAGCCGGGAGCCTGCATCCGATATCATCGTGCGGCTTCCGGCTATGAACGTAATCCTGTGTATTCGCCTCTCAGAGCTTGGGCAGGAACTTCTCGAGCTCGTAGCGGGTGACCTGACGACGGTAATCGTCCCACTCCTGACGCTTGTTGCGCAGGAAGTACTCGAAGACGTGCTCGCCGAGGACTCCGGCGACGAAATCGGACTTCTCCATGACCTTCAACGCCTCGTCGAGACTCTCAGGCAACGGCTGGATGCCCATCGCCTTGCGCTCGGCGTCGGTCAGGTCCCATACGGCGTCGCTCGTCGGTTCCGAAAGCGTCATCTTCTGCTCGATGCCGTCCAGCCCACTGGCGAGCAGCACCGCGAAGGCGAGATACGGGTTGGCCACCGGGTCGAGCGCGCGGTATTCCATGCGCGCCGAATTGCCCTTGCCGGGCTTGTACTGCGGGATGCGCAGCAGGGCGGAACGGTTGTTGTGGCCCCAGCACACGTAGCTCGGTGCCTCGTTGCCGCCCCAAAGGCGCTTGTAGGAGTTGACGTACTGGTTGGTGATCGCGCTGATCTCGCGGGCGTGGTAGAGGATGCCGGCGGCGAACTGGCGGGCGATCAGCGACATGTTGAATTCCTGGCCGGCCTCGTAGAAGGCGTTGCTATCCCCTTCGAACAGGCTCAGATGGGTATGCATGCCGCTGCCGGGCTGGTCGGTCAGGGGTTTGGGCATGAAGCTGGCGTGGATGCCGCGTTCCAGCGAGATCTCCTTGACTACGGTGCGGAAGGTCATGATGTTGTCGCTCGTCGCCATCGCGTCGGCGTAGCGCAGGTCGATCTCATTCTGGCCTGGGCCGACCTCGTGGTGCGAGTATTCGACGGAAATGCCCATCTGCTCGAGCATGTTGACGGCGGCGCGACGGAAGTCCATCCCGGGGCTGCGCGGCACGTGGTCGAAATAGGTGCCGTAGTCCACCGGAGTGGGCGGCTTGCCCCAATCGTCCTGCTGCTGGAAAAGATAGAATTCGATTTCCGGGTGAACGTAGAAAGTGAAGCCCTTCTCCTTGGCCTTCTGAAGCTCCTGCTCCAAGACGTGGCGCGGGTCGCCGAGCGACGGTTCGCCATCGGGGGTGAGGATGTTGCAGAACATGCGGGCGGTGCCTTGCGGGCCGTCGCGCCACGGCAACAGTTGGAAGGTGGAGGGGTCGGGATGCACAATCATGTCATCCTCGGAAACGCGGGTCATGCCCTCGATTGCCGAACCGTCGAAACCGAGGCCCTCCTCGAAGGCGTCCTCGAGTTCTGCAGGAGCGATGGCCACGGACTTCAGCGTCCCCAGCACGTCGGTGAACCACAAACGAATAAATCGCACATCGCGTTCCTCGACGGTACGCAAGGCGAATTCTTGCTGTTTATCCATGGTTCTATATTCCCACGGACACATTACATCCCAGTTAAAAACACAAAGGTCAATCGATAGCGATTTCAATTCGCCGGAATTCCAAACATTCCGGTTTCCTACCGATCGACCTTTGTGCTCTAGCGCCGTTCAAACGCCGTTTCGATGGCGTCGTACTGCAGCGCGGAGGTATCCGGCACCAGCAGCTTGGCATGGCCGAGTTCGCTGGGGCTGCCGACGCCCACCGAGAACGCTCCGGCGGCGTTGATGGCGGTGATTCCTGCGACGGAATCCTCAAGGCCCACGCAATCGCCCGGGTCGAAGCCGATCTCTGAGGCCGCTTCCAGGAAGATGTCGGGGGCGGGCTTGCCTGCGGCCACTTTGCTCGGGTCGGCGATGGCGTCGAAGGTGTCGGAAAGCCCGAGTTTTTCGAGGATAAACGGGCCGTTCATGCTCGCCGATGCCAGCGATAGCCTCACATCGTGCCGCTTCATCTGCGCAATCAGCTCGGGGATGCCCGGCAGGATATCGGCCGAGGTGAGCCCCGCGAGAAGTGCGCGATAGGCCTCGTTCTTTTCGGCGGCCAGCGCATCGAACTGCTCCTGCGGCACGGTGACCCCCAGATAGTCCAGAATCACCTTGAGCGAGTCGGCGCGGCTGACGCCTTTGGTCTTTTCCTCAAGCTTGTCCGGAAGCTCGCGGTCGAAATGGTCTTTAACCAGCTTGCGCCAGGCTCGGAAATGGTAGACGGCGGTATCGGCGATCACGCCGTCCAAATCAAAGAGAGCGCCTTTCATCGAGGAATCTCCTTTCGCTTTCCAACGGCGTCTTGTCCATGATGGCCTTGATCTTGCCGAAGTCCTGTGTCGAGATGTTGACGAACGGGAACATGGTGTTCATCTTGACCAGGGAGAGCGACCCGAAGTTGTTGAGGTTGCCGTCCTGCTGCAGGAATCCGAAGACACCGTTAATGGGTTCGAGCTGCCCCAACAGTTCCTTGTCGGCCATCAAGGCCGCGGCGGGCATGTCGAGGTTGTAGTGCTCAATATAGTCCTCGTCCGGTCGATACGCGATATGGTATGTCCCGTTGGTCAGCACCAAAGGCTGCGAAACGACCTGCCCATTGACGTTGATTTCGGCGTTACGGCTGCGAGGCAGCTTCACCGTCACGCTCTGGCCGAACGGCACCTCGACGTCCAACGTGACCGTATGCCGCGCGTCGCTTTCCAGCTGGTACTCGACGCGCAAATCACCGTAGGAGCTGCGATAATGGCCACGCACGTGCTTCAACCGATAGTCGAATTGCGGGGCGAGGGCGACAGTTCGATACCCGTCCTCATGCCCGGCGATGCCCAGCACGTAGCGATACACCCACTCCATGATCGCGCCGATGGAATAGTGGTTGAGCGAGTTCATTCCGGCAGGGTTCATCGAACCGTCGGCAAGCACGGAATTCCAACGCTCCCAGACGGTCGTGGCTCCGAGGTTGACCTCGTAGAGCCAGCTGGGGAAATCCTCGTTCAGGAAAATCTGAGTGGCGAGTTTGTGCTGCCCGTTGTCCGAAAGGACCTGGCAGATCAGCGGCGTGCCGACGAACCCGGTCTTCAGATGGTTGTTGTCCTTGTCAAGGCGGGTGACCAGATCGGCCAGAACCCGCTGTTTCTGGTCTTCCGGCACCAGGTCGAAATAGAGGGCCAGTGCGTAGGCGGTCTGCGTGTCGATGGCCAGGCGGCCGTTGGCGGTGATGTATTCCTTGGCGATGGCCGCTTTGATGGCCTTGGCCTGAGAAGCGTAGTGCTCCGCGTCTTCATCGTGGCCAAGCAGTTTCGCGCTGCGGGCGACGATGGAGCTGGAATAGAAGTAATACACCGAGGCGATGAAATCCTCGTCGGTCCTGCCGGTCGGCATCGCCGGGTTCTCGCCGTCCATGGAAAGCCAATCGCCGAACTGGAAGCAGCCGGTCCACAGGTTCTTCGTCTTGGTGGCCTTGCCGATCCAATCGACCCACGATTTCATGGCCCGGTAGTTCTGGCGCAGGATCGCCGGGTCGCCGTAGGCCTCAAAGACGTTCCACGGCACGATGGTCGCTGCATCGCCCCACACGGCGGCTCCCCCGTCGTCCACGCCCATGGCCGGCGCGTACATCGTAAGCATGCCGTCATGCTGGGCCTGTTCGATGCCCATGTCCTTGGCGTATTTCTTGTAGAAGGCGTAGGCGTCCATGTTGAGCACGGCGGTGGCGGAGAACACGTCGGCGTCGCCGGACCAGCCGAGGCGTTCGTCGCGCTGCGGGCAATCGGTGGGCACGTCGAAGAAGTTGCTCTTCTGGCTCCACAGGATATTGCTCAACAGCCGATTGACCTTGGGGTTGTCGGTTTCGATGCCGCCGGTGACGTCCATCTTGGAGAACATGACGGCCGCGCGGAAGTCCTCGGCCTTCACCGGCTTGGTGTTGCCGGTGACCTTGACGTAACGGTAGCCGTAGTAAGTGAAATGCGGGCGCACCCACTTCTCCTCGCCGTCGGAAGTGTACTTGAGGGCGGCACGCGCCTCGCGCAGGTTGTCGCGGTAGAAGTTGCCATTCTGCAAAATCTCGCCGACCTGCAACGTAACCGTTGTGCCTTTGGGTTCGCGGTTGAAGAACTCGGGCCATCCTGCCTGGTTCTGGCCGAAATCGAGCACGGTCTCGCCGGCGGGTGTAGTGATGATTTCTTTGACGGGCAGATACTCGTCGATGGTGATCGGCGGACTCAGGCGGTCGGCGAGCATGTCGGTGGGATGGTCCACGGTTACCGCGGGTTGCCAGTTGCCGACCTGAATCGTATCGTCATAGTCCTCGCCATAGTAGATGGCCGATTTGGTGACCTTGCCCGAAGTCGTTTCCCACGACGGATCGGTGGCGATAACCTTTTCGCTGCCGTCGTCATAGCGCAGGCGCAGCTCGGCGATGGCCATCTGCCGGTCGCCATAAATCGCGTCACGTCCGCCGTCAAAGCCGAAGTTGCCCTTGTACCAGCCATCGGCCAGCGAGAAGAGCAACTCGTGCGGCTTGGCTGCAAAATCGTTGCCAGTAACCGTGTCGCTCAAGTCATAGGTCTGCACCTGCACGAGCTTGTCGTAGGCCGTGGTGCCTGGAGCCAGGTATTCGTCGCCGATTTTTTCGCCGTCCAGATATGCTTCATAAAGACCAAGGCCGGTGACATAGAGACGGGCGGAAGCGACATGCTTGCCGGTCTCGAAACGGCGACGCAGCAATGTGTTCTGCAGGTCCTTGTCGGGGTTGCCGATCCAAGAGCCGGCAAACGGCTCATCCATCTTGCCAGTCTCGAAGAAGGTCGTGCCTTCGATTTCGTTTTCGCCGTCTTTGAGCATTACGGTGACGGTGTAGCGGGTGCGCGGCGACAAATCAAGCGCCACGTCGAAGACGTTATCTTCGTATTGCTGCCACCGCGAATCGTAGACGGTCTCGCTCTCCGAGATGACCGCGCGTTTCAAGACGTCGGTATGTTCGCCCTCACCATCGAGCCGAGCTGCGAATTCGATGCGTATCGGGCCTGCGAAATCGTAGCCGATCGGCTCGCGCATATGGTTAATCGAAATATCCGACACTTCCATCACAACCTCCTTGGTTTCCATTTGCCTTACAGGCGCGTCTCAAAATGGCCGCAGAAGGGATCGACGGGGCTCTTGCCTTCGAATTTCTCCTTGCCGGTCATCTTGCGCACGATCGCGTCGATGGTCACATCGTTGCCGGTGTAGGCGTTGACGTAGGTGGAGACCATCGGGATGTCATAGAGATGGTAGGGGTTGCAGGTCGAGACGAAGACCGTGGGGATGCTGCGCATGAACCACGGCGCGTCGGCGGCCATGAGGTGGATCCAGTCGAGACGCGTCGTCGTCTGGTTGCTGGCGGTTTCGACGTTGGCGACGTAGAAGGCGAGGTCGAAACGATCCTCCTCTTCCTTGACGCCGCCTTCGAAGACCTCCTGGAAATCGAGGTGCTTACGGTCGAATATAGTGACTTTGAAGCCCTCGCCCTCGAGCTTTTTCTTGAATTTGTCGGCGACCAGACCGCCTTCCTTGAAGCCGCCGTCGTCGGTGTCGCCAAGCACGACCAGGCGCACGCGCGGGTACTTCTTCGGGGTGATCGGCAGGATATTGTCACGGTCCTTGACCAGCGTGACCGATTTCGCGGCGAGATCGGCGGCAAGTCTGCCATGTTCCTCGAGTTTCAGATCAAAGTCGGGCGAGGACGGGTTCTTAAGCTTGCCGTCCGTGCCCATGACGCCTTGGGCCACCTTGGTGGCGACGATGCGAGTGACGGCCTCGTCGACGCGTTCCATCGGCAGCGTGCCGTTCGAGACCGCCTCGCGCACGTAGCCGTAATCTTCATCGATGTCCTTGTTGAACAGGATCATGTCAATGCCGGCGTTGATGGTGGTCGGCAGCGCCTGCGAGCGTGGCATGATGTCATTGTAACCGATCATCGGCGTGGCGTCGGTGATGGCAAGCCCATTGAACTTCAGCTGACCACGCAGCAAACCATCAATCAACAGCCTGGACACGGAAGCGGGACGCAGATCCTTGTCTTCGATGCCCGGGCACAGGCGGCGTTCCCACGCGGGCTGCATGATGTGGGCAATCATGACTGCAGGCAGTCCGCGCTCGATCAAGTGACGGTAGATCTGTCCGTACGATTCCATCCATTTCTCGACACTCAGAGAGTTGATGGAGCTTAAGAGGTGCTGGTCACGCTCATCGACGCCGTCGCCGGGGAAGTGCTTGGCCACGGGGATGATGTCGTTGGCCTTGAAGCCTTCGATCTCGGCGTCGGACATGGCGATGATCGTGCTTTCGTCGCTGCCGAAGGTACGGGTGTTCATGATCGGGTTGCGGAAGTTCAGATCGAGGTCAACGATCGGCGAGAACGACATGTTGCCACCGACCTGACGCGCCTCATATCCGGAGACATCGCCGAGTTCATAGGCTTGATGGGGATCGGCCGTAGCGGCGACCTGCATCGGACGGCCGAACCACGTGCCTTCGGCGACCAAACCGTTGCCGCCGGCCTCAAGGTTCGCCGCGATGAAGAGCGGAATCCTGCTATTCCCCTGGCACGTCGCCACTTTATGCTGCAGCTTGCCGGCCTTGTCCGGTCGATACATGATGCCACCGGGATGATATCGATCGATAAAATCCTTCAAGCGGGAATCGTCACCTTCTTGACCGATGACAAAAAACAGCTGGCCTATCTTCTCCTCATCGCTCATGCCTGCGACGACACGGTTGACAAAATCAATCTGTTGCGCCGACAGGCGATACGGCCCTGCAGCTAAATCCAATCCCAACGTACACTCCCCAACATCAAACCGTCCGAAAGATTCCGGCCATCACATCAAGCGAATGCCGAAAACCGGAATCTTGATTTTCTCAAATCTACTTATTCCTCAATTGTCCATAGGCCTTCAGCAGATAGCCCGGAACCTCCGTGCCCGGCTTGCCCATGAGCACACCGAACGAATTGATGGGAGTTCCTGCGAGCAAAGACATCAGCAGCGCATCATCGGTCGGCAACTTGGGCGCCTTGCCTTTTGCAGCGTCCGCTTCCATCTGCTCGATCGCCTTGGCACCAAGCGGATCCTCCTGCCACTGCGAGAAGAAGGACCATTCGCTCAATGGCAGGGATTTGCCGTCACCGTCAAGACGAACCTCGACACTCTGGACAATGTCACGGCTGGAAGTCCCCACTTCGATGCCATAAACGCCAGGTTCAACATGCCAGTCGTGATATTCGTCGGACCAATAGGCGAACGACCGTGCGTCAAGCTGAATCGAGACCGTCTTCGACTCGCCCGACTTAAGGAACACCTTTTTGAATCCTTTGAGCTCATGACGTGGGCGCTGGACCTCGCTTTGACCGGGTGCGACGTAGATCTCGACGGTCTGCGAGGCGGCGACATTGGACGTATTGGTGACGGTGACCTCCACCAACGCGGCGCACGATCCGGTCTTATCGACCTCTATGTCGCTGAACTTGAAATCGGCATAGCTCAGGCCGTAGCCAAAGGGATAGGCCACAGGCTTATCGAAGGTATCGTAATATCGATAACCGACGAACACGCCTTCGCCGTAGTCCACATTGCGGGCGCCACCCGGCCAATTCATGATTGTCGGATCATCCTGCAGTTTCATGGGAATCGTTTCGGCAAGCTTTCCGGAGGGGCTGACGTCGCCTTCGATGATGTCGGCCAGCGCCTCGCCTCCGGCCTGTCCGAGCAACCAGGATTCCAGAATCCCCTGGGCCTTGTCACGCCACGGGGCCACGGAGACCACGCCACCGTTGGAAAGCACCACCACGACATGGCTGTTGATTGCCGATACCTGCGTCAGCAAGTCAATCTGCTTGGCAGGCAGGTCCAGACTCGTCCGGTCGCCGCCTTCCGACTCCATCTCATCAGGCAGACCTATGAACATCAGTACGGTATCCGCCCCTTTCACGGTATTCAGCGCTTCTTTGGTCAACTGCTCATCCTGAGGTTTGTCGTCCAATGTGAAACCGGGAGCAAAGTCGAATTGAATGCCGCGAGACGAAAGCGCATCGAGGAAGCTCGACAACCTGGTCGGATTGATGTGGGAGGAGCCGCCACCCTGATAACGAGGGGTACGGGCAAACTCGCCGATTACGGCGAGATGCCGGTCTTTGCCGACCGGCAGGATGCCACCCTCGTTCTTGAGCATGACAATCGATTCCTGTGCGGCACGGCGAGCCGTTTCATGATGGGCATCAACGTCGTAACGGTAGCCTTCGGCGCTCATGGACTTATGGGCCTTGCCCATCAGGTCAAGCACCCCGGAAGCCATTCGGTCGAGCTGGACGACATCGATACGGCCATCACGTACCGCATCGACGATCTGGCTGTCGGTATCGGTGGGCGGCATTTCCAAGTTCATGCCCGCGTTCAGGGCATCGACCCGGTTATGGTCCGCTCCCCAATCGCTCAGGACGATTCCCTTGAATCCCCATTCCTTGCGCAGGATATCGGTGAGCAGCCAATGGTTCTGTGCCGCGTACACGCCGTTGATGCGGTTATAGGAACACATCACCGTCCACGGCTGCGCGGTTTTGACAATGTATTCGAAGGCAGGGAAATAGATTTCACGCATCGCGCGTTCGGAGACATTGGCGGAGACGCGCATACGATCGGTCTCCTGGTTGTTGACGGCGAAATGCTTCAACGACGTGCCGACGCCTTCCGACTGGATGCCGGTGACCATGCCGACCGCGACATGGCCGGAAAGATAGGGATCCTCACTCCAGAACTCGAAGCAACGTCCGCCCAGGGGGCTGCGTTTGATATTGACTCCGGGACCGAGAATCACCGCGACCTGCTCCTGCACGCATTCCTCTCCCATCGCACGTCCGACCTCATCGACCAGTTGCGGATTCCATGAGCTGGACAGTCCGGCAGCCGGAGGGAAGCACGTGGCAGGAACCGATTTCGTTTCAAAAGAACCCGATGAATTCGCCGCCTTGCGCAAGCCGTGAGGGCCATCAGTGACCATATAGCCGGGAACACCTTTATCGGCAATTGCCTGCAGGTGCCACGAATCCCCACCGGACGTCAGGCTTGCCTTTTCTTCCAGCGTGAAATCATCGAGCGACCAACGCGTACTTGCGCTCATATCTTCTCTCTTTCCTTTATATGACCAAGCAGGCAATCCAGCAGGCGCCATTCGTTGGAACCGCCGGATCGCCTGATTACCGATACCCGATTATTCCTGTTCGTTTAGCGGATCGGCGCCGGGGCGCACCAGCACCGGCAAGGTGTGATAGTCGTAGGTCTGCCTATACCAACGGCCGGGCTCATAGCTCTCACCGGTGATGAGGTTCTTCCACGGCTCGCCTGCGTGCTCGCCGCCAGCGTCCGGCACATAGAAACGCGCCGCGCCGTCTTCGGAAAAGACCGGTGCCACCAGGATGTCGTCACCCAGCATGTACTGGGTATCGATGTCCTCGCAAGTCGGATCGTCCTGGAATTCCAAAACCATCGAACGCATCATCGGCACGCCCGTCTCGTGGGTCTCGTGCGACATACGCACCAGATACGGAACCAGACGTTGCTTCAATTCGGTGAATTCACGGGCCACGTCCACCGCCTCGTCGCCATACAGCCACGGCACCTTGTACTCACGCGACCCGTGGTAACGAGAATGGGAAGACAACAGCCCGAATTGCGTCCAACGCTTGTACAGATCCGGCGTCGGCTTGTCTTCAAAACCGGCGATATCATGGCTCCAATACCCGAAACCGGACATGCCGAATGAAAGCCCGGCACGCAGCGACTCCGCCATCGACGGATAGTTGGAGGAGTTGTCGCCACCCCAATGAACCGGGTACTGCTGGCCGCCGACCGTCGCGGAACGAGCGAAAAGAATGGCGTTCTCCTTGCCCTTCTGCTCACAGATCAGATCATAAACCGCCTTGTTGTAGAGCTGGGCATAATAGTTGTGCATCAGCTTCGGATCGGAACCGTCAAAATAAACCACGTCCTTGACGGGAATGCGCTCACCGAAATCGGTCTTGAAGCAATCCACACCCTGATCCATCAGGTGACGCAACTTGCTCTGATACCATTTCACTGCCTCGGGATTCGTGAAGTCGACGATGGCCATACCGGCCTGCCACTTGTCCCATTGCCAGACCTGGCCATTGGTACGTTTGATGAAATAACCACCTTTCGCGCCTTCCTCGAACAACGGGGACTTCTGGCCGATATAAGGATTGATCCACACGCACACTTTGATACCGCGGTCGTGCAGCTTCTTCAAAAGGCCCTCGGGATCGGGGAACTTGTCCGAATCCCACTCGAAGTTGCACCACTCCAGCTCCTTCATCCAACGACAATCGAAGTGGAAGACGCTCAACGGGATATGTCGCTCGGCCATGCCGTCGACGAACTTCATCACCGTTTCCTCGTCGTAATCAGTGGTGAACGAGGTGGAAAGCCAAAGCCCATAACTCCATTCCGGCACCAGCGGCGCCTTGCCCGTCAAATCGGTATAGGTGTTGAGCACATCCTTCATCGAGGAGCCGCCGATGACGCAATAGGTCATCTCCTGGCCTTCAAGCGAGAACTGGACGCGCTGCACACGATCCGAGCCGATCTCAAAACTCACCTTGCCCGGGCTGTCGACGAAGACGCCGTAGTTGCGGTTGCTCATATAGAACGGGACGTTCTTGTAAGCCTGATCAGTGGCCGTACCGCCGTCGGCGTTCCAGACATCGACGCTCTGGCCATTCTTCACGAAGTTGGTGAAGCGCTCGCCGAGTCCGTAGATCTTCTCGCCGACCCCCATATCCAGTTGTTCTGAAATATAGGCGGCACCATCCGAATCGGTCACCAACGCCTTGGAACGGAATCCCGCTCCGGTCAACGGCTTTCCGTCATAGTAAAAACGGAAATCATGCTTCTTGCCCTTTCCGATCTTGAGGCTGGTGTGTCCGGAGGTAAAGGTCCAGGCTTCGTCGTTCTCCTCGATATCGACGTCCGGATCATTGGTATTGAGCGGGAAGGTCGGACAATGGCTGCGGTCTTCCTTGTAATTGACTATTCTCGTGGAGATGATGTCAGGACGCGGGCTGGTCACCTCGACCGTCATGATCCCGCCGTCCAGCGTCATTCCGGTTTCGAAAATCGGGAAATTATACGAGCAATACAGCGTAAGCTTCTTCGGTTCGATCTTGGCGGTGTAGACGTTCGCTGCATATTTGACGTCGAAACCGTCACGTACCAACCACTCACCATTTGAAAATTTCATTGTTTCCCTTAACTTCGTTATCAGGCCCTCGCCGCAGATACTAGAGGAACGGAACCTTATATCCTTGATTGATGAACCCGGATTCGGCAGTTGACATTATGCAGCTGAGATGGCATTGCCTCTCTCGGCTCATAATGTCAGCTGCTTCATCCAAGTTCCGGAATCATGCACCTAAAAGGTGCCGATCAGACCACCCGTCAATTCGACGAGCTGGTCGAATCGCTCTTTTTATTGGCGAACTCTTTGACAATGGCCTTGCGGGACTTGTCTTGATCCTTGGCATTCTTCAAATCGAAGGCAAGGGCATCCTTCAACCCCAGCCCCTCGACCTTGGAACGCATGCCGCTGAGAATCTGCTGGAATTCCGCATCGCTTCCGGCGAACGACGCCTTCCAGGAGGAATTGACGATTTCGGTCCTGATCGAGCTCTTGATGGTCGAAATCTTCGAATCCTCAAGAGGCGGCACCACGGTGGCACCAGGAGCGACGTCGATCATCTTGTTCTTTTCAAGATATTCCATAGTGGTCTTGGCCCCTCCCATATGTTCGGGCCAATCCTTATGCAATGGATTGTCGTTGTTCTTCTCCAGAACGCTCGGCCATGCAGAGGACGTATACGTATAGCCGGTGCCGGGATCCTTGTCGGCGACCAAAACGCTCGGGAAGTTGAGCTTGGACATACCATCGGAGTAAGAGCCGCCACCGTAGGACTTCGGAACGTTCGCGGAGCCGCCGTTGATGACCTTCTCGCCGAAGGCGGTAAGAACCGGCTTGCCGTTTTCTACCTTCCAGTTCAGCCCCTTCGGGCCGGCGGAAAGTCCGTCTTGCGAGCTGGAGTCATAAATGCCTTCAGGGGAATACAGCCAATCGATGAACTTGACCAGACGAGGCTTGTTCTTGGCTTTCGAGCCGAGAGCGATCATGGTGATGCCGCCATCGGGTGTCGCGCCCTTGGAATAGATTTTCTGATCCTTCATGGGAGCGATCATGAAGCCCTTGCCCTGGGCAGTGCGCTCAGGCGTGTTGTAGGCGTTCTGTCCGGCCCACGGCCAGAAGGAGAACAGTACCTTGCCGTCCTTGTATTTGGAAAGCAGGGTGTCATAGTTCTGGGTTGTGGAATCAGGATCGACGATACCGGCCTTGTTCGCCTCATAGAAGAACTTCAAAGCCTTCTCATAGATGCCGTTCTTCGCGGTTATAGGCTCGTAGTCGGAACCGTCGGCCTTCGCCAGTTCGAAACCGACCTGGTCGTAGCCATAGAGATTGGCAGGACCCTTCGCGACGGTCATCATGTCGCCGTCCCAATCCTTGAAAAGACTCAGCGCATAGACCTTGTTGTCACCAGTCTTCTGTCGCTCCAACGTCTGCATCTTCTTCAGTACCGGAAGCAGATCCTCAAAGGTGTTGATTTTCGGATAACCGACCTCTTTGTAGAGATCCCAACGCAGATACGGGCCGTACGTCGGCTCCACGGATTCGCTGGCCGTCGAGGGGCTCCTGTCGGACAACGAATTGGGGATGCCCCAGACCCCGGAGGTCTTGCCCAGGACTTTGTTGGTGGCATCGGTGGCATGCTTGTATTTCTTGATATTGTTCATACCCTTGAGGTACGGGGTCATATCCGAAATCAGGTTGGTCTTCGCGAGTTTGGCACCACGGCCGAAGGCATCGGTCGAGATGATGATGTCGCCCAGATTGCCTGCGGCGGTACGCGTATCGAACAGCGTGGTTCCGCCACCGGCGACATTCGGTGAGATATAGTTCAGCTGCATGTTGAACTTATCCTTGACCACCTTGGCGAACCAACCTTTTTGCACGCCCTGATAGTTGGCCAGGTCATCATACACATCGACCTTCATGAACGAATTGTCGTCCTTGTCGCCTGCAGTGTTGTCACCGGACGAACCGCAACCGGCGAGCATCATCGCCGCGGACAACGCCAGTGCGACGCCACCGATCATTTTCTTTCGTAAGGACATCTTTGCCCTCCCTTTCTTTTTATATTTCACATCCTTTTTGATATCGAGAGTATCGACTCCCAAACATAGCGGGATCAATCACCCCTTGACCGCCCCAAGCATCATTCCCTTGACAAAGAACCGTTGGAAGAACGGGTAGATGAAGAGAATGGGCAGGACGACGATAACAGAAACTGTCATACGAATCGAGGTCGGTGTCTGCTGGGTCGCCATCGCGGCCGCATTCACCGCCGAACCTCCACTAGCCTTGACGGAAGCCGCCAGCGAGTTCGCCTGGTTGATATAGGTGTACAGCAGATACTGCAAGGAATACAGCTTGGAATCCGTCATATAGATCAAGGTGTCCTGGAAGGAATTCCACTGGCCAACGGCAGTGAAAATAGCCACCGTGGCCAAAATCGGCGTACACATCGGCAAAATGATCTTTCCGAAAACAGTGAAAGTGCCGGCCCCGTCCATCTCCGCAGCCTCCTGAAGGCTCTTGGGAATCGATTCGATGAATGTCTTCACCAGGATGATATTGAACGGCTGCACGATGACCGGAAGGATATACACCCAGAAATTATTGGTGAGTCCGTAATTCTTCATCGTAATGAACATCGGGATGATGCCGGCGGTGAAGTACATGGTGACGATAATGAAACGGTACCAGAAACTTCTGTGCCACATCTGCTGCTGCGTGAACATGAACCCGAGGTATGCGCTCGCGATCACCGTCAGTACCGTGCCGATGACCGTACGGGCGAGCGACACCAACGCCGCCTGAGGAAGCCCTTCGAGGCCGAAGACCTCCTTGTAATTGCCAAGATGGATACCTGCCGGCAGCCATCGTATGGCACCTGCCGCAGACAGGTTATTGTCCGAGATGGAATTGATCAACAAGTAGTAGAACGGGTATACACAGATGAACGTCACAATAAGGAAGAAAACAATATTGAAGATGTTGTATACCTTTTCTCCCCTGGTTCGTTGCTGCGCCGGAGAGGAGCTCTGAGAATGATCATTTTTCATGATGTAGTTCCTTCCTTCCTAGATAATCGATTCACCGCGGGTATGCTTGGACAGCCAGTTGACCGAGAACAGCAAAACCACACTTACCAATGATTTGAGCATCGAAATCGCCGTCGCCAACGACAGGGAGTTCTGCCCCATACCGATGTTGTATACATAAAGATCCAGCACTTGGATGTGTTGAGCGTTGAACGCGTTCTGGAAAACGAAGAACTGGTCCATGCCGTTGTTGAGGAAGTTGGAGACAGCCATCATCAGCAACACGAAATAAGTCGGCATCAGTTGAGGAATCGTGACGTGGATGATCTGCTGGAACCTGTTGGCGCCATCGACTTCGGCTGCCTCATACAGCTCCTGGTCGATTCCGGAGATTCCGGCCAGATAAAGAATAGAGCCCCATCCAAGCGTTTTCCAAAGGTTCCACACCACCATCTTGATCCATGTGTATGAATCGGAATCGAGGAACTTGATCGGGTGGACAATCAAATGCATGTTCTGCAAAAGATCGTTGACCATGCCATTGGAGGAGAACATGGCGAAAGCGATGGAGTATACCAGAACCCAGCTGATGAAGTTAGGCAATGTCGTCAATGTCTGAACCAGGTTCTTAAACCATTTGGCACGAATCTCGTTAAGCGCTATGGCGAAGATCATCGGGAAGAACGTCGTCAGGATATTCAGCCCGCTTATGGCAAAGGTATTGACCAACACCTGGCCGATGGTTCTCATCTGGGCAGGATTCCTCACCAGCATCTCAAACCACTGCAACCCTACGAATTTGCTTTCCGAAAGCGGGATTGGCGGTTGATAGTCAAAGAAGGCATAGATCCACCCGAACAGCGGGATATAGTTGAACAACACGCAGAGCAAAAGGAATGGCGAGACGAGCAGCCACAACTTGAAGCCATGGGATATCCGCCTATGCCTGCCTCTCTTTGGGCTGCCTTGCACTTGTCCGTTACGTTTTTTGGCTTTGCCAGCAATTGACTCTTGCACCAATGGGGCTTTAAGCGTGGCATCTTTCCGTGACGCTTCCACTATTCCTCCTTCTTCTGCGACTTCATGAACAGTCCGAACCGTTGCGTCGACAACGACGACTCCGTCAGCTCTTCCTTGAAGATATCGGCCACAATTCAACGAACGCTGCCCGGCACCATTCCCGCAGTCCCGATACGTACCTGCAAAGCAAGACGCCGGTCCTTGTCGGTAACCATGTACCCGTCAACTCGTTCGTTAGAACAAGTTATATCGTGAGGAAATCGAGACAAAAATTCCATTTCCACTCAGTGGAAAAACAGAAAGGCCTCAATTGCCTGTCTATTTATAATTAAGCCATGAACAAGCAGAATCGCTCACCCATGGCTCCGGACGCCAAAAAGACATCCGAAAAAACCAGCATGATCGAACGGATTTTCGCGATTCTCGATTGTTTTACCACAGAAGATCCTCAACTCAACCTCACACAAATCTCCAACCGCTGCGGACTTCCGATAAGCACCACCAGCAGAATCCTTTCAGGACTGGTCGCCCACGGAGCCGTGGAACGATGGCGCAACGGCAATTATTCAATCGGGATGCATCTGATCAATCTCGCGCAGACGGCGCAACCGATGCTCTCCATTCAGGAAACCGCCTCGCCTTGCCTGGACAATCTGGAGCGAGCCACCAATCTTCATGTTCAGCTGGCTACTCTACAAGACACCGGCGCTCTCATCATCGATCGCAGGGACGGTCATCAGCAGTTGCCTTTGTATTATCATGTCGGTGACGTTCTGCCTTTGGTTCCTACTGCCGTAGGCAGAGTCCTCTTGGCTTTCGCTTCCCCGGCATTGAAATCCAAGATTCTCGACAACGACGATTTCGTCTGGCCCTCGTATGAAGTCGAGAGGCCATCCGCAAGCGACATCTATGCAGAACTTGACAAGATTGAACATGATCGAATAACATTTTTCGACCTCACCAACATTCCCGTGAATTCGGTTGCCGTCCCCATCTTCGACCGCGGGATGACGGTCGTCGCAGCTATCAGCATCGTGGTCAAAACCGGAACGGTGCCCCTTGCGCCCAAACTGGCCACACTGATCAAGGCCACCGCCATGGATATCCAACGCAGACTTGCCGGCCCAAAATCAAAACGCATATTACCCCCTTGGGACGCAGGCGATCAATGACCACTAATTTATACAAATATCCTAATTATATACAATTAATTAATCAATCTAATATTTAGTATTGGGTAAGCCGCAATCGCACCCAGACGGAACAGCGCCATCACCGATTCCAAAGGAGCCAACTTCGTCATGCACTTCAATATCAACAGCCCATTTTGGCGATTTCTGACTCTATGCGTCCGCTACTTTATCCTGAACCTTCTATTCCTGCTTACCTGCATTCCGATCATCACCATCGGTTCCGCCAGAACAGCGCTTTACAGCACCGTCTTCGCCTACGACGATCACGAGGACATCAATCTGGGCCGGGAATACCTTCATCGCTTCATACGCGAGTTTCTGCGTTCATTTGCAGCGTTCATCGTATTCGCAGCAATCGGCGCAGTTATCGTTTTCGCCTTGTCCTTCTGGAATTCCCTGAATTCGAATTCGTCCTATATCGTACTTCCGATACTTGTCATAGCGGGAATCATACTATTGATGACCTTCGAATTCTATTGCCCTCTGCAAGCCAGGTTCGAGAACAGTTTCAAAGCCACACTGCTGAACGCATTGAGGATACCTTGGGCGACGTTTGGCAAGACACTTGCCATCGTAGCCGTAGACATCGCCGCAATCGCCTTATTCGTATTCACCAAATATGTACGCATCGCCTGTCTGCTGCTGGGGTTCTCGTGGCTCGCCTATGCCAAATCCTTGATCTACCTAAAAATCTTCAATCAAATCAACCAAATGAGCCAGCGACAGGACGATTTGCCGGACACCTCCGGGCCGATTTCCTCGAAAGACAATTCCATACCCACTGCTTCGCTGATGTAAGCGAATAGGATTTTCGACAGAAACGATCAACCAACGGCCGCCAAGGCCTCCTTGAGCGTGAAGGCATGGACGTAGAGGGATTTGCCGAGGATCGCGGCATCGACGCCGACGCTTCCCAGTTGAGCGACAGCACGGATGTCATCCAGGCTTGAAATGCCGCCGGAAGCGGTGACATGGGCCGGCGTGCGTTCGGCGACCTCACGCAACAGATCGAGGTTCGGACCATCCATCATGCCGTCGTGGGCAACGTCCGTGACCACATAACGCCGGCAACCGGCACGATCGAGCATGGCCATGGTCTCGAAAAGGTCGCCGCCTTTGCTCACCCAACCGCGACCGGCCAGGGTATGGCCTTTGACGTCGAGGCTGATGGCCACTTTGCCACCGTATTGTTCGATGACCCTGGCCGTCCACTCCGGGTTTTCCAGCGCGGCGGTGCCGATGTTGACGCGTGAGGCGCCGGCTGCGAAGACGGCTTCAAGACTTGCGTCGTCGCGGATGCCGCCGCTCATTTCGATATGGACCTTGCCGCCCAGTTTCTCGCCGATCTCTCGCAGTTTCGAGCGGTTGTCACCGGTGCCGAACGCGGCGTCCAGATCGACCAGATGAATCCAGTTTGCGCCCTCGTCGAACCATGCCTGAGCCGCCTGAAACGGGCTGCCATAATCGGTTTCGGAACCTGACTCGCCTTGACGCAGACGCACGGCCTTGCCACCTCGGACATCAACGGCCGGAAGCAATGTCAGCATATTGTTCTCCTCGCTTTCAGTGGCGATTTCTTTCGACCACCGGTTAATAAGTAATACAGAATGTCAAAACACAACCGTTCGGAACATCGTCTGCAGCACCTCTGATGAGCCTTTAATCCATACCTTCTGCCAACCGTAGACCACGATTCCGCAACGTTTGAGGTTCAGAGCGTCGCCGCCCAGTTCTTCAGCAATTGCGCCCCGGCCTCCCCCGACTTCTCGGGATGGAACTGGGTGGCCGAAAGCGGACCGCGCTCGTAGGACGCCACGAAACGGCTGCGTCCGTAATCGCAGAATCCCACCTTTTGTGTACTCGCCTCGTCGATGGACGATTGTACGTGGCCGTGATAGCCGTCACTTCCCAATGTCACGGCATTCGCCGTCGCCACAGGACGCGCGGGAATGGACGCACTCATCGAAGCGTAGGAATGCACGAAATAGAAGCGTTGGTCGCCAAGCCCGTCGAGAATCACCGAATCCTGCGGCGCGCTGATCGTGTCCCAACCCATATGCGGCACCACGTCCGCGTCGAGAAGATCCACGCTGCCGTCAATGATTCCAAGACCCTGCGCTTTCGTTCCGCCTTCAGTGCCCTGCGCGAACATGATCTGCAGACCGACACACACCCCCAGCACCGGCCGTCCAGCCTTGAGACGCTCGACAATGATCCGGTCGCCACCGACGGCCTTGAGACCATCCATGCACGCGGCGAAAGCGCCGACACCGGGCACCACCAACCCGTCGGCCTCCAATGCCTGGCGGCGGTTGCTGGTCAAGGTCGGCTCAAGGCCGATATGGGCCAACGCGCGCATCATCGAGCGCACGTTGCCGAAGCCGTAATCGAACACCACCACTGCGGTCATGTCATTCCCCGTTTCTTTTTACATATCTGAATAGTTCCAGTATCGTCCGAATTTCCGCAATTCATCGCAATTATTCACCATGCGATATAGGAAGTCTATTCAGATAACGCGAAACGGGGTATGCAGCAGCGGGCTCGAACCCATTCGGTTCCCGTCACGAAACCTCATGTCTTGTTTTCGGCTTTGCGGCAAAGCTCCCGTCCATGCGCTGCCACACCGCCACCTTAACGCCAATCGCCATCGCGCACCCGCGCAGACCGCGTTTACTGAATGCTCGGTTTGCCGCGCCCACGCGAACGCGTATGGTCGGCAATCACCCCCAAGGCCTTTTTACGGTCGAAATCAGCGGTCGCCACAATGTGTTCACCTTGCTCTTTGAGCCCCGAAACATCGGTGATGCCGAGCATCAGATCCTCGACGCACCTCGGAGTGGTGGTGAACAGCACCGGAGGCGCGAACTGCTGGCCCGGTTCCCCTCCCATATACAGGGTGGAAACGAGCTTGTCCGCACGATTGACCGAAAGCACGGCCGGCATACCGTTGACCACGCTCGTCAGATCTCGCGCAGCGCTTTCAGGGGCGTCGCCGTCAAGATTGTGCAGCACGGCGACGGCACCGTTTTCGTCGGCCATGCAATCGGCGGAGATATCGGCGATCTGGCAGAACGCGGCGAGCAGATCCGCCGAAATCAGTCTGGTGATCAGTATGGCGACCTTGGCGCGATTTCCGATAAGCCCTTCGAGCTCTTCGTCGAAATCCATCTTGTCCAGTTCGTCGGTGATCTTGCGATCGGCCTGTTCGGAAGCGTCGTCTGAGCCGTTCGAGCCGAAATCCGCCGGTTCGTCCTTGCCGACGTTCTTGCCGTCAGGGTCGTCCGCGAATTCCTTCTCGAAGCCGGCCAGTGCCGCTTCAAGCTCTTCATCGCTGAACAGCCCGCCGTTCTCACCATCGGAATCGGCCGAATCATCGACACCGTCGTTTCGCTTGTCGTCATCGCGAGATTCGCTCATCACAGCGCCCCTTTCGTGCTGGGAATGATGCCGGCGATTCGCGGGTCCGGCTCACAGGCGAACCGCAGCGCGCGGGCCAACGCCTTGAACTCGGCTTCGGCGATATGATGCGGGTCGCGGCCGGCGAGCACCTGCATATGCAGGCACAGGTCGGCGTGAAAGGCGATGGATTCCATGACGTGACGGACCAAGGAGCCGGTGAAATGCCCGCCGATCATCGCATATTCGAAGCCGGCCGGTTCCCCGGTACAGACGGCGTACGGACGGCCGGAGATGTCGACCACGGCGCGGGCGAGCGCCTCGTCAAGCGGCACGGTGGCATCGGCGAATCTGCGGATACCACGTTTGTCACCCAGCGCCTGCTTCAGCGCCTCGCCGAAGACAATGGCCGTGTCCTCGACGGTATGGTGCACGTCGATGTCGGTGTCGCCGCTTGCCCGGATTTTCAGGTCGATCAGCGAATGTTTGCCGAGCGCGGTCATCATGTGGTTATAGAAAGGCACCGAAGTCTCGATGTCGGTTTTGCCGGTGCCGTCAAGATTCAGGCTCAGCTCCACCTTGGATTCGCTGGTCTCGCGCACTATCGTCGCCGTTCTTGCCATATCCGCTCCTTTGTCGCCGTTCACATTTCCATATCCATACCATCATAATTCATCGCGGAGCCAAGCGAGATCGTTCAGTATATACATAACGTAAGTATTACAAAAGCAATGGATTCGCGAGCACGGCAGAGACGACTGGCAAACGTAAGAGAAGACTACGATAACCGCTACTCGTTTTCGAGCTGTGCCAGCACTTGTGTCAGCGCCTCGCGGAAACGCGCCATCTCCTCGTCGGTGCCCATGCACACGCGCAGCCAGCCGTCGGGGCCGACCACACGAATCAGCACGCCGCGCTTCAGCAGTTCGTCGAAAATGCGGTCACGGTCTTCAAAAGAGCCACCGAACAGCACGAAGTTGGACTGCGAATCCGCCACCTGAATCGGCTTGCCGTGCCAAGTCTGCGTCTTCAGCCATGCGGCAGTAGCCTCGCGGGTCTTGCGAAGATGCTCGACCTGGCTCAACTGCTCGTCGGTGTGTTTCAACGCGGCGAGCGCCGTGGCCTGGGTGACGGCGGAAAGGTGGTACGGCATGCGCACGATGCGCACGCAATCGATGATGCCGGGTGCGGCGGCGAGATAGCCCACACGAGCGCCGGCGAAAGCGAAGGCCTTGCTCATGGTGCGGCTCACCGCAAGGTTCGGGTAACGAGCCAGCAGTTCAAGCGCACTCGGCGTGCCGGGAGTACGGAACTCGATATAGGCTTCGTCCACTACGACTACCGGATGCACACCTGGTGCTGCACCGTCCACTTCAGCGTTCTGTGCGGCTTTGAGCACGGCCTCAAGCTGGTCACTCGGCAGGATGGTGCCGGTCGGGTTGTTCGGGCTGGTCAGCAGTATGATCGACGGCTGCTCGCGTTCCATCGCCGCGAGCAAAGTTTCAAGGTTGAGCGAGAAATCGGGGTTGCGATCAACCGTGATCCAACGCGTGAACGTGTCGCGCGCATATTCGGGGTACATCGAATAGGTGGGGTCCGCGCCCAACGCCTTGCGACCCGGCCCGCCGAAGGCCTGGAAGAGCTGAAGCATGATCTCGTTGCTGCCGTTGGCGCCCCACAGCTGCTCGACGCCGAGCTTCACACCCGACTCGCGTTCGAGATAATCCGCAAAGGCCTGACGCAGCGCGTTATGCTCGCGGTCGGGATAACGGTTCAATGTCGGAGCGATCCTGCGGACGTCCTCGGCGATTTCATCGACCACCGCCGGCGCAGGCTGGTACGGGTTTTCGTTGACGTTCAGGCACACCGGTACGTCGAGCTGCGGCGCACCATACGGCACCTCCCCGATGAGGTCATTGCGCAGCGGCAGATCCTGCGGAATCGTATCGCTCATAATCTGTTCCTCTTCCTTCGCCTTGCGGCGACGCATATAACTTTCATACCGGCAATACGTATTCCGGCGAATCTACTATTCATAATCTCGGAAAATCAACCTTTTTAAGAATTCAATTGCATGGAATCACAAGTCGGTTTTCATCCTAAACTTGAAGCGGCTTTGCCGAAACCGAGAACGGAACAGCAAAGCCGCTAAAACGAAACCAGTTATGGCTACTTACGCAGACCGGCCTTGCGTTCCTGTTCCTTCAAGGTGGCCTTGTCGTAAGGATCGTCGACGAAACGGCTCAGCACGCACTCGCCGTGGGCGGGCAGGTCTTCGGAGACGGCGAAGGCGTTGATGAGCGACGCCAGCGGCTTCAAGCCCTGCTCGTCGTATTCGATGACTTCGACCGGCTTCATGAAGGTGTGCACCCCCAGGCCGCAGGCGAAGCGGGCGGTACCGCCGGTGGGCAGCACGTGGTTGGAGCCGGACATGTAATCGCCCAGCGGGACCGGCGAATACGGTCCGCGGAAGATGGCGCCGGCATTCTTGATGCGAGGCACGACCTCGTCCGGATTCTCGGTCTGGATCTCCAAGTGCTCGGCGGCGTAGGCGTTGGCGGCGGCGACGGACTGGTCCAAGCCGTCGGTGAGGATGATGCCGGACTGGCGACCGGTCAGCGACGTCGCGACCCGCTCGTGCGACATGGTGCGCGGCACGCGGTAATCCAGGCTTTCCTGGGTCTTCTTGGCGAGTTCCTCGCTGTCGGTGATCAACACGGAACCGGCGAGCTCGTCGTGCTCGGCCTGGCCGATCAGGTCGGCGGCCACCCAGCTCGGGTTGGCAGTCTTGTCCGCGAGAATCGCGATTTCCGTAGGCCCGGCGACCGCGTCGATGCCGACGATGCCGGAGACCATGGATTTGGCCGTGGCCACGAAGATGTTGCCCGGACCGGTAATCTTGTCGACCGGTTCGCAGAGCACCTCGCCGTCTTGCGGCTCGGAACCGTTGGCGCCATAAGCGAACATGGCGACGGCCTGTGCCCCGCCGACCGCATAGACCTCGTCGACGCCGAGGATGGCGCAAGTGGCGAGGATGGTCTTGTTCGGCAGACCGTCGTTGTCGGCGCTCGGCGGCGTGGCGATGGCCAACGACGAGACGCCCGCGACCTGAGCCGGCACGGCGTTCATGATCACGGAAGTGGGATAGACCGCCTTGCCCCCCGGCACATAGAGGCCCACACGCTCAACCGGGATCCAGCGTTCGGCGACACGTGCGCCTTCAGCCAGATCGGTATAAAAATCTTTCGGCACCTGAGAAGCGCAGACCTTGCGGATACGGCGCACCGATTCCTCGATGGCGGCGCGGACCTCCGGATCCAGCTCCTTCAACGCGCTTTGCATCGCCTCTACGGGCACACGCAGATGGTGCGGGCGAATGTGATCGAATTTCTCCTCGAAATCGCGCAAGGCCGCAGCTCCACGGGCCTTGACATCATCGAGAATAGGGCGCACAGCGCTGCTGGCTTCGTTCGTGCCCATTTCGGCACGAGGCATGGCCTCCAGCATTTGCGCGCGGGTGAGGCGCTTAGAGCGCAGATCGATAATTCGCATGGTATTATTTTCCATACTTTCTTATCATATTCTGAACAACCTCTCGGTATGAGACCCAACTCACATTCTGAGATTGACTGTCCATCGAGCATTTGTGCTTATGCTGCAGGCAGGCACTTGGGGCCGAAAAGAATCTTGATTTCGGCGAACAGCGACGTGTCGCGTTTGACGCGGAAACGGTCACCGAACGTGAGCACCTGGGCGTTCCCGGCAGAATCCATGATAGCCAGTTTCACCTCGCAGACTCCGGGATGCTTGGTGAGTATCTGGCCCAGATGCATGACATGCGACCGGTTCAGCGCGGTCTGTGGCAACGTGAGCACCAACGGTCGCTCGTCTTCGTCCACCAGGTTCGGCACTTCCATTTCGTTGGCCCGCATGCTCACCGTCTCGTCGCGCAGTTCGACCTGCCCGCGAATCTGCACCACCTCGTCGACGGCCATCGATTCGGCGGCCGACGTGTAGGCGCGCCCGAAGAACATGCATTGGATGGAACTCTCCATGTCTTCGATGGTGACAATGGCCCACGGATTGCCCTTCTTGGAGACACGACGGTCGACGGAGGTGATGAGACCGGCGATGGTGACCTGTTGCCGGTCGTCCATGTTTTTGGCGCTGTTGAGCAGCTGGGCGATGGACATGTCGCGCAGGCTGTTGAGCACGGAAGCCATGCCGGAAAGCGGATGGTCGGAGACGTAGAGGCCCAGCATCTCGCGCTCGAAGTTCAGTTTGGTCTTCTTGTCCCATTCCTCGATATCAGGAACGGTGACCTGGGCGTCGCCCATCGCGTCTTCGCCGGACCCATCGCCGTCGTCACCGAGGTCGGCGAAGAGGTCGAACTGTCCCTCGGCTTCCTTGCGCTTGAGGCTGATGACGGAATCGATGGCGGTCTCGTGAATCTGGAACAGCGCGCGGCGGTTCGGGTCGATGGAATCGAAGGCACCCGCCTTGATCAGCGATTCGATGCACCTCTTGTTGAGCGAATCGAGCGGAACCCTGCGAATGAAGTCCATAAAGTTGACATACTTGCCACGCTTGCTTTCACGCTCGGTGATGATGCCGTCAACCGCCTTGTCGCCGACGTTGCGGATCGCGCCCAAGCCGAAGCGGATGATGTCGCCGACAGGGGCGTATTCGAGACGGGATTCGTTGACGTCCGGCGGCAGCACCTTGATGCCCATGCGCCGCGCCTCGCCGAGGTAGAGCGCGGTCTTGTCCTTGTTGCTGCGTTCGTTCTGCAGCAACGCAGCCATGAATTCCACCGGATAGTGGGTCTTCAGGTAGGCGGTCCAGTAGGAGATCAGCCCGTAGGCGGCGGAATGCGCCTTGTTGAACGCGTAGCCCGCGAACGGCACGAAGATGTCCCAGACGTCCTGTGCAGCCTTGCGCGAGTAGCCGTGTTCCTTCATGCCCTCGAAGAACGGCACCTGTTCCTTGGCCAGCACCTCGGGCTTCTTCTTGCCCATCGCTCGCCTCAGCACATCTGCTCGGCCCAGCGAGTAACCGGCGAGTATTCGCGCCGCAGACTGCACCTGTTCCTGATAGACGATCAGGCCGTAGGTCTCGTCGAGCACGGGGGCGAGCGCCTCGGCCACCTCGTCGTTGATCGGGGTGATGGGCTGCAGGCCGTTCTTGCGCTTGGCATAGTTGTTGTGCGAGTCCACATCCATCGGGCCCGGGCGATACAGCGCGATAAGTGCCGAAATATCGTTGAAGTTGTCGGGCTTGAGGCTTTTGAGCAGCGCTCGCATGCCGTCGCCATCGAGCTGGAAGACGCCGAGGGTGTCGCCTCGGGTCAACAAGTCGTAGGTCGGCCTGTCGTCCAGCGGAATCTTGGTGTAGTCGATGGACTGCTTGCCGTTGAGCTCGATGTTTTTCAAGGTGTCGCGGATGACCGTCAAGTTGGAGAGGCCGAGGAAGTCGTTCTTGACCAGCCCCAGCGTTTCGCAGGTGTGGTATTCGAAGGTTGTGGTCACCGTGCCGTCGGTACGTTCCAGCAGCGGCGAGGTGTCGGTGATCGGCGTGGCCGACATGATGGTGGCGCAGGCGTGCACACCGGTCTGGCGGATCAGCCCTTCGATGCCCTTGGCCTCCTCGGTGATGCGCTTGGCGTCCGGGTCGGAGTCGTAGAGCTCGCGGAACTCGCGCGCCTCGGCGTATTTCTTGCTGGTCGGGTCGAACATCTCCTTCAGGCTGGCGTCCTTGCCGTTCTTGCTCGGCGGCAGCGCCTTGACGATGCGGTCGCCCACGGAGAACTCGTAGCCCATGATGCGGGCGGAATCCTTCAAGGCCTGCTTGGTCTTGATGGTGCCGTAGATGACGCACTGCGCCACTTTGTCGTGCCCGTATTTGTCGGCCACGTAATCGAGCACCTTCTGACGGCCTTCGGGGTCGAAATCGATATCGATATCGGGCAGGGAGACGCGTTCCGGGTTGAGGAATCGTTCGAAGATCAGGCCGTGCTTCAGCGGGTCGAGTTCGGTGATGCCCATCGCGTAGGCCACCATCGAGCCTGCGGCGGAGCCACGGCCGGGCCCGACCATCACGCCGTGGGTCTTGGCCCAGTTGATGTAGTCGGCGACGACGAGAAAGTAGCCGCAGAACTGCATCTGGCAGATCACGCCGCACTCGTAGTCGGCCTGGCGACGCACGTTGTCCGGCACATTGCCGTCGTAACGCTTCTCAAGGCCGGCCTGCACGTCATGCAGGAACAGGGAGGTCTCGTCCCAGCCGTCCGGGCAGTCGAACAGCGGCATGAACGCGCCGTCCTCGTGGTCGTCGAACATGACGTTGCAACGTTCGGCCACTTCCAACGTGTTGTCGCAGGCCTCGGGCAGGTCTTTGAAGAGCGCTCTCATCTCTTCGGCGGACTTGATGTAGTAGCCGGAACCGTCGAATTTGAAGCGGTTCGGATCGTCCAGGTGCGAGCCGGAGTTGATGCAGAGCATCGCGTCCTGCGAGCCTCGGTCGGCCTCGTGGACGTAGTGGGAATCGTTGGTGGCGATGATGGGAGCGCCGAGATCCTTGGCGATCTTGAGCAAGTCCTTGGAGACGCGTTTCTCGATCTCGAGATTGTGGTCCATCAGTTCGATATAGAAATTATCACGCCCGAAGATATCCTGCAGCTGGTGCGCGGCACGCAAGGCCTCTTGGTACTGCCCCAAGCGCAGGCGGGTCTGGATGATGCCGGACGGGCAGCCCGAGGTGCCGATAACGCCTTTGTGATACGTTTCGAGCACGTCGTAATCCATACGGGGCCATTTGCCGACGCGGCCTTCCAGATTGGCCACGGACGAGGCCTTCATCAGGTTGACCAAGCCTTCGTCGTTTTCGGCCCAGAGGGTCATATGGGTGATGAAGCCGCCGCCGGAGACGTCGTCGCTGCGTTGGGCTTCGGTGCCCCAGTGCACACGGGTCTTGTCGGTACGGGAGGTCTCGGGGGTCACATAGGCTTCGATGCCGATAATCGGCTTGATACCGGCGCTTACCGCGTTGCTCCACATTTCGTAGGCGCCGTGCATATTGCCGTGGTCGGTGATGCCGATGGCCGGCATTTCGAGTTCTTTGGCACGGTTGATCAGATCAGGAATCTTGGACGCACCATCGAGCAACGAATAATGCGTATGGTTATGCAACTGAACGAAATTTCCCGAATTGGCCATAGTCTCCACGATACCGAATCGACCAGACCCTGGTACTTTTCCGAACGCTGAAATTCTGGAATTGGCAGTACCGCCGTCGCGGGATGAACCACCAGGTCAGAGGGAAAGCCTGTCCTCGCGCACGACACTCAACGCATGCGCCAGATCGGCAGGATAACGAGATTGCACAACAGTGTGAAGATGGGTACGGGGATGTTTGAACTCCAGACGCATCGCATGCAGCCACTGGCGGGTCAAGCCCAGACGTTGCGCGAATACGGGGTTGGCACCGTACATCGGGTCGCCTACCAGCGGATGGCCGATGGACGAGAAATGCACCCGAATCTGATGGGTGCGGCCCGTCTCGAGATTGACGCTCACCAGCGTCGCCTCGTTGAAACGCTCCAACACGTCGAAATGCGTGATCGCCCTTTTGCCGAGCGGCGTAACGGTGAAACGGAAATCCGAGACTTTGGCCCGTCCGATGGGCGCCTCGATGGTCGCCTTGTCGTTGGTGAGGTTGCCCTGCGCCAAGGCATGATAGATTTTGGTCACTTCATGATGGGCGAATTGACGACGCATCTGAAGGTACGCCAAATCCGATTTGCAAACCAGCATCAATCCGCTGGTACCGACATCGAGTCTGCTGACGATGCCATGCCTGCCGGGAGCCCCCATGGAAGTGATATGCACTCCACGGGCCAGAAGACTGCCCAACACCGTCGGTCCCGTCCAACCTGCAGAGGCGTGGGCCGCGACGCCGACCGGCTTGTCCACCACCACGATATCGTCGTCCTCATAGACGACGGCCATGCCTTCCGCCAACGGTTCAGGCTCGGGATCCTGCTCGACGATATCGAATTCGACGGTATCGCCACTAGCGAGCGTCCCGGATTTCGAAATACGTCTTTGTAAGACAGAAACCTCGCCAGCCTCGATAAGCTCAACGGCCTTGGACCGCGAGACGCCAAGCATTTTGGCGACGGCAACATCGAATCGCTTGCCGATCAAAGCATCCGGGGCGGGGACCAGTCGACTCATCGGCCGTCCGCTCCCCCGTTTTCGACACTGTCTACCGGCTTTTCATTACTTTTCCGGTCAGCTTCGATACCTTTGAGGTCTTTCACACTGAACGGAACGCTCATCAACAGCAGGATTACGATAAGCACCGCTGCGATTCCGAGTTCTATATCCGCCACGTTGCCGACCGACCAGCCGTAGTTCAGGAAGTCCACCACGGAACCATTGAGGAATCCGTGGGCAAAGACAACACGATCGATGAGATTGCCGAAAGCCCCGGCGAACGCCAACGTCAACGCAGCTGTCCACCCAAGTGAGACTGTAGTCAAGGCCAGATATACCAGCACTACGCAAGCGACCAACGCTAGGCAGGAAATGAGCCAAGTGACCGACGAACCCATCCCGAGCGAAGCCCCGGGATTGTGCACCAACGTCAAGCCCAACAGGTTCGGGATAACGACGATGGTCCTGCCGTCGGCCAGTGCGGTTTGCGCCCACAATTTGGTCAGACGGTCGAGCAACAGCGCCACAACCGCAACGATAACGAAAACGGCCACACGATCGCGCGGCCGTTTAGGGGATACATTCTTCATATCGATGGCCGAATCAGTCCTTGGACTCTTCCATCTTGTTGTATGTATTCGTATCGCTAACCTGGGAGACAAGCTGCCCCAGGAACTCGGTCAGACGGGTACGATACTCGGTCTCGAATTGCTTGAGGCTTTGGATATTCGATTCGATGACCTTGGACTGAGAGGCGAGGTTGTCGCGCACCTGCTGAGCATAGGTCTCGGCAGCGGCGCGAGTCTTCTGATCGTATTCGCCGGCACGACGCTGAACCTCGGCCTCGTAGGTATCGGCCGAAGAATGCTTCTGCGTGGAATAATCGTCGGCAGCGGTGCGGGTCTTTTGCGCGTAGGCATCGGCTTCCGAGCGCGTCTGCTTCGAATAGTCCTCAGCCTTGCTGCGAGTCTGCTTGGCGTACTCGTCGGATTCGTTGCGGGTGCGGGTCGAATAGTCGTTGGCCTTGTTGACCAGATCGTTGTACTTGGTCTGGCTGGCGTCCGTAATCTCTTTGGCCTTCGCCTTGCCCTTGTCGACGTACTGATCGTGCAGCTGCATGGCGAGCGTCAACATGGCGGTCGCACGCTCGGGCTCGCTGGAAGCACCGGCCGCGGCCCCTGCGATCTTCTGGAGGCTGCCGGTCTCGGTGTTCGGCTCAATCTTGGAGACCTGGGCACGCAGCTGATTCTCGCGTTGCTTGGATTCCTCAAGCTGACGGGAAAGATCCTGCAGTTGCTTGGCCTGCTGACTTGCATTGGAGAGTTGCTTCTTGGCCTGCTCCAACTCACGAGAAAGCTTCTCGTTGCCGTTGCGGAATTCATCGCGCTCGTGCTGAACCGCGACAAGCTGGTTGTCGATGTCCTTCTTGC
The DNA here is from genome assembly GCF_029395355.1 of Bifidobacterium sp. ESL0800. NCBI lineage: Bacteria > Bacillati > Actinomycetota > Actinomycetes > Bifidobacteriales > Bifidobacteriaceae > Bifidobacterium > Bifidobacterium sp. ESL0800. The sequence continues at coordinate 1,205,139 of NZ_CP113913.1, forward strand.
CTGCGGCCTGTGCCGCCTGGGCAGTGAGTTGATCGATCTGCGAATTCAAACGGTCAACCTGATCCTTCAGCTGCTTGTTCTGCTCGGCAAGTGCCCTGTTGCTTTCCTCGGCCTCGGCAAGCTTGGAGGCGTCCACGCTTGCGTTGGGATGATTGGCGGTGCTCTGTTGCTGGCTCGCCGCCGTCTTCAGGGTCTGGTTCTCGCGGCTCAGGGCCTGGACCTGGCTGGTCAGATCGGAAATCTTGGAATTGAGCTTGCTGACATCCGGACCCAACGACTGCGTCGACTGGCCGTTGCCGTTCGCCATAGCTTGCTTGCCGAGAGCTTCGACGGTCTCGGTCACCTGATCGAGGAAGTCGTCGACCTCTTCGACATCGTATCCTTCTTTAAAACGTACAGTTTGGAAGGCATGTTCCCTGATATCTTTCGGCGTTAACAGTGCCATATACTTTTACACCTCACTTTGGGCATAATGCCTCTGATTTTTACTCTTGAATACATGCTACACCATGCAGTATACCCTCACACCGGAAAGATACTCAGATGATGAATTCCACCACGGCCAGAATGAACCACAAAACCATCGGTGTGACGTCCAATCCCCCATTGCCCATCCGAATGACGGGAATGTAGCGACGCAACCAGCGCAACGGCGGATCGGTCAGCACATAAAACACATTGACGATCGCCCCCATCACTCGCCCGGGACGCCAACGCGGCATCAACACGAACACCCAGTCGATCAGCACCCTGATAAAGAGCACCGTCTCATAAACGCCGATAAGCCACTTGAGCAGATAAAGGAAGGTAAAGAGCATAAAACCTCAGAACAAATCATCTTCGGATTCATCGGACGACTGGTCCACCTTGATGTTGACCTGGGCCGGGCTCAACAGGAAGACCCTGGGCGTGACACGCTCCAGCGACCCGCGGACCCCGAAGACCACGCCGGCCGAAAAATCCACGATTCGGTATGCAACGGCTTCCGAGACGCCGGTGAGGTTCAGAACCACCGGAATGCCGTCACGGATGGCACGGCCGACCTTTTGGGCCTCGTCATAGGTCTTGGGATGAATAGTGGTGATGCGGTTGATACGACCTGCCGGGAAAGGCTTGGCGGTTCGCGCCGAGGAAGCACTGTCCTGAGTGCGTGTAGCGGGAGTCGCTTGTGGCGTAATAGGCGTCACGGTAGTGTCCGAATCGAAATCAGAGGATACGGCATCTTCGGTTTCCTGCGTTTCGTCGTCATCGTCATCAACGACGTCAGCCATACCGAGATATGACATCGCCTTTTTCATGTATCCAGCCATAACAATCCTTTCGTCTACTCTTTAGCGCAGGAAATCGGGGATATCGAGATCGCCGGGATCGTCGGGCGAGGACGATTCATCCGGATCATCATACAAATCGGTCTCCGGGGTATGCGCGACGGTCGGAGTGTCCAAATCGGGCACATGACGCACCAGAGGAGTCTGCGATTCGGCTTCATAGGTGTGGGCGGCAGGCTCCGCCGACTTTGAAACCGTATCGAGGCTCTCGGCGTCCTTCTTGCCTTCGGCGTCAAAGCCCGCCGCGATGACGGTGACACGGACCTCGTCGCCATAGGCGTCGTCCAGGGCGAGGCCCCAGATGATCTGCGCTTCCGGATGGATGGCCTTGCGCACCAATTCGGTGGCGTCGCTGGCTTCCTGCAGCTTCAGGTCGGTCGGGCCGGCGATATTGATGAGCGCACCGTGCGCGCCCTCGATGCTCTCTTCAAGCAACGGGGAGCTGATGGCGATCTCGGCGGCCTGGGTGGCGCGATCCTCGCCACGTGCGGAGCCGATGCCGAAGAGCGCGGTGCCCGCGCCACGCAGGATGGCGGTGACGTCGGAGAAGTCGACATGGATGTAGGAGTTCATCGTGATGAGGTCGGTGATGCCCTGCACGCCGGCCAGCAGCGCGGTATCGGCGGTCTTGAAGGCGTCGACGATGCCGATGGTCTTGTCGGAAAGCTCCAGGAGGCGGTCGTTGGGAATGACGATGAGCGCGTCGACTTCCTTGCGCAGGTTCTCGATGCCGAGCTTTGCCGAAGCCGCACGCTGCGGACCCTCGAAAGCAAACGGACGAGTGACCACCGCGATGGTCAAAGCACCCTGCTGATGCGCCGCACGCGCGACGATGGGGCTTGCACCGGTACCGGTGCCACCACCCTCACCACAGGTGACGAAGACCATGTCGGCGCCCTTCAACGCCTCTTCGATATCCGACTGGTGATCCTGCGCAGCCTTGGCGCCCTTTTCCGGGTCAGCCCCGGCTCCCAGCCCACGGCTGGAATGGTCGCTCAGGGAAATCTTGACATCCGCGTCGCTGCGGAGCAGATCTTTCGCGTCGGTATTAATCGCTACAAATTCAACGTTCTGCAAGCCTTCGGCAATCATTCGATTGACGGCGTTGCCACCGGCGCCACCGACTCCGACCACCTTGATGCTCGTCTTATCGTTGAAATTGTCATTCTGGGCAATCTCGCTCACCATAGTCTCCTGTCACTTCACGGTTATGCCTATTACTCTATCGCAGAACACGCCTAAATTAAGACTATTTCCCGGGGTGTACCACATGTTTTTCCAATTTTTTATTAGACACCAAAAATATCCGACTGACGCGTTGGAGGCGGAAATATACAATGCTCAGGCACCCTCCAGGCCGGTAGGCCAAGCTTTACGCCTGATCATCGCATATTCCCGCCTCCAACACTCAACAAGATAAACCGGAACTAGTCACTAATCCTAATCAGTAGCTGGCGTCCATCGGGTCGTCACCGAAAAGCCGCTCGCGCTCTTCGTGGGTGGTGGTGCGCGAATCGAACCAGCCGTACGGGACGTGGACCTTTTTCGCGTAGCGAACACGGCCGCGGGGCTTGTCGGTGACGCGCTCGGGATAGGTAATGGATGGATCAAGTCTGTCCATGACGGCTTTGACATCATCCAATGTCTCGGATTCCATGAATTCGCGACGCGTGGATCCACCGACCGGGAATCCCTTCAGATACCAAGCGATGTGCTTGCGCAGATCGTGCACGGCCATCGTCTCGTCACCGTCGTAGAAGCGCAGCAACAGCTGGGCGTGTGTCATGATGATCTGGCACAGGCCCCCGAGAGTCGGGCTGAAACGCTCGCTGGAACCGGCAAAGGCGTGCTTGATGTCGGAGAAGATCCACGGGCGGCCCTGGCAGCCACGGCCGATGGCGACGCCGGCACAACCCGTCTGCCGCACCATCTCCAGCGCGTCCTCGGCGCCCCAGATGTCACCGTTGCCGAACACCGGAACGTCAACGGCGTCCACGAGTTCGGCGATGCGGCTCCAGTCGGAATGGCCGCCATAGTATTCGGCGGTCGTACGCGCATGCAGCGTCACGGCAGCGCACCCCTCATCCTCGGCGATACGCGCCGCATCAAGGAACGTGGTGTGGTCCGCGTCGATGCCGACACGGATTTTGGCAGTCACCGGAATGTTTGCGTCGCGGCACACTTCGACCACCCGATGGATGAGCTCGCGGAACAGGTCCGTCTTCCATGGCAGCGCCGAGCCACCACCACGCTTGGTGACCTTGGGCACCGGGCAACCGAAATTGAGGTCGACATGGTCGGCCAAGTCGCCATCAACCACCATGCGAGCGGCCTGCGCGGTGATATTGGGGTCAACGCCGTAAAGCTGCAGCGAGCGAATCTTTTCGGTCGGCGCGAAGCGGCACAGTCGCAGCGCCTTGGGATTACGGGCCACCAGCGCGCGAGCGGTGACCATTTCGGCGACATAGAGCCCGTCAGGTCCGTAGGCGCGGCAAATCGAGCGGAACGGCCAGTTGGTCACACCCGCCATAGGCGAGAGCACCACCGGCGTCTCGACATGAATGGGCCCCAAATCGACCGGTGCGATCTTCGGCAGCGGCTTGCCGTCGGCGTCCGCCTCGTATTCGCCGGCTGCGGCACTGGTCTCGCTCGGATCGAGCCCGGGCAGCGCCTTGAGCGCCTCGTCCCAGCCCTCATCAAAGTGCTGCCGAGCCTCCGAATAATCCACTTTCTTCAGCCATTCCTCAAAGTTCTTCAGTAGAGGCCTCCTGCTTCGGCGATCTTCACCGGGGCGGACTCGTCGATGCCGGATTCCTTGGCGAAGTCGACGCCTCCATCGGCAGCGGTGTTGCCGACGATCGAAGCCGGGCCTTCGGGATAGCGCACGCGCTTCTCACCGATGCGGTCGGCGACGTACTGGGCCACATTGTCGAGGTCGACACGCTCCTGTTTCATGGAGTCGCGCTCACGGATGGTCACTGCGTGATCGTCGGCCGTGTCGAAGTCGACGGTGATGCACAGCGGGGTGCCGATCTCGTCCTGACGACGGTAGCGGCGGCCGATGGCGCCGGCCTCGTCATAGTCGATCATCCAGTCGTGCTGGCGCAGTTCGGCGGCCAGATCGTGGGCGATGCCCTGCAGCGGCGCCTTCTTGCTCAGCGGGAAGACGGCGGCCTTGACCGGGGAAAGGCGCGGGTCGAGACGCAGCACGGTACGGCGGTCGACGCCGCCCTTGGTGTTCGGTGCCTCGTCGACGGCGTAGGCATCCACCAGGAAGGCCATGAGCGAACGGGTCAGACCCGCGGCCGGCTCGATGACGTAGGGGATGTACTTCTTGCCGCTGGCCTGATCGAAGAAGGCCAGATCCTCGCCGGAATGCTCCTGATGCGCGGAAAGATCGAAGTCGGTGCGGTTGGCCACGCCTTCGAGCTCGCCCCAGTCGCTACCCTTGAAGCCGAACTTGTATTCGATGTCGACGGTGCGCTTGGAATAGTGCGCGAGCTTCTCCTTTGGATGCTCGTAATGACGCAGGTTCTCGGGGTTGATCCCCAAGTCGGTGTACCAGCGGGTGCGGGTGTCGATCCAGTACTGGTGCCACTCCTCGTCGGTGCCGGGCTCGACGAAGAACTCCATCTCCATCTGCTCGAATTCGCGGGTTCGGAAGATGAAGTTGCCGGGAGTGATCTCGTTACGGAAGGACTTGCCCATATTGGCGATGCCGAACGGCGGCTTGCTGCGCGAGGAGGTCATCACGTTCTTGAAGTCGACGAAGATACCCTGAGCGGTCTCCGGGCGCAGATAATGCAGCGAGTTCTCATCATCGACCGGGCCCAGGTGGGTGCGCAGCATCATATTGAAGTCGCGCGGTTCCGTCCACTGGCCGCGGGTGCCGCAGTCGGGGCAGACGATGGATTTCAGGCCGTCTTCCGGCATCTTGTCACCGTGCTTCTCGGCGTAGGACTCCTGCAACTTGTCGGCACGCTGGCGCTTATGGCAGTTGAGGCACTCGATCAGCGGGTCGTTGAAGACCTTGACATGGCCGGAAGCCTCCCAGACCGCCGAGGGCAGGATGATGGAGGTGTCGACGCCGACGACATCGCCACGGGTGACCACCATCGAACGCCACCATTCGCGCTTGATATTGTCCTTCAGCGCGACACCGAGTGGGCCGTAATCCCATGCGGAACGTGTGCCGCCGTAAATCTCCCCCGCAGGGAACACGAAACCACGACGCTTGGCCAGCGATACGACTTCATCAAGTTTGGATTGAGCCACGACACACCTTCCGATTATCGGCTTTAATCAGCCGTTCCATGACATTTGCTTGTGTGCCTACTTTATCGACATAGCGTGACACCTCCACCCAACCGCGGCAACCAGCAATGCCAAGCCTTGAAGGTAGCATGCTGTTGATGATTCAAAGAGATCAAAAGGAGATCAATATGAGTGAAAACCCCGACCGCAACGCCGTAAAACAAAGCGTTCCCCTCGACCCGGAAACCGGCAAACCCTACATCAATACAGTGGCGGCGGTGGCCATCGCCCCCAGCGGGACAGGCTCGGAGCTGAGCGAATACGTGGCGCAATCCGTCGATGTGATCCGCCAGTCAGGCCTGCCGAATGAGACCAACGCGATGTTCACCAACATCGAAGGCGATCTTGACGACGTACTCAAAACGGTGCGGGACGCCACCATGGTGTTGGCAGCCCAGGGCTATCGCACTGGCGTCACACTTAAACTCGACATACGTCCCGGTTTTTCCGGACAAATCAAAGAGAAACAGCAACTTGTTGACGACATTCTAAGTCAAACGAAATAAACCGCCAATTTCCAATGAAATGAGCATGAGTTTCAAATACTAGTCATTGCGTTTTACTTAGTCCGTAAATGGGTATAGATTAAAAAGCATGATGACTATGAAAGACGTGGCGGAGAAGGCCGGAGTTTCGATCTCCACTGTCTCCTTGGTACTCAACAACAGAGATGCCGGGCGCGTAAAAACGCAAATCGCCGCAAAGGTGCGCGAGATAGCCGACGAACTCGGTTATAAGCCGAACCCGATGGCGCGCAGCTTGCGTACCAGCAAAACCAGTATTTTGGGGTTTGTCGCCGAGGATATCTATCACATCCCCTACACTGCACAGACCCTGCAGGGTGCACAGGATGCGGCCAGCCATTACGGCTATATCATCCTCTTTGTGGATACGGACGGCTCAAGCAGCCAGACGGATCAGATTTCCGTCCTTCAACGCTATGGAATGGATGGATTCCTCTATTCTAAGCCGTCGAGCCAAGTCACCGAAGTTCCCGAAGATCTCGTCCATTCGCCGCTTGTTCTGATTTCCACCAATACCGTTGATAACCGCTTCCCCATCGTCGAACCCGACGAATTCGCCATCGGCTACGACGCCACCAAGAAACTTATCGACTCCGGAGCCCAAAAAATCGCCTATATCGGCAATGCGGCACCGACCATCGCCCAAGCTACCAGACTTGAAGGCTATCGCAGAGCCCTCCATGAAGCGAAGATTCCTTTCGACCAGAAAATGGTCGTCAATGTTTCTCAGGACGGTGACGCACTCGGCATGGTCTCCTCGCTTTTCGACGAAGTGGAACCCGACGCGTTCTTCTGCTACGACGATGCACGCGCCTGGTATATCTACGAATGCGCCGCACGCCGCGGTCTGACTGTTGGCAAGGATTTGTCGGTCATCGGCGTGGGCAACGACAGCAATATCGTTGACACCTTCACACCTAAACTGGCCTCGGTCGCCATGCCTTATTATGAAATGGGCTATTGGGCGGTCTGCAAGCTGGTATCGCTGATCGAGAAACGTTCGTTGGGAGACAATCCGTTCCCGGATAATCTCATCGATTTGCCACCGATCGATTCCGCCATTCCGGCATGCATCCATTGCCAGATCATCGGCGACGAATCGGTTGTCGGTAAGAAATAAGACAGCTCTATCTTTGATTTTGTGACGATGGGATATGACAATAAGATATGTAGATAGGTGATTGCTGCATTCGAGATCGTCAGATATCAGTGATGGTTCTTCCAAATCAATTCGGAAGAACCATCACTTTTTTGTGGCCTACCTTGCGCGGTTTTGTGCGCCGGTTGAGCGGCTCGTCACTTCGTCTTGGTCTTGACACCGCCGAAACGACGGTCGCGGTGAACGTAGTGGTCGATGGAACGCCACAGCGCCTTGCGTCCGTAGTCCGGGAAAAGTTCAGGTGCGAAATCGAGTTCCGCGTAGGCCGCTTCCCACGGCAGAAAGTTCGAGGTGCGCTGCTCGCCGGACGTGCGGATGACCAGGTCGCAATCGGGAATATCGGGGTTGTAAAGATGATCGGCAATCATCGATTCGGTGACGCGATCGCCGCTGATCTTGCCGTCTCGCACATCACGGGCGATGGCCGCCGCGGCGTCGGCGATTTCGGAACGGCCGCCGTAATTGATGCAGAAAACCACATCGATGGTGGAATTGTGCTTGGTCCGTTCCATGGCGACCTCAAGCTCGTCGATCACGGACTTCCAGAGCCTCGGCCGCCTGCCCGACCAGCGCACGCGCACGCCCCACTCATCCATCTGGGCGACGCGACGGTGGATGATGTCTCGGGAGAAGCCCATCAGGAAGCGCACTTCCTGCGGGCTACGCTTCCAGTTTTCCGTGGAGAAGGTATAGAGGCTCAGGTAACGCACGCCCGCCTCGATGGCGCCGGCGATGGTGTCGAATACGACCGGCTCGGCTGCCTGATGGCCGTGCGTGCGGGTCAGGCCGCGCTGCTGAGCCCAACGCCCGTTGCCGTCCATGATGACGCCGAGGTGACGGGGAACCTTGCCTTTCGGGAACGCCGGGATAATCGACGGGTCGGAAAAAGGAGCCGCCGGAACGTCAAGCGAGGTGTAGTCCACATGTTCAAAAGCCATACTTATGAATCTAGCAACTTCAGCGAGCGGATGGGTCGTTCGAGGTAATATTCACCCCATTCTTCAACAAATCGCCGAATTTCGGCCTTCAAAGGTGCACGATCAAGTACTTTCCAGTCCCCCTCGACAAGCGCCTCCATCTGTTCACGGCCGTCCAGATCAATGCGTTTCGAATCCGGGGTGTGGTCGGTGGAGCATAGTATCCCGCCGGAGGCCACGGAAAAGTAATCGAGGTCGTCACGCTTGCCGCAAACCGTACAGGACGAAAGGCGTGGGGTCCAACCGGCTTGGGCCAAAGCCCGCATGACATAGGAATCGCTGATGGCTTCGGCCGGATGGAGCGCACGTGCCAACGCCGCCAATGCAGCAATCAACAGCATGTATTGGCGTTGGGCCGGCTCGTGTTCTGTGGAGACGAGTTTGTCGGTCGTCTCGGCGATGACGTTGGCGGCGGTGTAGGCGTCGTAGTCCACACAAATGCGCGCGGCATAGGAGGAAATGGAAGCGGCCTGCGAGATGACGTCCAGCGAACGGCCTTCGGCGATGAGCAGATCGTCGCGCATGAACGGTTCCAGCCTCCCGCCGAACCGTGATTTGGTGCGTCTCACGCCTTTGGCGACGGCACGCACCTTGCCGTGGGTGCGGGTCAGCAAGGTGATAATGCGGTCGGCCTCGCCGAGTTTGACGGTTTTCAAGACCACGCCTTCATCGCGATACAGCGCCATCCGCCTCACCTCCCCGATTCACTTCACAGATTCATACTACGAGCACCGCTTGTCGCATGGACGAAACCACAATATCCGTCGACATTCATGTCCATCGAAATCAAGCCGATACGCAATCCGACATGTCTGATCAGAAAATGAACAGGCCCCAGAACGCAAAGAACAGCAGGACACTGAACATCGCCGCAGCGACCAGCCAGAAGAAGACACGGCCGAACCGTTTCGAGGCGAACACCGGCTCCCGGCCACTGACCACATCGCTGATCGCCCCTTTGCGCGGCGGGAATTGCGCCAGTCCGCGCACCTGTGCCACTTCGATGCAACGCGCCAGAATACGGGCCCAGGCCCAGACCACCAGCGTCGAAACCACCTGGATGACCGGCCAGCTCCAATACATCATGCCGGGGTTTTCGCTAGGCGCGCCGCCCCAGCCGAGCTTGACCACGGCCATGATGACCTGCCCAAGTCCCGCAGCGAACAGCACGAACGTCGCCAACGTCGTCACGGCAACGGCCAACAGCTCGCTGCCAAAGCCCCGCATGAAGCCGAACACCTTATTGTGATTACGATGAACCAGCCGCCAACCCTTCATCGCACAGCCGACCAGTGCCATGAGCAACGCCGCGGCAAGCAGAACCACCATGCCGACATTGACCATGGAACCGTAGACGGTGAGACTGCGATCCGCCTTCAGCTCCACCGGCACCGCAATGGATTGACGGATGGTGGTGCCGGCGACGAGCTCGCTCGTCTGCTTGAGGCCGGCGACGGTGCCCACGGCCCACGAGATGACGTCATTGATGTAATCATCCGCGAACGGGGTGCCGGTGTCTGCCTCGTCGCCAAGCCGCAGAACGTGGTTGGCCACAGCATAGCTGCGCACCGTCACGTTGCGGTTGCCGGCGCGATGGGCGGAATAGAGAATATGTTCCAAGCCCTCGACCTGCGCGGTCAGGACGTCTTTCGAGCCATAGACCACCATGGTCGGCACTGCGTAGGCCTCGCGCAGATCCATCGGGAAATCAAGGTTATGAAGCCCCATCATTTCGGTATCGGCGTGGAACAGCCTGCGCACGATTGATTGGTAGCCGTTATTGGCGCCGACCAGCGAGAAGTCCTGTCCGACGAAGAATCCCAAGGACTGTCGGGGGCCGTAGACCATGGGGCTCAAGAGGAGCTGGAAAGCGATGCGTTTGTCATATTTGATGACGTAGGGCGAAATCCATGTGCTTTCGGAAGTCGCGTAAAGACCGACCTTATCCGGGTCGACATTGCGCTGCGTACGCAGGTAGCGCACGACCTGGTCATAGGCCTTGGCGCTTGCCGGATAATCTCGGGTGATGTCGTTGGTCGACCAGACGGGCTTGTCCATCACGGCAGTGACGAACCCGGCCGATGAAAGGTCTGCGGCGGCGTCACCGAAGCTGTTTTCCGCGGTTCCATAGCCTGCACCGTGCATAAATACGACTCCGGGGTGCCTGACGTTCGTGCCTGCCGAATCCTTCGGTGCCCGAAGAAGAACATGGACATGCTGAACCTCACCGGTGGCAGGCCGCTTGACATCCAAAGTGACCGTACGCGAGGAAACCTTGAAACTGTCGCGATGCGCCAACGGCACATCTTGGGGATTATCGAACACAACACCGGTATTCGGCGAAAGAGTGGACACCGACTGGCCCGTCGGCTCCCTTTTCCACGGCACGCTGGTGAGATTGGAAACCGTGACAAGAATGCCCAAAAGCACGATAAAAATAGGGATGGTCACCAAAAGACGGCGACCAAGTCCCCACGACGTGTTGGATTGACTATCGGCTGGATCGGACAGTTCGTTTGGCACAGTGCTCATGATAAACGACCCATGACACGGCGTTCGCCTTGAGTGGATGCGTCACTCACCGGTCTTCTGATCGTCACCTTTGAAAGCGCTGTAATCAGGGAACGAGATGTCGGGAATATCAACGTCAGAGTTGTTGAGGGTCGTTGCCGGCTTACCACCTGCATTGCTGCTGGAAGCACCGAACAAAGGAGCGGAATCAGCACCGGTGGCGCCATTGTCTGCGTTCCCCTGAAGCGGGGTGTTGAGCGTCGGCACCTGAGGTGTGGCGAAAGGCGCCTCCTCAGTGTTGTTAGAGAGATTCTCGGTGGTATGGGCCATGTTCGCCAAAGCGGCCAATGAGGAACTGGCATCCGTCGCAGTGTCTTGCGATGGAACAGAAGCATTACTGCTATTGCCTTGTGTTCCAACGCCATCGGGCAAGTTCGGGATTACCGGGGCGGCGGCGTCGGGAACCGTCGTATTGAAATCGAACGTCGAAGAAGAAGCCGCGCCGAAATCATCGGCCGATGCCGGCTGGACATTCGTCTGGACTGCATCGAAGGAACTCGACGAAGCAGCGGGCTGAGTCGTCTGTGCCTGCTGTGCAGACTGATACGAGGAAGCGAGGGGCTGAGCGGCCGGAACCGTAGGGTCGGCCGAGGGACCCGATACGTTATCGGCGATCAACGGGCTGACCGGAACATTGTTGAGCCCGGAAACCGGCTGCGACTGCGGGGCGACCGGAACCGTGCGTGCCCCAACTGGCTGGGCGGCTGCGGCTGCGGCAGCGTTCTTTTCGTTGTAATCGGTGATACGCGCATAAGACTCAACGCGGCTCAACAGCTGAACGCACGCATCGAGATAATAATCAACCTGGCGCTCGTCGTAACCCCGGCTGCCTTTGCGCTGAGTGAAAATAACGTTGGCCACGGTGCTCGAATTGAGATCGGCAAGGTCCTTGGCTTCCTCGCCGCTCATGGACCTGACGCCCAGATCATCTGCGGATTTGGTAATGATCTGATCGACCAGACGGTCCACCTGCTTGACATCATAGGAAGGACGCTTCTTCTCCCCACGAATGAAACGATCTTTGTGGCTGCGCTTGGCATGATCGCTTATCATGCTGTAAAGCTGCTGGGTACGAGCCTGCCACGCGACAGCACCATTGCCTGCAATCTGGCGGGCCGTCTCCTTGTCCACGACTGCATGCTCAAGGCGCGCCAACGCGGCGTCGACCTCGGCAATGACGTAACCACCTTTAGTGAACGTAAACGCGGCGCTCTGAATGTCCTGCTGGGTAAGCTCGCCGTCATTCCTGTCATACATCTCGTGGGCACGTTCCAAGAACTCATTCACCTGGTCAACGTCATAACCCCACTTGCGCTTTCCAGCATATTCTATTCCCGTCGAGCTTTGGTTGTTCTCCGACTCTTCAGCCATCAGTTCTGCCTCCTGAGGTGATCTACGCAATGTTCCCAGTATACGTGGCCGTTACGACGCAACCCGATGGCCCTACTACTTTCACTTAAACCAGAACGAATAAAGGACATCACCATCGACGACTCACTTCGCCGCCCACGCCGGCGGGCCGCCCAAAAACTCATGATCCCCGTATAACCACGAACGGAAACGATACAGCCACACTCGCAGGCCACGCGACGGCAACGGGACCGCCGCAGACGCGATACGCTCGCGGCACCAGGCCACGAACCCCTCCACATCCGGCATCACCCGCCGGTCCACCAAAACACAGCCGTTCAGATCGGCGAACCGCACATCCGCCACCGCCGGAATGATGTCCATCGACGCCTTCCCGCCCGCCGAAGGCGACAACACCACCGCATGCTCCGTCAGCCGCACACACGCCAGATCCGACCACGCCGCACGGGTCGTATATTCCTCGCCGTTCACACGACGCAGCAACACCACGCCGCCGTCATTCACCCACAGACGACACGGCGTTAGCCAACGAGCATCAAAACTCTTGTAACGCCACGTGGCGAACACCCGCGTCAACTCCGCCGTGCTCGTACTCGGCACCGCAAACCAATCCGACAACGAACGAAACATCGAACGCAACACCACCAAAGAATCCAACCGGCCCCAACAGAAAAGCAAAGCAACGACCATGAAGGCAAATAACCCAGCGAACAACTTCACCGACTCGGAATCACCGAAAAACCTGGACCGCATCACCCCGACAATCATCAGGCACAAAGCACCAAAAAACACTACGAACGGCGCGAAGATACGCCGAAGTCCACGCCCGTACGCGTTCGCCGCCTCCACGAACTCGCCCCACATCGGACCAGTCAGCATGAAATCAAACGACCAAGCACCCGACGGCGACGAATCCGAAGACCGGCTGACCGGCCCAACTGCGGCACTGTACGCGCCCGCGAATCCTTCCATCGGCAACCTCACATTTTCAGAACTTTCCATCAGCGCTCATCCTCCTTGGGCGCGGCATCCCCTGTCTTTTGCTGTTTGTGTTGCTGGTTGAGGCGTTCACCCTCCGCCAGCCACTCCAGCTCCGGACGCATCAACGCCAACGCCTCCGACACCGCCGACGGGTCACGCACCCCACGAGAGGCCAGACGCCTCGCACGCCGGTACCTCCCCGACGCCTCACGCACACGCCCATGCACCCACCACGACACACGCCACACACCAGGCACACCCGAACGCGGCAACGCCACACCCTCACCATCCCACTCAGGACGGAACGCCCAGTTCACCCCCACCATGTTCCACACCGCCGAATCACTGCGCCAATCCGCCACCGGCAGAAACACGAAACGACACGTCACCACCGGCCACCGCCGCATGAACGCATACGGCGTACGCACCACCGTCCCGTCGGCCGCCACCTCCTCGCCGCCCAACGCGCACAACGACGTCGACACCGACACCGACAGCCCGCGCGGGTCCACGCCCCCAGGCACACGCAACCCGTGGAACCGGAAGAACGAACGCGCCTCACCCGAACGGAACACAAACAGAAACGGCGGACGCACCAGACACCACACAAAAAAACAACCAATCAAAAAACCACCAAAATTTCCCGCGATGTTGCTCACAGTCCATTCGATTTCTCCCTCAAACATTGGCACTATCCCACCAATAAACGAAGCAGGAATAGCCCACCCGGCACACACCGTCCCTATGAGCCCGATCTTGCGCATGTAGGCGCCGTTCTCCGCGCGGAACAGCTGTTTGAACTCCCGATAACCCAACACAAAACGGAACGGACCCAACGACTCCGGCGAGGAACCGCCGACCGATCCGCCCGACAAAAAACGCCCGCCCATCATCTGCCTCCATGCAACAGATCGTCAAAACCATTCCTGAACCCGTTCTTCACACCATACGAGAACGGCAACAGACTCTCCGGCACCAGGAAACGCAGATAATCCGGGCCACCAATCAACATATACCATTGCTCCGGATTGAACGCTATCGAACCTATCGACCCCAACGTCCACTCGGGACGGAAACTTCCTGCCAGACCATCAGCCATCACCGACTCCATCCACTACCGACAACCGCCATCTCTCAATCTTCTCTCAACACGAATAGCCTCAACGCCCTCACCACCCTGGACGCATACCCTTCGGCGGGCCATACAAAAACTCACGGTCCCCATACAACGACGAACGGAAACGACGTACCCACGCACGCAGGCCACGAGAGCGGGGCGCGGCGCCCGCGATGCGATCCCGGCACCAGGCCACGAACCCTTCCACATCGGGCAACACCGACCGATCCACCAAAACACAGCAGTCCAAATCCGCAAGTTTCACATCCGCCACAGCCGGAATGATATCAATCGACGCCTTCCCACCCGCCGAAGGCGACAACACCACCGCATGCTCCGTCAGCCGCACACAATCCAACTGCGACCAAGAAGCACGTACCGTATACTCCTCGCCGTTCACACGACGCAGCAACACCACGCCGCCGCCATCGGCCCACAGTCGGCACGGCGTCAGCCAACGCCTGTCGAATACACCGTTCTTCCACTGCCCCACCGCACTGCGCATCTCCGGACCAGTTCCGCTCGGCACCGGGAACCACTGCGACACCAATCTCGTCGACTGGTTCATCACAACCCGACGAGGAAACGGACCACCGCAAAGCAGCAAACACACAACAAGAAGCCCGACAAGAACAAGAACCCACCATTCATCATTAGGAAAATACAAGGTCCCGTTACTCAGGAAGACCACCAGCAACAGCACAACGACAAACACGGAGCCTGGCACATAGATATGTCGCAACCCACGCCCATAGGCGTTCGACGCCATCGCGAACTCCCACCACATCGGACCGGTCAGCGTGAAATCAAACGACCAAGCACCCGACGGCGACGAATCCGAAGACCGACCGCCAGCCCCGACGGCACTCGACACATCGGCACCCACGTCCTGAACATAGTCCGACACACCCTTGCAATCCACGCCCGCAAGCCTGATCGCCGTGAAACTCATTTGACCTTCACCCATCTGACATACCGGTTCAACACCAAACCGGGAAACGAACCAATCGCCAACAGACAGATACCGAAGACCGCACAATACCGGTCACGCGAGGCAAACACGCCCACCGCCGTCAGCACACACAGCACCGGCATATAACGGCACAGCAGCGACACCACACGTTTTACCCCAACACTCCTATGAAACACCAGCACCAACACTGCTACACCCACAACCACCAATGTCAGCGCCGCCACCACCAACGCAGCCAAATCAGACCACGGCATCACACGTCCCAAAGCAACGGGATGATGCACCAGCAGGTCGCCGGCCCCAAGTCCAATCGCCACCAAACACCAGAGCAACAAGCCCATCAAAGTAAACACGCCCCCGACAAACCCCATGATCACGCGCAGCCGCAACGGATGCAGCGACCAGAACTCATCATCCGACATCACCAACGGCCCAATCAGCTTCGGAAAACGATCACGCAGCCTCATCGCCCACCCCCGATCGAACACGCGGCACCGCGGTTCGCCTTCTTCAACCTTGATCTCTTTGCCGTCATTGTCACCGCCGTCTTCCGGCATGCTACCACCAAGCATCGTCGCAGAAAGCTCCTCATTATCGCCATCCCCCGGCCGGAGGAGGCGTCACCATGGCGTTTGAGGGACGGGGAAGGAAGATCGAAGGCCTCAAGAAAGTACAATCGTAAAACATAATGACCATATTCGCCGCCAGGGGCGCGGCACGTCAATCCGCCGACACCCCGCTGGGCAACGGTTGCGGTAAAGTAAAAAAAGTCTTCGGGCGATTAGCTCAGCTGGTTAGAGCGCCACCTTTACACGGTGGATGTCGGGGGTTCGAATCCCTCATCGCCCACAGTTCCCTGCGTTGCCGTTTTATCGACGTTTCATCAACGTTCCACCGGCTGCCTTCATCACCGACTTCCGAAATCGCCGTATACCGTGCATGTCGCAGATCATCGGTTCCTTCAATGACGAATTGTCCACAAACAGAACAAATGAGGCATGTTCCGGCAGCCATCTGGCATAATGGCACTTACGCAGCAACAAGCGCAAGCCTCTTTGCTGCGTAATCCGTGGAATTCCGTTCGTTGTCAAGGAGCGGACGAAGCGGAAAAAATCTGCCGCATTCCCGGCAGCCGACGAGTATGAAAAAGGAGTTCGAAATGGCTGAACCATTTAAAGCCGACACATCCAACCCTGCAGTCGTGCAGAGTTCGTCGGACGTGTTCAATGCACCCATCGCACAAGCGGACCCCGAAATCTCGTCGCTGATTCAGGACGAACTCAAGCGCCAGCAGAACGGCCTTGAGATGATCGCTTCCGAAAACTTCGTACCCCGCGCCGTTCTTGACGCGCAGGGCTCCATTCTGACCAACAAGTACGCGGAAGGCTACCCCGGACGCCGCTACTACGGCGGCTGCGAATTCGTCGACGGCATCGAGACGCTCGCGCGTAACCGCGCCAAGGAACTCTTCGGCGCCGAGTTCGCCAACGTTCAGCCTCATTCCGGCGCACAGGCCAACGCCGCCGTCTATCAGGCGCTCATCAAGCCGGGCGACACCGTGCTGGGCCTGGCGCTCGACCACGGCGGCCACCTGACCCACGGCACCAAGATGAACTTCTCCGGCAAGTTCTACCACGCCGAATCCTACGGCGTGAATCCCGACACCTTCCTGATCGATCCCGAAATCGTGCGCCAGCGCGCGCTCGAGGTCCATCCGCAGCTGATCATCGGCGGTTGGAGCGCCTACCCGCGCATCGAGGATTTCAAGGCGATGAAGGAGATCGCCGATGAGGTCGGCGCGAAGTTCTGGGTCGATATGGCCCACTTCGCCGGTATGGTGGCCGCGGGCCTGCACCCGAGCCCGGTCCCCTACGCCGATGTCGTCTCCTCGACCGCGCACAAGACGCTGGGCGGGCCGCGCTCCGGCTTCATCCTCGCCAAGAAGGAATACGGCAAGAAGATCAATTCCGCCGTCTTCCCCGGCCAGCAGGGCGGGCCGCTGATGCACATCATCGCCGCCAAGGCCGTGGCCTTCAAGGTCGCCGGCACCGAGGCGTTCAAGCACCGCATGGAACGTACGCTCGAGGGCGCGAAGATCCTGGCCGACCGCCTCAACGCGCCCGATGTGGCGGCGCAAGGCATCACCGTTTTGACCGGCGGCACCGATGTGCATCTGGTCATGGTCGACCTACGAGACAGCGAGATGGACGGACTGACCGGCGAGAACCTGCTGGCGCAGTGCGGCATCACCGTCAACCGCAACACCGTGCCCTTCGACCCGCGCCCGGCTTCCGTGGCCTCCGGCCTGCGCATCGGTACCTCAGCGCTGGCCACCCGCGGATTTGCCGCCCCGCAGTACGAAGAGGTCGCCGACATCATCGGCACTGCCCTGGCCGCGGGCAAGGACGCTGATGTGGAGGCGTTGCACGCCCGGGTGACCAAGCTCACCGAGGATTTCCCGCTCTACCCGGGACTCTAGGCTGCAGCACAATTCAATAGAAGAAAGTCCTCATCGGTTCATCGCCGACGGGGACTTTCTTCGTATTCTCCCCCATTGACCAAAATGCAATACAAGCCATAATCGCAAATCCGACGCCACACAATACGAAAGTCTCCGCCGACAAGGCGTCAGCAGAGACTTTCCATATCCTCAAGCATATGTACTTTTGAAAACGACTGGCTACGCCAAACCGCTACGGTTTCAGCGACCTTTGCCGAAGGCACGCAGACGGATACCGTTCCAATCCTCGGAAACCGTCAGGGGCGTGGCCGCGTTCATGCCGGCGGTCTTGGCGGCGGACTGCACCGTATTGGAGGCAGGAGCGCCCGGCCGACCCGGCTTGGGGGTGAGAATCCAAAGCGGGCCGTCTTCACCGATGACCCCATGCGCGTCCATGATGGTGTCGGCCAAGGCGTCCTCGTCATCGCCGTCGCGCCACCAGATGATGACGCCATCGACGGCAGAATCATAATCTTCATCGACCAGATCCTGACCGGTCAAATCCATGATTTTCTCTCGAGTGGACTCACTTACGTCGTCATCCCACAGCCATTCCTGCACGATGTCACCGTTGTGAAAACCGAACTCTTCAGCGTTTTTTGATGCCGTTTCATTCACCCTTCTAATATAGCAAACATAGGGAACAGCACGCGCCACGTCGCGGCGTCGTATCCACATTGCGGGCAATACCAGACAGTTAGCGCAATCTGTCCAGTCAATATCCGTCAAATAGTGCACGTTGCCCGCGGCAAGGTTAATTTAATTCACCGTGCAATGTGGCAGGCTATCGGCCTTGCCCTGCCCAATGGCCACCAAAGCGCGGTAGGCTTCGTCCAGCGTTGAGACTTTGACATCGCGCAGGCCGTTCGGCACATGGCCGACGACCTCGTCGCAATTGCTAGCGGGGGCAAGGAAATAGGTGGCACCGTCGCGTTTGGCACCAAGCATTTTCAGCTGGATACCGCCGATTTTGCCGACCTTGCCTTTCTTGTCGATGGTACCGGTGCCCGCAATCGTTTTGCCACCGGTCTCGTCGGCCGGGGTGAGCTTGTCGATGACACCCAGCGCATACATCATGCCGGCTGAGGGACCACCGATGTCGTCGACGTGCATTTCCACTTTGGCGTGCGAGGCCCCGGCTATCTTGTGTCGCTTTGCGAACGTGAGCGCCGCCGCGGTGGCGGAGTCTTGGGAACCGGTCATCTGCTTGGTGGCGGTCTTTTCATATTCCTG
This sequence comes from Bifidobacterium sp. ESL0800, assembly GCF_029395355.1. Lineage (NCBI taxonomy): Bacteria > Bacillati > Actinomycetota > Actinomycetes > Bifidobacteriales > Bifidobacteriaceae > Bifidobacterium > Bifidobacterium sp. ESL0800. The sequence goes on from NZ_CP113913.1 coordinate 1,224,187, forward strand.
AGAGCTCTGGCCGACGGGGAACACGGCTTCACTGGGCATGACCTGCTGGTGAGGGTCGATCCATGCGATCAGGGTTTGGATACCGAGCGCCGGCGAGCCCGGGACGCCCTGGGCGTTGACGGTCAGCAACAGCAGCTTGCCACGGCTTTTGTGCGTGGTCGCGCCGGTGATGGCGATCACCTGCTTGCCGTCAGACGTACCCAGCACGTCCTGGGTCGGGCCAGGCGTTTCAATAACGTAAGGACTGGGCAGAAGCAGCACCAGGAAACACAGCACCGCACAAATGACGCCAGCAAAATAGCGCAGCGAATGACGCGAACAATAACGGGTGAAACGGTACCAGATACCGAGACGACCGCGAACGTCGATGGCCGCTTCATCGCTCTCGGCGCCCGTATCAAAAGGAGAATCGGCATCCGCACCGATCGGGCTTGCAACATCGCCCGAAGCACGGTTGTCCGAAGCCGACGCACCGATAATGCCATCGAAATCATCGTTACTGGGCCACGACGAATCCGTCGTATCTTCGCCCGCCGGTGACATCGGCATCCGATGGCCTTGATACCCCTGGTCCTGATTGCTGCGTGACATAATCAACCAGTATGCTGCCTTGCCCAGACGCAACGCCTTCATAAAACCTACGAGCGCAGCCAAGAGACATCGCCGGCCACGATATATTCCCGGCTTGGCCGCAATCTCGTCGGTAGCGGAAGATTACAGCGATAAGACCATAGAAGACAATAATATGGGAAGACATACGGACGTTATATTGCCGGGACTTGAAAGATAAAGGACGATACCGATGGACGAAAACGCGATACACCAATGGTTGATCGACTGCTTCGGTCAGATGCAGGGCGACATGGCATTCCAACAGCTCAACGCACTGCCTGACGCGGTCAAAGACCAGCTCCTCGGCCAGGATCCGACCAAACTGCCCAAGCCCGCCGAAGTGAAGGCGCTGATGAACGCATTCACCACCAGCGGACTCAACACCGTCGGTGATATGCAGCAAAGCGCCGAGCAGGGCCCCGTCAACGTGAAACTGGCGACCTCACTGGCCTTGGCCATCGCCAATGACGAGGGCAGCGAGCAGACCGTCACGGCGAGTGAGGGCGAAGCCGTGCGAAAGGCGATGAGCGAGGCGAACCTTTGGCTCGACACCGCCAGCACCATCGACCCCGCCCCAGGCGACCCACAGGTGTTCACCCGCGCCGACTGGGTCAATGCGACGGTCGATTCGTGGGCGAAATTCGCCAGCCCGGTGGAGCAATCCATGAGCGACGCGCTTTCCAGCGTCGTTTCGGAGCGCTTTGGCGACGCCTTCGGCGACGGCGAGATAGCCGGTGTCTTTGCCGGTCCGATTCCCGTGCCGATTCCCGACAATATGAAGGACCCTGCCAATCTCATCAAGATTCTCGGCAACACGGCTTTCTCCACACAGCTCGGGCATGCGGCGGGCCAGCTTTCGCACGAGGTGCGCGGCAGTTTCGACCAAGGTATCGCCCTGCAGAAGAACCCTGCCGGAGCGCTGATCGCGCAGAACTCCATCGAATACGCCAAGACGCTGGAAATCGACCAGTCCGAGGTATTGGCGTTCCTGGCGCTCGAGGAAGTGGCGCATGCCCGTCTCTTCGCCCATGTGCCGTGGCTCATGCCCCGCTTCGAGGCCTTGATCGGCAAGTACGCACGCGGCATCAGCATCGATCTGGACGCCATGGAGGAGCAGTTGCGTGACGCGACCTCGATGGACCCTGATTCGATTTCCGGAGCCGTCGATCTGACGAAGGTCGGCATTGCCGATACTCCGGAACAGAAAGAGGCGCTCGAAAGCCTCGAGACGCTTCTGGCCTTGGTCGAAGGCTGGGTCGACGCGGTGACGTGGAAGGCCGGGGTGGCCCATATCCCGCACATCGACCAGTTGCGTGAGATGGTACGCCGCGAACGTGCGGTCGGCGGACCGGCGGAACGTACCTTCGAAAACCTGCTTGGCATGGAGCTGCGCCCCAAGCGCATGCGCGAAGCCGCCGACATCTGGGAAAAGATCGGCGCGCAGGAAGGCGACCAAGCCCGCGACGAAAAGTGGTCGCATCCTGATCTGCTGCCGAAGCTGCCGGATATCGACGGCAAGCAGGCGCAGGTCGACGACACCGAAACGTCACCATCCGACGCCAATACGAATCCGGACGCGAACATCACCACCTTCGCCGCTGATGGCAGCGATGCCACTGATTCCAAGCACGGCATCGACTGGGACGCCGAACTCGAGAAATTGCTTGACGCCCAGGGCGACGACGATGGCGAGGGCAGCGAAACAACCGCCAAAGACGACAGCACCGAAACCGACAAAGACGATGAATCATCGAAATCCGATAACGATGATGGCGCATCCGACAAAGGCAATGGCATCCAGCCGGATAACGGAGACAAACCGCAAAACTGAAGTCGTCTCTGAAGGCTGAAAATCGAATAAAGTAATACAAACAGAGGCCGGCATCGACATATCAACAGTCGATACCGGCCTTTCCTGTAATCTCACAATCGTTGCCGGCAAAATTGCGCCGAGCCGGTCGAATTCGCAAACCTACCGAATTCACAAACCGATCGAATCCGCGAACCTACCAAAAGCGGCTTGGAGTGCGCGAAAAGGTCGAGACGCCGTCCTTGCTGCGTGCGTAGGAAAGATGCAGGGAATCCTCGGCTCGGGTGACGGCCACGTAGAAGAGGCGGCGCTCCTCCTCCAAGGCGTCGCCGGGAGCCGGGGAACCGTACGGCAGCAGGCCTTCCGAGCAACCGATGATGAACACGTGCTTGAATTCCAGACCCTTCGCGGCATGGATCGAAGAGACCGTGACCCCCGGCTCGCGCCTGCTCGCCAAAATCTCCATGGCCTCGCGACGGCTTTCATTGTCGTCCTGAAGTACCGTGTCTTGCACCCCGACGTCGTGACGGGTGCGGTAGGCGATTCCCTGCGATTTCAAGGCCTTGCAGACCACCTGCTGCTGGGCGTTGAGACGTGTGAGCACCGCGCACTGCGACGGTTTGGCGCCTTGAGCGACGAACTGGGCGATGCGACCGGCCACGCCTTGCGCCTCCTCGGCGTCGCTGTCGTAGGCGGTTTTGACCACACGCATACCTTCGCCTTTGTCTCTGGCGGAAACCAGACGCAGGTATTGGTCCCGGTCCGGCGCGGAAGCAAGGACACGGTTGGCCATCGAGACGACCTGAGGCGTGGAGCGGTAATCGGTATTGAGATTGATATCGGCGCGCAGATCACCGAACTCCCCCGCGAAATTGAGCAGGTCGTAGCTCGAAGCCCCGGCGAAGGAATAGATCGTCTGGGCCGGGTCGCCCACCACGCACACGTTGCGATTATCGCCCAGCCAAAGGTCCATCAGGCGGTGCTGCAGGGGTGAGACGTCCTGATACTCGTCGACGGTGAGCCAGCCGACGGACTGCTGAATCTGCGCGGCCTGCTCCTCAAAACCTCCAAGCACATGGCAGGTCAACAGCAGGATGTCGTTGAAATCCATTTCGCCGCGTGAGGTCTTCTCCTGTTCATAGCAGGTGTAGACGTCGGTGAAACGTTGCGGGTCAAGCCCGGCCGGCGGCATCCTATGCGTGGCCGCGCAGACACGTTGGTAATCCTCCGGGGCTATCAGCGAGACCTTGGCCCAGTTGATCTCGGCAAGCAGATCGCGCCTGGCGATACCGTCGTATTGGTCGGATCCGGTGGCCCGTTTGAGCGCTCTCGCGATGATTTCCTGCGGATCGGCAATGACATGCGGGAAGGGAGCGATGCTGATGTCGTACCAGACCTTGCGCAATTGGTGCAAGGCGGCGGAATGGAAAGTGGCCGCGGTGACCTGGCCTGCAACGCCGAGCGATGCCAATCGCTGCCTCATCTCATCGGCGGCCTTCACCGAAAACGTCACCGCGAGCGTCCGGCTCGGATCCCACTCGCCTTTGGCGCAGGCATAGGCGATGCGCCGTGTGACGGTGCGCGTCTTGCCCGCACCGGCACCGGCAATGATGCGAACCGGGCCGTCAAGGGCCGTGGCGGCCGCGCGTTGGGCGTCGTCAAGCCCTTGAAGCTTGGCCTGCGTATCCCTGGTGTCCATATCTGCCATTCTGCCAGCCGCACCCGATAGCCCTGTAATTCCTTGAAAGCGAACGGACTGCAAGGACATAGGGGTGTATTAATCTGGTAGATGTGACTTTACGAAGCAAGTTTATGCTGGCGGCCCTCGCCTCAGCCGCCATGCCCGAGACATCCATGGCCGGGGTGTGCGAGTACAACCGCAGCGACAAGGCCGACAATGACGCCGGCATCGATTACGCCGTGGTGCAGGACACGGCAGGACGGCAGTACGACGTGTTCGTATCCAGCGATCCAAAAGGCAAAAAGCTTCTCGCGGGACGTGCGAAAGCGGCTGGCGTTCTTGCCTCGTCCCATGAAATGAGCGGATTGGGCTTCGCGCTGGACCGCGCGTTGGCGTTCAGTACCGCGGGGAAAGGCAGCGCAACCGGCAAAAACTCGGTGCTGGTCGCACCACACGTCGAGGGAGAGGCACGCCAACTTGATTTGCTGACCTGCCAGGACGCGGCGAGCGTGGGCACCGCCATCGGGGCCATCCACCGCCAGCGCACGGATTTCCTTGACGATGCGAAATTCCCGGCGTTCACCACCGGACAGATTCGAGCCCAGCTGACCGGCTGGATCAAACGACTGCAACAGGCCGGCCATGTGCCGCCTGCCATCACATCCAGCTGGGCCAAGATCATCGACACCGAAGGCCTCTGGTCCTTCTCCACCACCCTGACCCATGGAGGATTTGCGGACGGGGATTTCCTCTTCTCCGGTTCCACCATCACGGCCGTGAACAATTGGCAGGACATGCAGATCAACGACCCCGCACGCGACCTGGCTTGGATGTTCGCCAAAATGGATGAAGACCATCGCAATGCACTGATGAACGCCTATGGCGGGATCATGGGCTCGCGAATCGACGACCTCATCCTCCTCCGCGCCAACCTTTGGCTGCAAATGCAACAGGTCGGCGATTTCATCGAAGCGTTGTCCCGCGCGGACAATGCGAGGATCCTGCAGTTCAAAGCGCAGGTCGAGCATCTCGCGCATCAGCTGACGGTGGTCGCCAACAAGGCCAAGGGCGCGGCAACCGCGGCCTCGGCGGTCGTGCCCGCGAAAGACGATGCCCCCTCTTCAAAGAGCGAACACAACGATTCGCGGCATTCCTACGAACAGGAGGAGGACGAAAGCGACAGGACCGGTTCAGCCGAAGTCACCAAACTTGTCGAGGCAAGCGACAGCACCGCCGACCGTCCGGTACATTTCAAGCCGTCACGTTCCTACGCCTTGGAAGACGAAGACGATGACCGCACCGACGACCGGCAGAAGCCGGCGACAGCGGGCAAGCCCTCCTACCCCGACATGCCGAATCCTTCATCTTCGGCCACGATGGTGCTGAGCGAGGCCGAAAAGAAGCCCGTCTTGAGCGATGACGAAGCAGACGACCCCGAAAACGAAAACAACGCCGAAACGCGGGCCGACGACGAGAACGACCAAAACGGCAGATCCGAAGTCTCTTGGCACGTCCAGTATTCGCAAGAGGACGACGTCTACAGCGGGTCGGCAACGAGAGGAAAGGTCGACCACGACGCCCCCACGGCCCTGATTCCCCTGCTTGAACAGGAGCAGCAGGCATTGCACGATGCTCAGATGGGGCTTGAGGAAGCCGAGGAAAAGGCCGAAAAGAATCGTTCTCTATCGAGTACCGAGATCGAAACCCAAGACGAACGGGACGACGGCGACGTAGAGGCGGCCGAATCCGGAATCGAAAAAGAACCGGATGACGCGGTCCAACAGGATGACGTATCAAACGATGACGCCCCAGCCGGTTATGATGTGTCGGCATCCGACGAAACCGACCGCGATGATCGTGATTCCGGTGACGCGGACAGCCAGCCCGAATCAGACGATTCCGCAGACGCCGACCACACCAGTTCAACGAGCAACGACGAGAGATAAAGGCGCACCCGGCCGAACGGCAACCAGCACGTCTCCGTTCTCCATGAAGCCGGCGAAACCGACCCGTTCTGTTCCCCGCCAGTGGACAAACGCGGCAATCCTAGCCAAAAGCGTAATGACCAGCCTTCGGGCACAATAAAACCTAAGAACAATCCCTAAACGAAAGAGGTAACACATGGATGTCGAACTCGGAATCCAAAACGTGGCACGTCCGGTCAATTTCACGACCGACAACAGCGCTGAAGAAGTGAGCAAAGCCATTTCGGACGCCGTGTCGAAAGGCGAGCCAATCGACCTGGTCGACGACAAAGACCGTCATATCATGGTGCCGGCAGGCGCTCTGGGCTATGCCATCGTCGGTTCGGAGACCAAGCATGCCGTCGGGTTCGGAGCCCTTTAGACGAAACGTTCACCAAGATAATTACGCCTGCAGAATAACATATAGCAACATTGCCCAGTTTTTTGTGACACGTCTCACATGATTGGGCATTTTTCTTGTTCAACACATTTGTGCCGACATCACCGTTCCGAAGCCTGCGGTTCAAGACCAGCCAAGCGACGTCAACCGAAACGGCGGCTCAGGAGACCAATCCGATGGCACCGCGTTGCACGATTTGCGCCACGACGTCATCCGAGGTCAGATTCTCTCCCAACTCGTTCGGCTTGCCGGCCCCATGCCAGTCCGAACCTCCCGTGACCAGCAAGCCGAGCTCGTCGGCAAGGTTCAACAGACGCCGGCGCTCGTCGCTTCCGTTTCCACGATGCCACACCTCAAGCCCGCCCAATCCAGCATCGGCCAGTCGCCTGATCTGGGAGGCGGAAAGCAAAATCCTGTTGCGGCTGTAATCGCCGGGATGGGCGACGACGCTCACCCCTCCGGCCTGCCGAACCACCTGCACGACCTGCAAGGCGGTAGGCGAAGGCGTCGGTATGTAATACTTGCTGGAAGACGAGATGGCTCCAGCAAACGCCTCGGAGCGCGTGCGGTAGAACCCTGCCGCCACCAACGCATCGGCCATGTGGGGCCTACCCACCGTCGTCTCCTCGCCTTTTTTGATTTGGTCTCTCACATCGTCCCAAGTGATGGGAAAATCCTCGGCCAGACGCGAGACCATCCGCCTGGCGCGCTCGATACGGGCTTGGCGCGTCGAACGGAACAGCTCAACGATGCCTTCGTTTTCGGGATCGTAGAGATAGGCAAGCATGTGAACGGAAACATGGTCGTCCTGTGCGGTGATTTCGCTGCCGCGCAACAACGTCAAACCCCGACTTTCAGCGGCAATCCGTGCATCATTCCAACCCGCAGTGGTATCATGGTCGGTGATTGCGACGCCGTGCAGTCCTTTTGCACATGCAATGTCGACCAGTTCGGCGGGAGTCTTGGTACCATCGGAAAAGACCGTATGACAGTGAAGGTCCCAACCGGAAACCGGGCCGCAATCGTTATATTCGTCGCTAGTCATAGACCTATCGTAGGCCTATGAGCCCGACAGCCGATGAAATGCCAGGGAACAGAAAGCAGGGATATGCATGTCGACTAAACACAGCGCAGCCGCCGTGAGGAACATGGAACGAGCATCGATCGCTCCCAACGGCCAACCGACCCTTGAATTTAGCGACAACCGCGAACCCAAAGGGTTCTTCCATGGACCCATCTGGAACTATGGAGTGATGTGCCTAGGCGCAGGCATCGGCCTGTTCGCCTCGCTGATGCTGGCAGCCGATACCCTGAAGCTGGCCCGCAACCCGAACAAGGCGTTGGGCTGCGATGTGAACTCCGTGCTCTCCTGCTCCACCGTCGCGGAATCCTGGCAGGCCGAGATCATCAAGATCGGCGGACTGAGCTTCCCGAACGCGTTCTTCGGCATCTGTTTCTATTCGGTCTTCGTCACCGTCGCGGTGGTCGGCGCCTGCAACGTCAAGCTTCCTTACTGGTTCTCGGCAGCGGCCTGGATCGGCGGCGTCACCTGCATCGCTTACGCCTATTGGCTGATGAGCCAGTCCATGTTCGTCATCAAGGCACTCTGCCCTTGGTGCATGACCATGATGTTCGCCACCACGTTCATGTTCATGGGGCTGACACATGCCACGGTAACGGTACAGAAAATCCCACGCAAGCATTGGCGTAAGGGCCTCAATACCTACTATCGCATGCGTTACGACTGGATGGTCGACATCGTCTGGATCTTCGCGATCATCGCGCTCATCTTCGTCAAGGAAGGCGCCGCGATCTTCGCCTGATAGACCTTTGGATTGTTATCAGGAACCCGTACAGCCGTCATCATAGACAGCCGTACGGGTTTCTTTGTACTCGAACACCGATCTTCAATACCGGTCTTTCCCGTTTGCTTTTGTGGCGTTCAGATTGTTGTAGGCTATAAAACGCTTCCGCCTTTTACAGCAGCTCCACCTTCGCCACGATTACAGCGGCACCGGTAAGCAGTACGTCGTCGTCGCTGACGTCGACATGCACGAGCCCGCCGCGAATGGCGATGTCCCAATGACTCACTCCGGTTTTCGCTCTCAACGTCACCGCTGTGGCGCCAAGCCCGGTGCCGCAGGAAAGCGTTTCCCCGCACCCACGTTCATTGACCCGCATCGTGGCACGACCCGTGTCGGCGGCTTTGTCACAGGCGTCGATACGCACGAATTCAGCGTTCTGATCGGTCTCGATTGACGGCATGACCGTCGGCTTGACGACGAGATTCAGATCCTCGAGCGCAGGAAGCGTGGCCTTGCCGTCTTGAAGGACGGATACGACGTGGGGATTGCCCATATCCACAAAAGTCCCAGCGGCCTCACCAACAGTCCCGGCAATGGTGACCTTATAGGTGTCCAACTCACCGATCCTGCCGGCTCCCAAGCTCACTTGAAACACATCGTCGCCGTATGGCGCCGCCGCACCCAGCGAAAGCAACGTTTTGATTCCGGCTCGCGTACCCAGTCTGAAAGGCGCGCCGCCCGGGGCCTCGGCAAAGCCGGCGCGTTGGGCGAGCAACGTCGTCACACGGGTACCGTTGCCGCACATCTCCGCCAGGGTCCCGTCGGCATTGCGATAGTCCATGAACCATTGCGCATCGCCGTCGCGGCAAAGCGCCACCTGAAAAGCGGAAAGGTCGCTGACATACTCCGGTTTCGTCAGACGTATCAGGCCGTCGGCACCAATGCCGAAATGACGGTCGCAGACATGGCGAACCTCGTCGCCGGTCGGCTCGAAACGGCCCTCGCGGTCGATGTAGATGACGAAATCGTTGCCGGTACCGTGGCCTTTATAGACGAAGTGCGGAAGACTCATAAGCGACAGTCTACCTGTTGCCACGCTCAAGGGCGGCAAGTGAACGTGTCGGGATGCACCATCCGCCCGAGCCGGGCGCCGAGCGCCGCCGCAGCAGCAGATCCGACGATTCATCCAATTGGCTATCATGTGCATGTTCGTTGAAAACGATAGGATACAACAGCGAAATCGCTAAGCTTAGATCAGAACGGTTAGATCGTGGTGAAAGAGGACAGCATGGCATCAAACGCTCCGATAGGCGTGTTCGACTCGGGACTGGGCGGTATCTCGGTGGTGCGGGAAATACGCAGGCAAATGCCGAACGAGCGCATCATCTATTTCGGCGATTCGGCCAACGCCCCGTACGGTACCAAGACGCCTGAAAAGGTGCGCAGACTTTCCTTCGCCATCGTCGAACGCTTCGTGCGCCTGGGCGTCAAGGCCATCGTCATCGCCTGCAACACCGCCACTTCGGCCGCCGTCGATGATCTGCGGGCGACCTACGACCTGCCCATCATCAGTATGGAACCGGCGCTGAAAGTGGCATGCGACCGTGGGAACGGAACACCGCAACGCGTCATCGTCGCCGCCACCCCGCTGACGCTTCGTGAAAAGAAGTTCACCGCGTTGATGCACCGTTTCAGCGCCACCAACACCATCTACCGCCAGCCTTGCCCGGACCTCGTGGAAATCGTGGAGCACGACCGGCTGGAAGACCACGAGCTGGTCATGGCCACCTTGCATCGCTATTTTGACGGCTATGACCTCGGCTCCATCGACTCCGTGGTGCTCGGCTGCACGCATTTCGTCTTTTACCGCGACTATTTCCGGCAGCTGCTTCCCGCCTCCACCGCCATCATCGACGGCAATGAAGGCACCGCCCGTCATCTGCACGACCTGCTCGAAGCCTCCGATGAGCTGACCGATCCCACCGCCGTTGGCAGCGTGACGCTTCAGAACTCGGACACCAGCGAGCGCATGGCCGCCCTGGCCGCCAAACGCCTCGACTTCTGATCGGTTGTCAAACCTGTCTTTGCGCTTCGCGGACCTTCCTGAAGCGATAATTCGTCACCATATCACCGTTTGCACAACCTCCGGCCAAGGGCGAAACAATGTCCGTAAGGCGGACGTATGCTCGGTTAACCAAACAGCATGACTTCGGCTTTGAAGGAAGGTAAGAGATGACGAAAACTGCTTTGATCGACGTCGGCGGGGGCTTCCGTTCCATTTTCGGTGCGGGCGTGATGGACAAGCTCATGGACCTCGGCATCGCCGTCGACAAGTGCTACGGCGTCTCCGCGGGCAGCGCGAACATGATCTCCTATATCTCCGGCCAGCGCGGACGCACCTATACGTTCTATACGCAGTATGCCAGCCGCAAGGAATACGCGAGCGCCGACAACTTCATCAAGCTGCACAATTACGCCAATCTGGACTACATCTACGGCACGCTTTCGAATTCCGACGGCGAATATCCGGTGGATTATACGGCCTTCGCCGCCTCCCCTACCAAGTTCACCGTGGTGGCCTGCGACGCCCGCAACGGCTACGCGCGCTATTTCGACAAGTCGGATGTGCACCAGGACGACTACGACATCATGAAAGCCTCCAGCGCGGTGCCGGTGGCCTGCGAACCCTACGTCATCGACGGGGTTCCCTATTACGACGGCGGCATCGCCGACCCGATTCCGGTCGAACTGGCAGTGCGCGAAGGCTACGACCGCATCGTGCTCATCCTCACCCACCGGCGTGATTTTGTGCGCGAGGCCAAGAAGGACGCCGCGCCCGCAGCGCTGCTGAAGCGGACATACCCCGCTGCCGCGGAACGGCTCAAGAACCGCTATCGCACCTACAACGAGGAGATGCAGGTCGCCGAAAAGCTTGCCTCCGAGGGCAAGGTGCTGATCCTGGCACCCGACGACCTGTGCGGGCTCGATACGCTGAGCAAGACCGACGAAGGCCTGGAAGCGATGTACCGCAAGGGACTCGATGCGGCCGATGCCATCCCCGAGTTTCTTGCCAGCTGACGGCCGAAGGAACCGATCTCATACCAGTGCAGGGAAACTGCCGCTTACGACCATTCACCCCCCAGCAACAACATGCAAACCTGCCGGAAAACGGACTGCCGCAGCAGCGCACATGCAGTTTTCCCAGCACCGCTATGTTCAACAATTGGCAGCATAAGCGTTGGGCGGACTCCACAGATGAGTGAGGAATCCGCCCAACGTAATGACACGACGTTGTGCCTAGGCCAATTGTCCAAATATCTGGACATCTTGACCAATATTGTCCATTATAGTAAACAAATTGTGACTCCGCTCACAAATCAGCAAAATTGTGGACCTTGTCGCGAACCTTGCCGATCCGTCTCTACTTCGCCTCGTTGGAGGTGACCATGGCCTTGGTGACCTCGTCGAAGAGCTGCTGGTAGCCGCCGGGTGTGGAGGCAGGAAGCACCACCGTCTTGGCATTGCCGGATTCGCTCAGCGAGCGCATCACGTCGAGGTACTGGTTGAAGAGCACCACATTGTTGACGTCGGCGATGTTCATGCCCACGGCCTGCAGGCTCTTGATCTGGTCGACGATGCCGTTGGCGATCTCGCGGCGGTAGTTGGCCTGGCCCTCGCCCTGCAGACGGGTCTTTTCGGCGTCGGCGGTGGCCTGCGTCTCGATCTGGATGCGCTGGGCATCGGCGCGCTGGCGGGTGGCTTCCTTCTCGCGCTGGGCGGCGTTGATGGAATCCATCGCGGTCTTGACCGCAGGGCTCGGGTCGATGGCGGTGATCAGCGTCTTGACGACGGTGAAACCGAACTTCGCCATCTCGCCGCCCACCGTCTTCTGCACGTCGGCGGCCACGTCGTCCTTCTTGGCGAACGCGTCGTCGAGCGAGAGCGCGGGGATGGCGCTACGCAACGCGTCCTCGACGTAGCTGCGCAGCTGGCCGGCCGGATCGCGCAGCTCGTAGTATGCGGTGGCCACGTTGTTGGGATCGACACGGAACTGCGTGGAGGCGACGACGGTGACAAAGACGTTGTCGAGCGTCTTGGTCTCGAGTTTGACGTTCAGCTGGTTGACGCGCATGTTGGTCTTGGTGGCGATGCGGTCGACGAACGGAATCTTGAGATGAATACCGGCCAATTGCACCTTCAGGAACTTGCCGAAACGCTCGATGACATACGCCTGCTGCTGCGGCACCACGAAAATACCGGCGATGATGAGCGCGATGATGATTACCAGAACGACAATCAGGAAGATAAGTCCTACCATGATTTTCCTTTCCAACCCTTAACCTTCACAACAACACAAGCAATGCCGCCACCACGTCATCGGTCATGTGGCACCCTTTAGTCAAGCGTACCAGAACCCCTAAGGGCCTTGCGTATGGATAGCCCATGAGGCAGAAAGACCAATATTGAAAAGTCGACGGATTGCGCGTCAAAAGAAAATTCCATACCACATCTCCGGCCATGACAGCGGCGCGGAGCCGAAATCGAAACCTTACCTCATCCGCAACCTAGACCAGCATGCCAAGCAGCAGAAGCCCCAGGCTTACGGCCATCATGCCGGCCGTGTGGATGAAAGCCCAACCCGGTTTGCCGCCGAGTATCAGCTTCGCCCCTTCCACGCTGGCGGTGCTGAACGTCGAATAACCTCCAAGGAGCCCCGACGCAAGAAGATATTGCACCGTCGACGATCCGGTATTTCTCGCGCACCAACCGGTCACCAGGCCCATCGCGAGGCTCGCGGTAAGGTTGACGGCAATCGTGCCGCAGGGAAGGGGAAGACGGATATGGCTGTTGACCCACGCATCGACGCCGTAGCGCGCAAAAGCACCCAGGCCGCCGAGCAGCGAGGCCACAACCAACAGAACCAGCGCGCCGCCTTCCCGCCAATGACTCCAATCGGACAACAGCGCCAAAAGGACAAAACAGAAGAAGATGATGAAAGCGACCGTCATCAATGGGCGGCGATCGGGTTCTGCCGAGTCGCTGAATTCGACAGGCTGCGATGCGTTGATCCTGACGCGGCGTTTGCCAAAGACTTCGCCGATCTTCAACCCCAACATCGCGCACAAAAGACCGAAGATTATGCTGCCCAGCAGATACGACATGGCAACGCCCAAATGTCCGCCATTGACACGCTTCGCGACTTCAAGCATAAACGTGCTATACGTGGTGTACCCGCCGATCAGGCCGGTGCCGAGGCCAAGTCTCGTCATCTTCCATGTTCCGATATCCGCACCAAGACGGGACATATACGCCGTGACAAATCCGAGGAAGGCAGCCCCGGAAAGATTGATGCCCATCGTCATCGAAGGCCAGGCTGCATCGACAGGCGGCATCGCGCCCAAAGCCAAGCGGACCAAGGAACCGCAGGCCCCTCCCACAACAAGGCTTATCGCGATCATGGCAGACATTGCATTGACAGTTTTCGCCTTACCGCCCATGCTCACCCCCTCTCATACCCTCGACACTGCGTCCGGAGTCGATGGGTGCATGCGTGAACATCGGTGAGCCGAAAGCATCATTCATGGTCCCCCAAAAAGTATCTCGGCAAGCCGACAATCGACGTCATACATACAGCAGTCGGCAAATGTCATAATACATAAAATTTCGGTATGCGCTTCTTGCGAGGAACGATATGTAAAAATTCGACATTTATCGTGGGCCATCGCAAAATACTTGCCGTTATCGTATTTCAAGGTATGAATTCGGCTGAGAAATCAAACTTAAAACGTTTTAACCAATCCATAACCGCAACGAAACCGTCGAGTCTTTTAGGTATTATATTTGAAAAGGACAAGCATCACCCTTTTGTGAAGTAATACAGGGTTCCTGGAAATCGTCAAAGGGAGTTTTCATGACTACAGTCGCCGTCATTGGTTGCACGCACGCCGGAACGTTTGCCGCCACTTCCATTCTTCGTAACCATCCCGACTGGACGGTAGACGTATTCGAAAAGAACGACACCGTCTCCTTCCTCTCCTGCGGCATCGCCCTGTGGGTGGGCAACCACGTCAGCAGCACGGAAAAGATGTTCTATACCTCGCCCCAAGAGCTTGAAAAGGCCGGTGCGCACATGCACATGCGTCATGAGGTCAACGACATCAACGTCAAAGGCAAAAAACTCGAAGCCACCGATCTCGAAACCGGCAAATCCAAGCAATACCGCTTCGACAAACTCGTCATCACCACCGGGTCCTCCCCCGCCACACCGTTCATCCAAGGCCTGCGCGAAGCATTGGACAACGGCCAGGCGATGCTGTGCAAAGACTACAACGACGGAAAGCGCATCGTCGAACGCACGAAGAGCATCAAGTCGGTCGTGGTGGTCGGTGCCGGATATATCGGCTGCGAGCTCGCCGAACAGCTGAGCACCCGCGGCATCAAGGTCACGCTGGTCGACGCCCTGCCGCATGTACTCGACAACAACTACGACGAAAACGTCACCGATCAGGCCGAGGCGGCATTCAAGGACCACGGCGTCACCTTGGCCATGAATCAGAAGGTTGTCGCTTTCCGTCCCGAGTTCGGCAGCGACGGCGTTGAATCCAGGGTCACCGTCGTCACCGAACTCGGGGAATATACCGCTGATCTGGCCGTCTTGGGGGCCGGTTTCGTGCCGAACACGAGCCTCGTCTCCGCCCAGCTGCGCACGCTTGGCTACGGTGCCATCATCGTCGACAAATATATGCGTGCCGCCACCCCCGAAAACGACATCCTCGATGACGTCTTCGCCGCCGGCGACTGCGCGACTGTGCATTACAACCCGACAAACACCGACGAATATCGTCCCCTGGCCACCAACGCCATCCGCGAAGCGTCGCTGATCGGAGAAAACATCGAAGAGCCCACCAAGGAATACGCCGGCACACAGGCTACCAGCGCCATCCAGCTCTATGATCTGTCGATGTCTTCCAGCGGGATGACCCTCGATTTGGCCAATCGGCGTCATATCGAGGCGGAGGCTGTGACCATAGAGGAAAACTACCGTCCGGAATTCATGCTTTCCACCACTCCCGTCATCGCAACCATCGTTTACGAACGCGCCACCGGTCGCATTCTCGGAGCCCAGTTTGCAGCGAAGCATGACATCTCAATGGCCGCGAACCTTATCTCCGTGGCAATCCAAGCAGGATTCACCGTTGACCAGCTGGCGGGTACCGACATGCTCTTCCAGCCCAACTTCGACAAGCCGGTCAACTTCGTCAGCTCCCTGGCCATGACCGCCGCAGCCAAGCGCAGCGGTGAGCTCCAGGCCGGCAAACGCTAGTCCGGCGTCACAATACCAACGAGACATTCGGCCCCGCCCACAAGACCTGACTTGCTGGCGGGGCCGAACTGTTGGTAAGGGATGTAGAGACACTCACAGAATCAGAGCCGAAATCGTGACTATCTCCGCGAATCCGTATGAGATACAGAGATAATCACAGAATCAGGGCGAATAATGTGATTATCTCTGCAGATTCGTGCGAGATGCAGAGATAATCACAGAAAACGGCACATTTTCGTGATTATCTCTGCACGGACGCCGATGCCAGCCGAACTACTCGGTGCGCAACGCTGTGGCTGGGTCCTGCTTGGCGGCCTTGCGCGACGGGATGAGCCCGCCGATCAAGGTGAGGACTACCGACAGGACGATGAGCACAATCGCACCGGTCAGCGGCAGCGCGGCGTTGACCTGGTCGGTGCCCATGAAGTGGTGCATCACCGCGTTGCCCGGCACGATCAATATCAGTGTGACCACAATGCCGATCACCCCGGCGCACAGGCCGATGATGCCCGTCTCGGCGTTGAAGACCGTGGAGACGTTGTGCTTGGAAGCGCCCATCGCGCGCAGGATGCCGATCTCCTTGGTGCGCTCGAGCACCGAGATGTAGGTGATGATGCCGATCATGATCGAGGAGACCACCAGCGAGACCGCGACGAAGGCGATCAGCACGTAGGTGATGACGTTGATGATGGTGGTCACCGAGTTCATCATCAGGCCCGCATAATCGGTGTAGACGATGCGGTCCTTTTTCTTCGCGCCGTCGTTGTAGCGCTTGATGGCGTCCTCGATATCGTTCTTGGCGTCGAAGCTGTCGGCGTAGATCTTGATGGAGCTCGGGGCGTCGCGGCCGATGACGCCGAAATCGGCGAGATTGCCGGAGTAGGTGCCGGTGGAGACGTATTGGTTGTATATCGAGACCAGAACATTTTCGGGGGCCGTGGCGAGATAGTTGCTGAAGGCCTGCGCCACCTGCTGCTCGCCCATGCCGGAAATCGCCTCCTGCGGATTGCTGGCCACGGCGGCATTGCCGGCGGCGGCCGCAGCGGCATTACGCTGCCGGGTGACGTCGGCGGACTGGTCGGCACTCGCCGCTCCCATGCCGCCGGGCGCCTGGGTCATCAGCGTCTTGGCCATGTTCGCCTGGTCCGAGACGGGCAGCGAGGCGACGTAGGCCTTGGCGTTGGCGGCCTTCGTCGCGTCGTCGGAAGGCGCAAAGGTCATGCCGTTCAAGATGTTGTGGGTGCGATCGGCCTTCTGTGCGGCCACGATCTCACTGGATTTCGCGTGGTCGATCAGCTGGTCGGTGAGCATGCGCGTGTAACCGATTCCCGGCGCCAACGGCGTGGTCTTGGCATTGGCATCGGCACGGATGACACCTACGACCTTGAGTTTCACCGCGGACCCGGAGTCCATGAGCTTGCCGATCTGGTCGGCGTCGTTGCCCACATATTTGTAATGGCCGTCCGCGCCCTTGACATACTGGTCGGCTGCGGGCAGCAAGGTCAACGACTGGTTCATCGCCTTGGAATAGTCGATGCGCTTGGTGTCGGTCTTGACCTTTTCGCCGCTGTTGAGCCGGTTCATCATGTCGTTGTAGTCGGCTGAAGGAAGCAGGCCGAGCTCGTAGACCTGGGTCAGCGGGATCTGGTTGTTCTTGTCGAGTACGAGGACCACCTGGTCGCTTGACTTGGGCCAGTGGCCTTTGACCATCCGGTAGTTGTCGCGGATCACCGAGCTGATGGGCTGCTTGTCGGCGTGCTCGCCGGGCATGATCTCGGCGAAGGCATCGGGGGCCTTGTTGGCGTCGGTTTTGCCGGTCAGCATCGCCATCTGTTTGGATTGCAGGTTCGAGATATCACCGGAGGACGAGTTGAGCCCGGCGATGGTGCTGGCCGCGCTCTGCATGCCCTGTGCCCCGCCGACTTTCACTCCGCTGACGTCAACGAGCGTGTCCTTGGAATCGTGGGTGAATACCGAGAATTTGGGGGCGTAGGAATATTGGATGCCGACGTCACCGACATACTTGCGCACGTCGTTGCCCGGCTTGTCAAGATATTGCTTGAAGGGGCTCAGATTATTGCTGGTGATGCCGGAGGTCATCGACGAGGCGCCTTTGATGCTGGAATCGTCGGGATAGATGCCGTTGCGGCTCTTGCCCGACTCGTTCTTCTTGGCATCGGCGCTGGCCTGGGCGGTGTTCATGATCTTGTTCATGTCGAAGGTCTGCTCGTTGATCTCGATGGGGTACGAGGTCAGCGTCTCCTTCTGGATGTCGGCGATATACCGGTTCACGCCTGTGGAGACGGAGAGGATCAGCGCGATGCCGATGATGCCGATCGAGCCGGCGAAGGAGGTCAGGATCGTACGGGCTTTCTTGCTCTTGAGGTTGTTGAAGCTCAGGGCCACCGCGGTGGCGAAGGACATCGAGGCCTTACCCATCGTGCGGTGGACGGCCGGCTTCTCGTCCGCCATTTCTTCGGCTTCGACGGGGCGTGAATCACCACGAATCACACCGTCCTTGAGTTCGACAATACGGTTGGCGTATTGATGGGCGAGGTCGGGGTTATGGGTGACCATGACGACCAAGCGGTCCTGCGCCACTTCCTTCAGAAGGTCCATGATCTGCACGGACGTCTCGGAATCGAGCGCTCCCGTAGGCTCGTCGGCGAGAACGATGCTCGGGTCGTTGACCAACGCACGGGCGATGGCCACGCGCTGCATCTGACCGCCGGAAAGCTGGTTTGGTTTCTTGTTGATATGCTCGCCCAGGCCGACCTTTTCCAAGGCTTCTTTGGCACGCCTGCGACGCTCGACGCGGGAGACGCCGGAAATCGTCAGGGCCAGCTCGACGTTGGAGAGGATGGTCTGGTGCGGAATGAGGTTGTAGCTCTGGAAGACGAAGCCGACCGTGTGGTTGCGATAGGAGTCCCAGTCTCGGTCCTTGTATTTTCTGGTCGACGTTCCGTTGATCACCAAATCGCCGTCGTCGTAGCGGTCAAGTCCGCCGATGATGTTCAGCAGGGTGGTCTTGCCGGAACCGGACGGGCCCAGAATGGCGACGAACTCGTTGTCGCGCAGGGTCAGGCTCACGTGGTCGAGCGCCTTCTGAATGAAATCACCGGTCTTGTATTGCTTGCTGATGTCTTTGATCTGTAGCACGAATTCCCGCCGCCTCTATGTATGTGCGTGTCTTCACCCCACCGCACGTCGTCCTGCCACTTTACCCCGACGCACGGCCCGGTTCGCCGTCGGCGAGCGGTATGGAGAAATTGCGCCGCCGCGTCGAAAAGCAGGAAAACCACGTGCGGAATCTGCTTTTGAACGCGCTGAGTCAATGCGATGCGTCAAAAAGCAGCGTTATCACCCTTGCAATCTGCTTTTTGACGCAATCACACACTTCCCTGCGTCGAAAAGCAGAGAAAGGCGGCGCGGCTGCCGCTTTTTGACGCGATGAGTCCGATATCGCTCACACAGAGCACCCGATTATCGCCGTGAGCGAACAGAGCCGCCCTCGTTGTGAACAATGTTAACATCGTTTATGTGAACGCTGTTAACATCAGACAGGGCGACACCGAACATGGTCTCGCGATCGACTGTCATCATCTGAAGAAATCATTCGGCGACCATCAAGTGCTCAAAGGCATCGATCTTGCGCTCCCCTACGGCTCGATGCTCGGGTTGCTGGGACGCAACGGCGCCGGCAAATCGACGCTTATCTCGATCCTGACCGGCCTGAGCCGGCAGAGTTCGGGGCGGGCGACGGTCTGCGGCATCGACGTCAAGCACTCGAAATCCGGCGAACTCGGACACGCTGTCGGGCTGGCTCCGCAGCAACTGGGCCTCTACCCGCAGCTGACCGCCATGCAGAATCTCGTGAACTTCGGCATGCTGCAAGGATTGAGCGGAAAACGCGCCAAAGCCCGCGCAAGCGAACTGCTCGAGATCTTCTCCCTCGAATCTCAAGCCAAGCAAAAGGCATCCCGGCTTTCCGGCGGCCAACAACGCCGCCTGCATACCGCCATCGCTCTTGTACACCACCCACGCCTGTTGTTCCTCGATGAGCCGACCGTCGGCGCGGATATCGACGCCAGGGCCAGCATCTTTGAGGCTGTCAAAGCCATTGCGGCCGAAGGCACCGCCATCGTCTACACCAGTCATTATCTCGACGAGTTCGAACGACTCGGGGCCGACATCGCCTTCCTCGACGGCGGACAAATCGTCGAGAGCGGCACACAACGCGAAGTCATCGACCGGCACGCCGAAGCGGTGATCGAGGCGACGTTCGAAGGTGGCACACAACCAGACATACCCGGTTGGACAGTGGCTGACGCCCACCTGGAACGTCGGTATGGAAAGAGCGGCCCCGGCGAGGCGCTCGCCCAGCTGACAACCGTCTCCAACCGTCTTGGCCTGAGGCTGTCGGACGTGAAAGTCACTCGGGCCAGCCTTGAGAACGCCTACCATCACATCATCAGCGAGCCCGACAGCAAAGGTATCAACGATATTGCGGCTCAGATAAATACCGTCACCACAAGCAGCGAACCCAGCAAACCCACCGACTCCGAAATCCGCGATGAGGTCGTCACCGCATCCACCAAGAACGCCCCGAACGGGGCCGTAAAGGATTCCAGCGTCTCAGCCATGGCGCGCAACAGCGCTGATAACACCGCCAACAACCATACGCCAACCATGAAGGAGAACGACTGATGTCACTTCAACGCATTGGCGCCGCCACGCGCCTGAACCTCACCCTGCAGGCCCACGACCCGGCGGCCTTCCTCATCGACACCGCCGTGCCGATCATGCTCACCCCCTTCATGGTGCCGGGCATGAAGAACACCCTGCTGGCCGAAGGCTATCGCAACGTCAACGGCACCGAGCTGGCCGTGCCCGCCTTCGCCATCCTCTTCGCCTTCTTCACCGTGCAGTTCATCGTCGAGATGTTCTTCGACGAGCGCAAATGGGGCACGTGGGACCGGCTGCGCGTCTCGTCGACTCCGGTCGGGCAAGTCGTGGCCGGCAAGATTGTGGTGGCGCTGCTGATGGAGGTCGCCCAGTTCATCATCGTCGTCGCAGCGGCCGTGCCCATCGACGGCTATCGCATCCACGGCGACTTCTGGGCGCTGGCACTGACCGCGGCGGTGTTCCTGGTGATGGTCACGCTCTTCGGCGTCGCGATCACTCTCTTCGCCAACTCGCAGATGACGGCCATCTCCATCTCCGTGCTCATCGGCATGTTCGCCGCCTGCGTCGGCGGGGCCATCACCCCCGTGAGCACCTTCCCCGGCTGGGCCAAGCCCATAGCCAAGCTCTCGCCGATCTACTGGACCTTGAACGCCATCGAGCGCATCAGCCTCAAGGGCGCGCACGTCGGCGATACCCTCAAACCGACGGGCATCATCGTGGCCGTGAGCGTAGTATTGGCGTTGTTGGTGCTCATCGGATTCCACAGGCAGGCCAAAACAGACCGTTAGACAATGAGGCGTGTCCGTTGCCCGGCTCTCCGATTGGGCTTACCAGTATCGGAAGCCGGACAACGGATAAGCGGGGAGCATATGACAAGCAAAGCCGAAGCGGGAAAATCCAGCGCCAGCAAAGGCAGGGCCACGCTCAACCGCGAGACGCTTCTGAAAAACGCACTGGCCATCGTGGATGAGGACGGCCTTGACGGCCTGAGCCTTCGAGCACTGGGCAAGCGCATCGGCGTCTCCTACACGGCCCTGTACCGCCATCTGCCCGACAAAAATGCCCTTTTGAACGGCATCGCCGAACAGATCTGGCGAGAAACGCTTTCAGGAGTAAACAAGGATGCCGATTCCATCGCCCGAATAGGCGGTGATTGGCACGAATACATCCGTTATTATGCGCTGCATCTGCACACCACGTTGCTGCGCCACCCCAACGCCGCCGTTTTGGTGGCCACGCACCCGATCGACACCCTGGAGCAATATCAGCTCCTCGCCGAGGCCATCAAACCGTTCATACCCATACTTGCCGACGAAAATCAACCCACGGACTTGCTGGGCCTGATCCAAGGCGCCACCATCCTGACCACCGGTTATGTGCTGGCCGAGGCCGTCGCTCCCTTCGGCGACAGCGAACGATCCACCACCGACCCTTCGGACGCAACACGAGAAGAAGCCATGCGTCAATCCCCCGAACTGGCCATGCTGCTGGCGCCGCTATCTGATACCAGTACCCCATGGAGCATGCAAGCCGAATACCGCAAAGCCCTCGACGCGCTGATAGACGGTTGGAACGGCGCGGCAACACAACGACGCTGAATCCTTTGGTATTCCGGTAATCCGCAATACTGCATCTTCGACTGGCGGCATGCGACTTTCTCAATCAGCCGCTCGTTCGCCCCATGGCATATTCCGCCGCCAGCCAATGATGGCCCATTCGCGCGGCATTCCAACGCTGACACGAGGTATCTACTATCTCACGTGACCACAGGCCATGCGACATGACGATTGGCATTATAGTGAAAAGTAATGCCGCACATCCACGCGGCAACGAACGGAACGTAAGAGCCGTGGATGAGATCGACCCACCCACACATCGCAAACGAAGGAACCAAATGAGCAAGAACATTGCAGTAGTCGCCGCCAACGGCAAGGCCGGACAGCGCATCGTCGACGAAGCCGTCAATCGCGGCATGGACGTCACCGCCGTCGTGCGCGGCGAGAACAAGACCGACGCCCAGCACGCCATCATCAAGGATCTCTACGACCTGACCGCCGACGATCTCGCCGGATTCGACGCGGTGGTGAGCGCCTTCGGCATCTTCGACCCGGCGAAATTCGACGAATACAGCACCTCGCTCAAGCACTTGTCCGACATCCTCTCCGGCACCGACACGCGCCTTTTGGTGGTCGGCGGCGCAGGCAGCCTCTACACCAACAAGGAGCACACCGCCCAACTCTCGGATTCGTTCCCCGACAACATCAAGGGAGTGCCGCTGGCGATGGGCAAGGCGCTCGACGCTCTGCGCCGCCGCGACGACGTGCATTGGACCTACATCAGCCCCGCCGGCGATTTCCAGGCCGCAGGCCCGCGCACCGGCCACTACGTGCTCGCCGGCGAAGACTACACCACCGACGCGGACGGCAAGAGCGCCATCAGCTACGCCGACTACGCCATCGCCATGGTCGACGAGATCGAGTCCGACCATCCGCACGACCGCGAGCGCATCTCCGTGCGCTGGTAATCGGTAATTTATCAGGTCAAAAAGTGCGTTTAAGGTTTCCTAAAACGCACTTTTTCAATATGTCAGGTCAAAAAGTGCGTTTTGAGTCAGCTAAAACGCACTTTTTGACCTGAAACACGTTCAACCCACACACCGCAGGCCCTATCCTTTCACCACAGCCTGCTTTCTGCGCAGTGAAGGGAAGTAGACGGCATTGATAGCGGGGATGCGGTAGAGCACCAGCGCCATGACGGCAATCAGCACCGACTTGACGGCGAAAATGAGGAACGGCTCGGCCTGATAGCCGATAATCGGCTGGATCTTGGACATGATGGTGATCCAAGGCAGCACATCGTTTTCCAGCAGATGCGCGCAGAAAATCGCCAGCGTGTATCGCCCGATAAACGCCAATGCCCTGTTCAGGTATGGCAGCCAACGATCGACGAGTTGCGAGGCCCCGATGATGCACAACGAGCCGCATACCGATCCGACGATGGAGAGCAACGGGGTCTGCCCGTACACGTTGGTCGCCAAACCGAACGAGCTGAATTTCCATATCGCCAGGCCCCATACCGCCAGCGACGGCAGCCAGAGGACTGGCCAACGGCGGAAAAGCCCGATGACGTCAAACCGTTTCCCGAGACATCCCAAATACACGAACAACGACGCCGTCAGCCCCGCCTGCACGCTGAACGGCAGCCAGACATAACGGGACGACAGATATCCAAGCGCGAAGAATCCAATAATCCACAAAGGCGTGGCAGGCAAGCGGTAGGCGATATGCACGAGCAGATGGGCCCAGAACAGCGCCAGAAGGAACCAGATGGCCCCGATACTCCTGGACATCGCAATCAACTCGTTGCCGGTATTCGCACCTGAACCGTACAACGCCGCGAGCAGCCAGGTACCCGTGACATGGGCCGTATCGTGGTGCAGGGCCAAGGCAAGCACGGCGTGAAGAACCACCACCGCGGCGGCGGTCAGCGCATAGGTGAGCAACAGCTCACGGGATTCCTTGCGCCAGGCGAAGGGACGGTCGGCATGCATGAAATAGCCCGACAGTATGAAGAACAACGGCATATGGAATGAAAAACAGAATATATAGACCAGCCGGGCCGCACCGCTCATCGGCACGACCATCAGCACGCTATGGCCAAGGACCACGCATATCATGGCAATGCCTTTCGCAATGTCGAAATATCGTATTCTCGAGGCCATAGCCAATCTCCTGTGTCCAATCATCAACTGCCGCAAACAACCGTCTGCAGTATATCGTCGCCCCTTGCCTCCCTGCCAAATCCGCGACAGACGCATACTCCACTTCCAGACCGTGACGGCAGAGTCCACCGCTTGTCCAATGAAGCGCATAGCGTCTTGAGCTGTAAGTGCAGGGGAACCTGCGAGACCGTTTGACACGGGAGCGCAAGTTGAGACGAGCACAACGCTCGACCCTTGGAACCTGTTGGTTAATACCATCGTAGGGAGACGCGAATATGGTCAATGACGCATACTCATCATCAAACAACAATCTCGGCAATCTCAAGGATCTGGCGGCGGACGACCCGTTGCGTTCGAATATCCGCAAGGCCGCGCAAACCGTGCGCGACACCACGCCGCTGGCACAGTCCTTCACCAACTTCGTGACCATCAACCTCGTGGCCAACGCGCAGCTGGCGGCGGGCGGCACCGCGGCGATGAGCTTCCTGCCCGATGACATCGCGGGCGGCGAGGCGGCGAGCGGGGCCAGCTACATCAACGTGGGCACGCTGCTGCCGTTCTACAAGGATGCGTTGAAAGCGATCACCGAGAAATTCCACGCCGATCACCATCGTTGGGTGCTCGACCCGGTGGCTGCGGGAATGGGAACCACGCGCACCGCCATTTTGAAATCGTTCAAGGCGGTGCCTCCGACCATCATCCGCGGCAACGCTTCTGAAGTCATCAAACTGCGCGAGATGTGGGAGCTGCCGATGAGCGAAGATGCTACAGCTGCGACTGACAGCGCTGCACAGCAATCGAGCGGGCCGGTCGGTGTGGAATCCGCCGACGACGTCGAAGCGGCTGAAGCCTCGGCCAAGGCACTGGCCCGGTTCATCGCCAAGTCCGACGCTCAGGGCCAAGGCGCGGTGGCTGTTTCCGGCGAAACCGACCTCGTCACCGACGGCGAACACACCTATCGTCTGCCCGGCGGCAGCGCGATGATGACCAAGATCACCGGAGCCGGCTGCTCGCTGGGCGGTGTGACCGCGACCTATCTGGCCGTCGCCGACCCGCTGACCGCAGCCCTCGCCGCAAGCGCCCTCTATAACCGCGCCAGCGAAACCGGTGAGTCCAATTCACACGGTCCGGGTTCCTTCCAGGTCGCTTTCTTGGACGGCCTCTGGTCGACCACGCCCGCGCAGATCGCCGCTTCGCCGATTCTGTCCTGAATACACCACACAGCGTATTACTTGACCACAAAGAATCGAGCCAATCATCATGACTGTCAACAATCCATCATTCGCCTCCATGCGCAAGCACTTCGACCTGAGTTCCTACCTCGTGCTCGGCCCGGCGGACACCAAATCGCGGCCCGTTCCCGACATCGTGCGACAGGCGCTGGCCGGCGGCATCACTTTCCTCCAGATCCGCGTCAAACCGGGTGACGCCAGGGATATCGTCGAAATCGCGCGACAGAGCGCTGAGGTCATCGCCCAGGCCGGCGCGTCCGAAACCGTCCCGCTGGTCATCGACGACCGCGTCGACGCGGCCTGGCAATGCCGCGATACCGGCATCAAGGTCGACGGCGTGCATATCGGGCAGGACGACATGAACCCGGTCGAAGCGCGCAAGCTGCTCGGACCGGACGCCATCATCGGGTTGAGCTGCAAGGTGCTCGACGAAGTCAAAGCCGCCAACGCGCTTCCCGACGGCACCATCGACTACATCGGCGCGGGGCCGCTGCATCCAAGCACCACCAAGCCAGACTGCATCGTCATCGGCGCCGATCACCAGCGCCACACGCAGGACACCGAATCCATCAACGCGCTGTGCCATGAATCGAACTACCCCATCGTCGTGGGCGGCGGCGTGAAGCTGGAAGACCTGCCGGAGCTGGCACAGACCGAGGCCGCCGGCTGGTTCGTCGTCTCGGCCATTGCCGGCGCCGACGACCCGCACGCCGTTGCCCGGGCCATGGTGGACTCGTGGAACGCCGCACGCGCCAAGCGCCTCTGAGATGTCGCAGCGTACAACGCAAAGCGCTTCCGGCGTTCACTCTTATCAACTGCCGACGGTGCTCTCCATCGCAGGCAGCGATTCGTCTGGCGGGGCCGGCATCCAGGCCGACCTCAAGACGTTCATGGCCTGCGACGTCTACGGGATGAGCGCCATCACCTCGATCACCGCGCAAAACACCACGGGTGTGCGAGCCTCTGCCGCCACGTCGCCGGAGCTGTTGGCCGAGCAGATCAATATCGTTTTCGAGGACATCCGGCCCGACGCCGTCAAAATCGGCATGGTGCCCAGCGCCGAGCTCATCGAGGTCATCGCCGATCGACTCCGACACTTCAATGCCACCAACATCGTGGTCGACCCGGTGATGATCGCTTCCAGCGGCGAGAGGTTGAGCAGCAAGGCCTCGGTCGACGCATTGTGCACGAAGCTTCTGCCGCTGGCCACCCTAGTGACACCGAACATCCCCGAAGCCGAAACCATCGCGAATCTCGGGACCCGACCAGTTCGCGATTGCGACACCACGCCAACGCACGAGCTCATCATCAGCGACGAAGCGAGCACCATCACTGCTGCCCGTACCATCTGCGAGTGCTGTGGCGGCTGTGCGGTGCTCATCAAAGGCGGGCACCGGCGCGGCGCAGCCAACGACCTGCTGTTCGACAACGGCGAGCACACGTGGTTCCGTCACACCCGCATCGCCAACCCCAACACGCACGGCACCGGCTGCACGCTTTCCAGCGCCATCGCCGCAGGACTGGCCAAAGGCGAATCGTTGACCGAGGCCGTACAAAACGCCAAGGACTACCTGACCGGTTGCATCGCCGCCGGCCTCGACCTCGGAGCCGGCTCGGGACCGATGGACCATGCGTGGAAATGGCACGACAACCAAAACTAGACAGAGAGTACCAGACAATCAACGATACTGCTCGTTATACTCATTGCAATCGAATTCGGGAGCATTCAGAACCATTGGATACCAATAATACGACAACCACATGCAACAACGATTCACAACAGGACATCGCCAAGCTGCTGAACATGCAGCAACGTTACGACAAGAACCTCGGCGTGACCCTGCCTTCCCGCCTACGCGTGCTTTCCATCGAAGGTTCCGACCCGATCGGTGGGGCGGGCACGATGGCGGATATGAAGGCGTTCACCGCGCAAGGCGTCTTCGGCTATGCGGCGATGACCAGCATCTTGGCGCAGAACACGCGAGGCGTCACCGACATCGTCAACGTCGAGCCGTCGTTCCTGCTCGCCCAGCTCAAGGCCGTAAGCGACGACGCCGATATCGATGCCATGAAAGTCGGGATGCTGGGCACACCGGAATTGGTCGATACCGTACGAAAATGGCTGGAAGCGCTGCTGCACGATTATGAGGTCCACGGCAAACGCCGGCCCACAATCGTGCTTGATCCGGTGATGTACGCCAAGTCCGGCGACCGTCTGCTCACCTGCGAGGCCGAAGCGGCATTGACCACCTTGATTCCGCTGGCCGACATCATCACGCCGAATGCGATGGAACTGGCCGCTCTCGACGCGATGAGCCATGAGACGAAATTAGACAGTGACAGTGCCCACGATAAAACTGCCGGAAACAAGCCTTCAGATACCACCATTCCTCCCGATACACCAGTCAAAACCAAACACCATGTTCCGGTTCCTCATGCCCCCAAATCCTACGAAGACATGGAACAGCTGGCGACATCCGTGGCCATCCACTTCGGCGTCGCCGTCTACGCCAAGGGCGGGGCTCTGGCATTGAACGGCAGTGCGGAATGCACCGATATCCTTGCGGTTCCGGCACCGTGCGGCGAAACCGGCACAAACGACACAACGACAACCGATCAGCCGACCGGACCCGTTTCGAAGCAGCCGGCGGTATCGGTAACCGTCACCCGCATCGAAGGCGCAGCCGTTCGCACCCGCAACGTGCACGGCACCGGCGATACGCTTTCCAGCACGTTGGCGGCTTTGCGCCCACAATGCGCCGACTGGATTGAAACCGCAAAACGCGCCAAGGCGTGGATGACCGGTGCCATCGCCGCCGCCGACAACCTGCACGTCGGCCACGGCCACGGACCCGTGGATTTCACCTGGCAGCACTCCCCCACCGGACTGAGCTTCACCGAGGATTACTGGCGTCGCTCTACCGAAATCCGCGAGCGCATCGCCACCATGCCGTTCCTCGAGCGCATGCTCGACACAACGCTGGAACTCGAGGATTTCTCGTTCTACCTGCATCAGGACGATATCTACCTGACCGACTACACCTCGTTGCTGGCCCTGGCGAGCAGCCGGGCCGACGATCCGCACGAACGCGCCTTCTTCGCCGACGCCGCTTCGTACGGCCTGGAGGAAGGGCTGACGTTCCATCGACAATGGTATCGGGAGCACGGTTTCAGCACCGAGCGCGCACCGATGAGCGAGACGACCGCCGCCTATCTCGGTCACGAACACCGCTTCACCGACACCGGTTCCTACTCCGCGCTGGCCGCCGTTCTCATGCCTTGCTATTGGGTCTATTCCGTGGTCGGCCAGGAAATGCAGGCACAGGTCCGCGAGCGCCGACTCGACCTCGACCACCATCCCTACGGCCTGTGGATCGGCATGTACGCCGACCCCGGTTTCGCCTCACGCACGCTCGAGGAACTGCGTATCTGCGACAGGCTGGCGGCCGACTCGTCCATGGCCGATTACCGCCGGATGATGGACGCCGCCCTAGGCTCGACCAAACACGAATACCGCTTCTTCAATCAGGCCTTGACCCGCCACAGCCGTTAACCGGCTCGTTTTCAGTCGACGGACTTCAGCGCCTCAAGCATGTCAAGACGTTTAAGTTTGGTGCTGACAAACCATCCCAGCGCGGCGGTGATGAGCCCGACCACGACCACCGGCACCACGAACGGAAGCCAGCCGATCGACGGGTCGAACATCACGTCGTCCGGCGGGACAGCGGTGATGATGTAACGGTGCAGCCACGCGCCGAAGCCGTAGCCGACGACGATGCCGAGCGCCGAAAGCAGGATGGTTTCGCGGTAGATGTACATCGTGGTCTCGCCGTTGTAGAAGCCCAGCACCTTGATGGTCGACAGCTCGCGGACGCGCTCGGAGACGTTGAGGTTGGTGAGGTTGTAGAGGATGACCACGCCGAGCATGGTCGCCACGATGATGAGCACCCACATGATCTGGTTCAAGGCCTTGACCACCACGTCGATCTGGTGCATCAGGGTCGTGTTCTGCACCACACCTTGGATGCCGCCCAAGCGCATGAACGAGGCCGCCTGCCGCTTGGTGTTGTCCATGCTCCCATCCTTGAGCGTGACCATATAGGCATTGGTCTGGTAGCGTTGCCCGAAGACGGAACGATAGGCCGACGGACTCATCACCATAAAATGGCCGAGATACATCTCGCAGATGCCGGTGACCTTGACACGGTAGGTCTTGCCCGCGCTGTTCTGGAAGTCGATGGTATCGCCCTTTTTGGCGTGCACGAGGTTCGCAAAGCGTTCGGAAATCACGGCCCCGTTCTTCTCGAGTGAAAGCGGGTGGTGGCCACGGCGCGTGTTGAGTTTGATGTAATCGTCGAAGGTTGCGGTATCGCGCGGTACGAGCATCGTGACGGATTGCTTGTCGCCATTGCGTCCGGCGACCTTGCTCACCGATTCGTAGTGGACCGGCAACGAACGCTTGATGTCGGACTTCTCAAGACGGCTGTCGATGGCCTTGCTTTGCTGGTCGGTGACGTGGGCATTCTCAGCCGCAATGAGGTTGTAATGCATCACGCCGCCGAACTGGTGCTCGTTGATACCGGAGATCGAACCCTGCACCGCGAATCCTGCCGTCAGGAGCGCCACCGAACCACACACGCCGAAGATGGTCATGAACATGCGCTGCTTATAACGGAAGATGTTGCGTGCGGTCACCTTGTGAGTGAAGTTCAGGCGGTTCCAGATAAGGGGAATGCGTTCCAGCAGGATCTTGGACCCGGCGCTCGGCGGTTTTGGCAGCATGAGCGCGGCCGGCCGTTCCTTCAGCTCGCGAGCGGCGCTCCAGACCGCGGGCACCACGGCGCTCAGCATGGCCAGCACAAAGGCAAGCAACGTGACCTGCCAGTGGAATCCGAGGCGGATAATCGGCACGTTGAAGCCGACCTTGTAGGCGTTGTAGACGATCATCGGCAGGAGCGTATGTCCGGCGAAGATGCCGATTGCCGCACCCAGAATCGAGGCGATGAAACCGTAGACGACGAATTTCTTCATCACATCGCGGTCGGAATAGCCCAGCCCTTTGAGCGTGCCGGCGTTGATACGCTCTTCGTCGACGAAACGGGTCATCGTGGTGAACGTGACCAGCGCCGCGACCAGATACATGAAGTACGGGAAGATGCGCGACAGCGAATCGACGATCACGGAAATCGAATCGTAGATCTTGTAGCCGTCGGCCCCGGGGGTCTCGCGCTTGGAATCCACGGAATAGACCGGCTCGTCCACGGCGTTCAACATCGCGGTGGCATCGTCGAGCTTGCGCTCGGCGGCTTTGATCTTCGATTTCGCGCCGGGCTCGGCCTGGTCGAACTGGGCCTTTTTGGCGTTGTATTCGCCGGTTTTATCGCTCAGTTGCGTCTGCGCGGCGTCGATCTGCGCTTTGGCCTGCTGCCGCCTGGCTGCCAACTGTTGCTGGGACTGCTGGACCTTGGACCGGGCCTGTGCAAGCTGTGCGGCAGCCTGATCGAGCTTTGTCTTGGCCGCCGCAAGTTGCTGTTGTTTTTGGGCAAGCTGGGTATTTCCGGCATCCGCCTGGGCTCGTTTGGCGTTGAGCTGGGCCTGCGCCGCCTGAATCTGAGCAAGACCGGGATTGTAGGTGCCGTTGATGAAGGCATCGCGACCCTGCGTCGCCTCCGCGTATTTCTGCGCGATGACCTGGGCTTGGGATTGGAGCTGCTGCAATTGCGCATTGAGTTGGGTGAGCTGGGCTTGCAATGCGTCGTGCTCGGCACCGGAAAGTGAAGGAAGCTGAGCATTGCCGACGGCAATCTGCTGTTGCAACGCGGCTATACCCTGCGTGACCTTCTGTTGTGCGGCTATAACCTGCGCGACCGCATCATCAGCTTGCTTCTTGCCCGCCTCGAGCTTGGCCGAGTTCCCGTCAATCTGCGACTGCCCGGCTTTCAGCTGCGCGTAGGCATCGCTGACCTGCTGGCTCGCCGCCGCAATCTGCGCAGCCCCCGAATCATACTGCGCTTTGTTGGTATCGTATTCCCTCTGTCCCTGCGCAATCTTGGCTTGGGCTGCGGCGATCTGCTGCTGCGCCGACGCGACCTGCGTGGCCAGCTGCTGCTGGGAATCGGCCAGCTGCTGATTGCCGTTGTCAAGTTGAGTTTTCGCGTCGCTCAATTGCCGCCGAGCGCCTTCGAGCTGCGCTTTGGCGTCGTTGACCTGCTTTCGTCCGGTATTGATCTGCGGTTTGACCTGTTTCTCAATGGCCTGCCGCCGCACCTTGGGACGTCCGGCAAGAATCCGGTCAAGCGCCTTTTTATGCACTTGCAACGCATCGTTATAGGCGGCGGAATAGTGGTCGCGCATATGGTCGAGGTCGGTATAGGTCAGCCTGGCCATCATATAGTCGTCGGATTTGAACGCGCCCGGCGTCACCACCGCGTACCCGTCCAGCGAACCGGAGCCGGAGGTCGAAGGACCGCTGTTCACGTGACTCAGGATCTCGGTGGAATCCACGACCCCCACGACCTTGAAGCTGTCGTGACGCAGGACCTTACGGCCCAAGGCATCCGCCTTTTCGCTGATATGCATTGTGGAACCGATGGGGTATCGGCTTTGGTGCGCCGAGTCGACGGCCACTTCACGCGGCGTCTTCGGCATACGGCCATTCACCAGATGGTAGGTCGAGACCTCTTTGGGCGCCGAAAGCACGCGGATGCTCTCGTCACTGCCCCGCACGACGACGTCCTTGAGGTACCCGTATTCGATACGCGAGGCGCCGGGAGCCTTGTCGATCTGCTGTCGGTCGGCCTTGTCGAGTCCGTAGCTGGAGATGACGCTCAGGTCGGCCAGATGATGTTCGGCGAAATAGGCGTTGCCGGTGTCACGCATATCAGGCCCGGAGACCGTAAGCCCGACCAACGCGAAGGAACCCAAGGCCACCAGGCAGACGATGGAGAAGAAACGGCCTTTTGATTTGGAAAACGACTGCCAGATATCGTGCCAAAGCATCCGTTTGGAACCGCGGAATCGTACGGTGTCAGGGCTTTCCTGCCTTGACCTCGAACGCCTCGTGTATTTATCTGTCATACCCCTCACCATTCGATGTCGTTGATGTCGGCCGGAGCTGCGTGTTCTTCGATGGACTGCACCCGGGCGTCGCGCATGTGGATGACGCGGTCGGCAATGGGCGCGATGGCGGCGTTATGGGTGACGATGATGACGGTCGAACCGAGCGCACGCGACTGGTCCTGCAGGATGCGCAGCACCTGTTTGCCGGTGTTGTAATCCAACGCTCCGGTCGGTTCGTCGCACAGGAGAATCTTCGGTTTCTTGGCCACGGCGCGGGCGATGGCCACGCGCTGCTGCTCACCGCCGGAAAGCTGGGCCGGGAAATTGTCAAGCCGGTTTTCGAGCCCGACGTCGATGAGCGTCTGGGTCGGGTCGGCGGCATTCGGCACGATTTCGGCGGAAAGCTCGACGTTTTCGCGCGCCGTGAGGTTGGAGACAAGATTGTAGAACTGGAAGACGAAGCCGACGTCATAACGGCGGTAGGTCGTCAGCTGTCGGGCGTCATATTGCGCGATGTCGTTGCCGTCGACGATCACCTGACCGGCGTCGCAGGTGTCCATCCCGCCCAAAATATTGAGCAATGTCGATTTTCCGGCACCTGAGGCGCCAAGGATGACCACCAGCTCACCCTGGTTGATGGAAAAGGTCACGTCGTGGTTCGCATAAATGGCGGTATCCCCGGTTTTATATTGCTTCGTCTCGCCCCGCACGTCGATATATGACATTTCTCGTCCTCCACGCTTCATTCCGCGGTCGCCGATAACGGTCAAAACCGCGTTTCCCTATCGATAATAACGACCTGCGGGGATGAGGTGTGTCATCGTGAAATCGTTAGAAAATCAACAAAAATATGTCTAGTTTCAGCCTTGAAGCACTTGACCGAGATGCGCGAAATCGGGGACCTTGTTCCATTTGACCGCGTAGCCGGCGCCGTGGGCGCAGAAGACGGAATCGGGCGTGTTTTCAAGATCGGTTTCCGGGTCATAGCCGGTTTGTTTGATGATTTCGTCGGCATTATGGCAAGGTCGATAACCGGCGAAAACACAGGTCAACGAGCCTTGGCCGTGGGTGTAGGCATTGACTTCCATCGCATAATCGCGCATCTCGCTAACCGGGGCAGCACCTTCCAGCTCGGCGTAATCGCCGTCGGATCGCGGAGCGTCGAACGTACCGCTCATTCGCTGGATATCGGCCATCGCACGGCCCAACAAGTCCTGCAGCACCGCGAGACGGAAGCTGTAGAACGGTTCCAGAAGTTGGCACTTGCCCGCCGTCTTGAGCTCCATCAGGCCTTGACGCACCGCACGGTAGGTCGCCTCGCGGAAGTCGCCGCCTTCGGTATGCTTCTCGTGGCCGCGGCCGGCAATCAGCGATATCGTCATATCCGTGATTGGCGAACCGGTGAGGACGCCGAGGTGTTCCTTTTCACGCAAGTGGGCCAGAATCGCGCGCTGCCAGTTGCGGTCGAGGTCGTCAAGGCTGCAGCGGGACTCGAAATGCATGCCGCTGCCGCGCTCGCCCGGCTCAAGTTCCAGATGGACTTCGGCATAGTGACGCAACGGCTCAAAATGGCCAATTCCTTCAATCGGCGCGGTGATGGTCTCGCGATAAAGAATGCCGCCCGTATCGAAATGGACGTCAATACCGAAACGGTCGTGCATCATCTGGGTGATGATCTCAATCTGCACAGCGCCCATCAGCTGCACATGAATCTCGCCGAGCCGCGACACCCAGCGCACGCCCAGCGCCGGATCCTCGTCTTGGAGCGTACGCAACGCCACCAGTATCCTGTGCAACTGTGGCGTAACCTCAGCGGGCTTGGAGAGTTGCTGGGTTGATGACGAATCGTCGTTCGGTGTTTCGTCGACATGGTTTTGCGACTCGGCGTCTGCTCCCGCCTTGCCCGGCAAAACCGTGTAGGTCAACACCGGTTGAAGCACGGACTCCCCAGCGTCAGTCTCGCTTCCCAGGCCCTCGCCCGGGAAGGTTTTCGTCAAGCCGGTTACCGCGCATACGTCGCCAGCTGCGACTTCGTCGACCAGCTCGAATTTGGCCCCGGAATACCGCCGAATCTGATCGACCTTCTCCTGCCAGATTTCAGTTTCGGGCAATCCATTATCAGATTGAGCACCATTGTTCTTGCTCTGATTACCGCTCATAGATTTGCCGGACGAGTGAGCGCCGGCATGCTTATCGGCATTTTCTGGTTTCCCAAAATCATCATCACGCTTGTTGGTCAGCGTTTCCTTCACCTTGAGAGCACCACCGGTGACCTTGAGCCAAGTGAGGCGATTGCCCTGCCCGTCATGCGAGATCTTATAGACGCGAGCGCCAAACACACTCGGATAATTTTTCCGCTGCGTGAACCGTTCGAGCCCGGCAAGGAACTCGTCGATACCTTCGAGCTTCAGCGCCGACCCGGAATAGCAAGGAAAAATCCGGCGCTCGGCGACCATCGAACGCAAGGTGTCATCCGAAATTTTGCCGTCGTCCAAAAGCTCGTCCATCGCCGTGCCACTCTCGTCAAGCAACGCGACCTCTTCTTGCTTTCCCGGTTCAGCGTCGCCTTGAAAATCGACACAACCTTCGGCAAACCGCTGTTGCATCTGCCCGATCAGCCCTGCTTTATCGGCTCCGGCGGCATCCATTTTGTTGATGAAGATAAACGTTGGTACGTTATAGCGCGCCAGCAGGCGCCACAACGTTTCGGTATAGCCCTGCAGCCCGTCATTCGCACCGACCACGAGAATCGCGTAGTCCAGCACGGTGAGCGTCCGTTCCATTTCGGCCGAGAAATCAACGTGTCCAGGCGTGTCGAGCAGGGTGAATTCGAAATCACCTTGACGCAAAATGGCCTGCTTGGAGAAGATGGTGATGCCGCGTCGTTTCTCCATCGCGTCGGTGTCGAGGAACGCGTCGCCGTGGTCGACCCGCCCAAGCTTGCGTATCTCTCCGGTGCGATAGAGCATCGCCTCGCACAGCGTGGTCTTCCCCGCGTCCACATGCGCCGCAATTCCCACCACCGCTCGTCTCATTCGTTGCCCCTATTCAATATTTCGACCGTCTATCCAAGACCAATCATAAAACGAACCTTGCTTTAGCCGCCAAACAGACAATATGAAACGGGCATGGTGAAGCGGGCCAAAAGAATTTGGAAAGAAAGAACAAGCGACGTCGCTTCACCACACAACCTGCGGATTCCCAGTCCTCCAGTAAAACCGGATACCCGTAATTTTCAGCGAAAGACAAGAGACAAGGCCTTCATCGAATCACTGATTACAGTGTACACGCCCCGATTGTCTTTTGCGACTTTTTTATAAATAATTGTCCCGAAATATATGAAACCAATCTTCCTTGCCGGAAACAGCAATAAGCGCCCACACTGACCGCGTAGTCATCAAACGTCATTTCCTTAACACACGAAAAGAAGTCAGGACTTGGCCAGAGCGCGGGCGCTATATACCGGTTTCGACTTTCAGCCGACGTATTTGGCCGGGTCGGCGGCGAAGTTGTCGACGCAGCCCTGGCTGCAGAAGTAGTAGGTCTTGCCGTTGTAATCCTGGCTGCCGGCGGCCGTCTTCGGGTCGATCATCATGCCGCAGACCGGATCCTTGACGGCGCTCGCGCCGCTGTTCATATTCATATCCATAGTGGTTCCTTCTTTCGCTTTCGCGGGTTGGTTGTTCTTGTTATGCGACGCATCCTCAGATGCGCCAACAGATTTTGAAGTGTCTTTGAGCTCGACGTGGCGGTCACGCAGCTTGAAGGCGAAACGACGCGGCTTGACCGCCTCCGGGTCGAAACCACGCAGACGGTTGGCGTTCAGGACCACGGAAAGCGAGGAGAATGCCATCGCGGCCCCGGCGATCATCGGGTTCAACATGATGTGCCAGAGCGGATAGAGGATGCCGGCGGCGATGGGGATGCCGATACCGTTGTAGCCGAAGGCGAAACCGAGGTTCTGCTTGATGTTGCGCATGGCTGCGCGCGAGAGGTCGACGGCCGCCACGAGTCCGGTGAGACTGCCGGACACCAGTGTGATGTCGGAGGATTCGATGGCTACATCGGTGCCGGTGCCGATGGCAAAACCGACATCGGCGGCCGCGAGTGCCGGGGCGTCGTTGATGCCGTCGCCGACCATGCCGACCATGTGCCCTTCATTCTGCAAGCGCACGATCTCGGCGGCCTTGCGTTCCGGGCGCACGCCGGCGATGACACGATCAACGCCGACCTCGTTGGCCATGGCGGTGGCGGTCGCTTGGTTGTCGCCGGTCAGCATGACCACCTGCAACCCACGCTGACGCAACGCCGCGATGGCCTTGGCCGAATCCGGTTTGACGGTATCCGCCACCGCGAGCACGGCGACCGATTTTCCATCCACAGCGGCCAGAATCGGCGTCTTGCCTTTTCGGGCATAATCGGCGAACATCGTTTGGGCCTTGCGTGATGACGACATATCGATTTGTCGGGCTTTCATCAATTCCTCATTGCCGACGACGACATCGCGGCCTTCGACTTTCGCCACCACTCCGTTGCCCGGCACGGCCTCAAACGAATCCGCCTTCGGCACTTCCAGCTTGCGGCGCCGGGCACCCTTGACGATGGCCTGCGCGAGCGGGTGTTCGGAGACCTGCTCGGCTCCAGCAATCAAAGAAAGCAGATGCTCTTGATGCGTCTTTTCACCTGTCCTATCGTTCTCGTCTGTCCCGTCGTTATCGTTTTCGGCTGGCGAACCCCCAATCCAGCCGATATCGGTCAGCTCTGGCGTACCACGCGTGATGGTACCGGTCTTGTCGAGCACGACGGTGTCGACGTCGCGCGCGGTCTGCAGCGCCTCGGCGGAGCGGATGAGCACGCCGTAACGTGCGGCCTTGCCGGTGGAGATTGTCACGGAAAGCGGGGTGGCGATGCCGAGCGCACACGGGCAGGCGATGACCAGCACGGCCACGGCGGAGACCAGTCCGTAAAGGCCTTGCGGCGCCGGGCCCAGCAGCCACCAGACGACGAAGGTCCAGATGGCGATGAGGATGACGCCCGGCACGAAGTAGCCGGAAATCCTGTCGGCGAGCTTTTGGATCGGCGCCTTTGAGGTCTGGGCGGTGCGCACGAGCTTGATAATCTGCGCCAGCACGGTGTCGCGGCCGACCTTGGTGGCCCGGTAGCGGAGCGTCCCGTTGCCGTTGATGGTCGCACCGGTGACGCTATCGCCAACGCCTTTGGCAACGGGCATGGATTCGCCGGTAATCATGGATTCGTCGACGGAGCTGCGGCCGTCGATGACCTCGCCATCCACCGGCAGCTGCTCCCCCGGCTTGATGACGACGATATCGCCGACCTTGACCTGCTCGGCGTCGATGTCCAGCTGAATGCCATCGCGTTCAACGTGCGCCCGCTTGGGCGTGAGGTTGATGAGCGCGCGGATCGATTCACCCGTGCCGAGCCGGGCGTGCGCCTCGAAAAGCTGGCCCAGCAGCATCAGCGTGATGATGGTACCGACGGATTCGTAATATGGATCGCGCGCGCTCGGCGGCAGAATACCTGGAGCGATGGTGACCACGACGCTATAAATGTAGGACGCGGCGGTGCCCAGCGCCACCAGCGAGTTCATCTCCGGGGCTCGGTGAGCGAGCGCCAGCCAGCCGGTGCGGTGAATCGGCCAGCCGGAATAGAACATGACCGGGGTGATGAACACGAGCTCGACCCACGGATTGGTAAAGATTTCGATAACCCCCATCGGCACGAACGCCTTCAACCACATACCGAACATGGCGAAGACGAACACCGGAATCGTCAGCACTGCGGCGACGATAAGCCGGCGTTGAAGCGTCTTGATCTCGCGCTTGCGCTCGGCATCCGGATCGGCACCGTTCTGCCCGTTTTCGGCGCCGTTGGCCCCTGGCTGCCCCACGGTCTGGTTACGCACTTGGCTCATATCTGCTCCGTCTCATTTCCGTACTATCCGTAGTTGTCAATATTCCCGCCGACAACGGCAATTCCTCAATCTCGTTCAACACGTTGCGTCAATCCGTCCGCAAGGGCAACAACCGTCACCACGGCCGAACCCAATCGATCAAACGTTCAGCCGTTGCCTTTCGCGCCTTTCGGCAGCACATGCACCATGCCGTGCAGCATATTCATCCCGCAGGCGTAGGGCAGGTCTCCGGGCTTGCTCGGCGTGAACTCGACGTCGGTGGTCTTGAACGCCGGCAGGGTCTGGTCGATGCCCAGGTCGCTGAAGACGACATGCGACGAGCACTCACCGTCCTCCTGCCGATCGAATTGCAAGCGCACCGGAGTTCCGGCCTCGACGTCGACGACAGCCGGGGTATACCCGCCTTTCACCACGATATGCGCGGTCTGTACCGCCCCCTCGCGGCTGGCCTGCGCGGCCTTGCGCGGCGCAAAGAAGTACCAGACGATGGCCACGCTCACCACAAGCGCCGCCAGAACCACCGCAACATTGATAAACATACGACCCCCCCTCACCATCCGCCGCCCGCACCGTCTTGCGAGAGTGCTGGCAGCTTCGCTGTAACTGAAATTAACCATACCCCCTAGGGGTATACTGTGTCAATAGATTCAGCTCAGCATCGCAACGAATGCCACACATCACCAGCATGTGCCAATCGAAAGGAAGAAAGACGATGACGCAATCCTCGCAAAACGACAAAAGCGACCGTAACGCATCCACGGATGGCACAAAGGCCGTCGCGCGCGAAAACACCTACGAGCACTGCGCCCACGTCGGCTACGTCCAGGACAAGAAGAAACTGGTCACCCGGCTGCGTCGCATCGAAGGGCAGGTGCGGGCGATCACCGCGATGGTGGAGAACGACACCTACTGCATTGACGTGCTCACCCAGATCGCCGCCGCCAACAGCGCCCTCAAGTCGGTGGCGCTGCTCCTGCTCGAAGACCATCTCGACAGCTGCGTCGCCACGGCCGCGGCCAAGGGCGGCCCGGTGGCCGACGAAAAGATGGACGAGGCCGTCGCCGCCATCAAACGCCTGGTGAAATCATAAGCCCAAGGAACCCGAAGACAACGAAACCCTACCGCGGCTTGACCGTCCGGCAGGGTTTCGTTTATTGATGGAATTCTTCGCTTTGCCAGCTTTACTCCAACTCGAGCTTGCCGGTGTAGAGCTGGTAGTACTCGCCGTGCTGGGCGATGAGCTCGTCGTGCGTGCCGCGCTCGATGATGCGGCCGTGGTCGAGCACCATGATGATGTCGGAGTTGCGCACGGTGGAGAGGCGGTGGGCGATGACGAAGACGGTGCGCCCGGCCATCAGGTTGTCCATGCCCTGCTCGACGACCTCCTCGGTACGGGTGTCGATGGAGCTGGTCGCCTCGTCGAGGATCATGGCCGGCGGATCGGCCACGGCGGCGCGCGCGATGGAAATCAGCTGGCGCTGGCCTTGCGAAAGGCCGCTGCCGTCGCCCTCAAGCACCGTGTTGTAACCTTGCGGCAGCATGCGGATGAAGCCGTCGGCGTTGGTGCGCTTGGCCGCGGCGATGCATTCCTCGTCGGTGGCGTCGAGCTTGCCGTAGCGGATGTTGTCGAGTACCGTGCCGGTGAAGAGGTTGACGTCCTGCAGCACGATTCCCAGCGAGCGGCGCAGGTCGTCCTTCTTGATGTTCTTCACATCGATGCCGTCGTAGAGGATCTGGCCTTCCTGGATGTCGTAGAACCGGTTGATGAGGTTGGTGATGGTGGTCTTGCCCGCACCGGTGGCGCCGACCAGGGCCATCTTCTGGCCGGGCTTGGCGAACCAGGTGATGTCATGCAGCACGGTCTTGTCGGGGTTGTAGCCGAAGGAGACGTTGGTGAAGCGCACGTCGCCGCGCAGCAGCGTCAGGCGGCCGTCGGGCGAGGTGACCGCCTTCTCGTGAGCCTTCATCGCAACCTCGCGGGCCGAGCCCTTGAGCTTTTTGGCGGCCTCGAGCGAACGTGTGCCGTCGTCGCTGGCCTCGCGCTTCCAAGCCCAGTGGCCGGTCTCGTGATCGGTTTCCGTCATCGTGCGGCCGTCCTCGCCGAGCTCGACACTCACCAGACGCACGGTGCCGTCGTCGGATTCGGCGGGTTCGTCGATGAGGTTGAAGATGCGGGCAGCACCGGCCAAGGCCATCATGATCATGTTGATCTGCGAGGAGATCTGGCTGATCGGGTTGATCAGAGCCTTGGAAAGGGTGAGGAACGAGACGATCGCGCCGAGGGTCAGCGTGCCGGTGCCGCTGATGCCGAAGTTGAACCAGCCGTTGATGCCGGCGATACCGCCGACGATGGCCAGCAGCACGTAGAGCACGTTGCCCATGTTGCCGATGACCGGCATGGTGATGTTCGCGTATATGTTGGCCTGGGCGGAGGCGTGGAAGAGCTCGTCGTTCTTCTTATCGAACCGGGCCTGCGTGGCGTCCTCGTGATTGAAGACCTTGACGACCTTCTGACCGTTCACCGACTCCTCGACGAAGGCGTTGACGTCGCCGATCGTCTCCTGCTGGCGCACGAAGTAGCGGCCGGAACGGCTGACGATGACACGCACCAGCAGCAGCATCAGCGCCACGAAGACGACGGTGAAGATGGTGAAGGGCACGGAGAGCCAGAGCATCGCGAACAGGGCGACGACCACCGACGAGCCGGAGATCAGCAGCTGCGGCAGCGACTGGGAGACCATCTGGCGCAACGTGTCGGTGTCGTTGGTGTAGCGGCTCATCATGTCGCCGTGCTCATGGGTGTCGAAGTAGCGGATCGGCAGCTTCTGCTGGTGGTCGAACATCTGGTCGCGCACGGTCTTCAGCACACCCTGTTCGATGTCGACGACCATGTAGTTCCACATGAACGAGCAGAGCATGCCCACCGCGTAGATGGCGCCGACCACGACGGTCATCTCGATCAACGGCCGCCAGTCCGGGGTCTGCGCGTGGATAAACGGCATGATGCAATTGTCGATCAGCGGCTGCAGCACGAAGGAGGGCAGCGACTGGGTCACTGCACATACCAGGATGCCGATGATGACCACGATGCAGCGCCAGCGATAATGGAAAATGTAGCCCATCAGACGCTTGGCGGTGCCCTTCGGCGCCTTTTTCATCGGCGGAACGGCGGGTTTGGACTTCTTCATGGCCTTGCCGGCCTTCTTCGATTGCTTGTTCACGCTATCTTTCACGTCTTTGGTAGTAGTCAGGTTCTGCTCACTCATCGTCGTCATCCCCCTTGCCCTGGTTCTTCGTCTGGGATTCATAGATCGACCGGTACTCGCCGCAGGTCTTCAACAACTGCTCATGCGTGCCGTGGTCGAGGATGCGCCCCTCGTCCAGCACGACGATCTCGTCGGATTCCTGCACACTGGCGAGGCGCTGGGCGATGATGATCTTGGTGGTGTCGGGAATCTCGGTGGCGAAGGCGTTGCGGATCAGCTTGTCGGTCTTGGTGTCCACGGCGCTGGTCGAGTCGTCCAGAATCAGGATCTTCGGCTTCTTCAACAGGGCTCGGGCGATGCACAGGCGCTGTCGCTGGCCGCCGGAGACGTTGGAGCCGCCCTCCTCGATATAGGTGTCGTAGCCCTTCGGGAATTCTCGGATGAACCCGTCGGCCTGTGCGAGCTTGCAGACGCGCACCACGTCCTCGTCGCTGGCATCGGGGTTGCCCCAGCGGATGTTCTCGGCGATGGAGCCGGTAAAGAGCACGTTCTTCTGCAGCACCATGGCCACCGCGTCGCGCAGGGCGACGAGGTCGTAGTCGCGCACGTCGTGGCCGCCCACGGAAAGCGAGCCGGAGCTGACGTCGTAAAGCCGCGGAATGAGCTGCACCAGGCTGGACTTGGACGAGCCCGTGCCGCCTACGATGCCGATGGTCTTGCCGGAAGCGATGTCGAGATTGATATCGTCGAGCACCGGTTTCTCGGAGCCTTCGGAGTAGCGGAAGGTTACGTCCTTGAACGAGACGGAACCGTCCGGCACTTCGGTGATCGGATGGCTATTGTCACGCACGGTGCTCACTTCGTTCAAGACCTGGCAGATACGCTCGGCGTCGGCGCGGGAGATGACGACCATGACGATGATCATGGAGACCATATTGAGCGCCATCAGGATCTGCATGGCGTAGGTGACCAGCGCGGTGAGGTCGCCGGTCGTGAGGCCCAACGCCGGGTTGTTGTGCGAACCGACGATCTGCTTGGTGCCCATCCACGAGATGATGAGCATGGCGCCGTAGATGCAGGTGTTCAGAATCGGCCAGTTGAAGGCGATGACGTGCTCGGCGCGGCAGAAGTAGTCGTAGATGCGCTTAGAGACGGCGCCGAACTTGTGGCTTTCGTGCTCCTCGCGGTTGTAGGACTTCACCACGCGGATGCCCTGCAGATTCTCGTCGACGATGTTGTTCAGGTGGTCGTAGGTGTGGAACACCTTCTCGAAAATCGGGTGGACGGAGAGCGAGAGCGCCGTGAGGCCCACGCCCAGGATCGGGATGATGATCAGGAAGACCATCGAGATCGAGTGGCTGATCCTGAAGGAGAAGATCCAGGCGACGATAACCATCATCGGCGCGCGCACGGCCACGCGGATAATCATCTGGAAGGCGAACTGGACGTTGGTGACGTCGGTGGTGAGCCTGGTGATGATCGAGCCGGTCGAGAAGCGGTCGATGTTGGTGAAGCTGAAGGACTGCACCTTCTCAAACAAATCGTGGCGCAGGTTCT
Source organism: Bifidobacterium sp. ESL0800 (assembly GCF_029395355.1). Classification (NCBI taxonomy): domain Bacteria; kingdom Bacillati; phylum Actinomycetota; class Actinomycetes; order Bifidobacteriales; family Bifidobacteriaceae; genus Bifidobacterium; species Bifidobacterium sp. ESL0800. The sequence goes on from NZ_CP113913.1 coordinate 1,267,176, forward strand.
TGGCGAAACCGGAGGAGGCGATGGCGGCGTAACGCCCGGACATGAACCCGGCGAACAGCGAGACGATCGCGCAGCCCAGAAGGATGATGCCGAACTTCCAGATCGCCGGCATCGACCCGCCGGAGACGCCTTGGTCGATCAGCTGCGCCATGACGGTGGGGATGAGGATCTCGAGGATGCTCTCGACCATCACGAAAGCCGGTGTCAGCCATGTTTCGCGCTTGTATTCTCGCAGGCTGTGCAGCAACGTGCGAATCAGATGCTTGGGATGCTCCCGGTCCGTTGCCGTCACCTGCATATTTTGGGGAGCATCAAGTGCCTTGCTCATCCAACCCTCTTTTCACATACCTAACTCGTATTGGCGCAACCGTCGCTTCTCCCCCATGACTCTCGTCCCGCTTCGCACCAGAACACGCCTAAATCCGTAGCACGCATCCGGTCGAAAACGAGGGACTACCGAAGCCGACAGACTATATAACGCTATTACGAACCGGCTACAATACAACCTGCCGCAACCCGCGCGGAACAAGCCGAAATTCGCCATTCTTCGACGTTCTATCCGTTTGCCGTTTTTAAGCTTGCAGAATATTCACGAAACACTGAAATACCTGCTTTTATTGATTTTTCAATTAAACGGGACGAGCGATTTCGGACGATTACCGTATTTATTGTTTTTTATACATAATTACTCTGATATAATACTTACCGACCGGACGGTAACCATGTTGTTGCCGCGGAATCAAGGAGGACATGCATGGATGCAGAAATATATGTGACGCCACCGAATCTCGCGCCCGATACCCAAAAACCGCTGGAGCACAAATTCCGCTTCGCCCTTGGTTTCCTGGTCGTCTCGCTGATGTGGGGCATTCCTTTCAGCATGGGCTCAGGCGTGTTGCTGCCGCAGGTCTTCTCGGGCATCAAAGGCATTTCCGCAGAAGGCGCACTCGGCACCATGAACGCCGTCAGCTCAATTTTCGCACTTGTCTCAAACATCGTTTTCGGGACTTTCTCCGACGTCTCCAAATTCAAAATCGGCAAGCGCACCCCCTGGATCGTCGCCGGCGGTGTCATCGGTGCCGCGGGTTACTTCCTGACCGCACACTCCACTTCGCTGCTGTGGATGGTCATCGGCTGGTGCATCGTACAGGTCGGCATCAACTGCCTCATCGCCCCGGCCGTCGCCGTACTCTCCGACCGTATTCCCGAGGACGTGCGCGGCACCTTCTCGGCGCTCTACGGTGCCGGTCAGATCGCCGGCATCCAGCTGGGCAACTTCGTCGGCAGCTTCTTTTTGACCAAGCTCAACACCGGTCTGACCATCGGCACCTGCATCTTCCTGTTCTCCGGTCTGCTCACCGTCATCATCTGGCCACGCGAGAAGTCCGCGGAGAACAACACCAAGGCGACAACCGCTCTCGACATCCTCAAGTCGTTCATTCCGCCGACCAAGAACTGCCGCGACTTCTATCTCGCCCTCTTCGGCCGCCTCACCTTCATCATCGGCACGTTCATGATCTCGGGCTACCAGCTGCTCATCCTTGAGCGCTACATCCATCTGAGCATCAAGGATGCCGGCACCGCCATGCAGGTCATGTCAATCATCACGCTGGTCGCCACCATCCTCGCCTCGATGGTCTCCGGCCCGCTTTCCGACTATCTGCATCGCCGCAAGTTCATCGTCGCCATCGCCTGCGTCATCATCGCCTTGGGCATGCTCGTGGCCTGGATCATCCCCACCACCACGGGTATCTACATTTACGCGACGCTCGCCGGTCTCGGCAACGGCTGCTACATGTCCGTCGATCAGGCGCTGAACGTCGATGTGTTGCCCAATCCGCAGGAAGCCGGCAAGGATCTCGGCATCCTGAACCTCGCCAACACCATCGGCCAGGCCCTCGCCCCCGCCTTCACCACCCTGTTCATCGGACTTACCGGCGGCTACAGGGCGGTCTTCCCCGTCGCCATCGTCTTCCTGCTCGTCGGCACCATTTTCATCATGATGATCCGCCGGGTCAAGTAAGACTTCCGACATGCCCGCGATGCCGTGTCCGATGTTTTATAGGGCACGGCATCGCTGTATAGCAGAAGCAACTATCATTGAAGAGCAAAGAATATACGACAGCGAGCCGCATTCGGTCTAGCTCGTAAGGAATAATAAAAGATTGTCGTATATAAAAGAGGCCTTTGAATCATGCTGCATCTCACCCACGCCAAAAAACGTGACAACGGCACCGATAGCCGCACCGCGATCCTCAACGCCGCCGTCGTCTCGTTCGGTCAACGCGGGTATTACGGGACTTCGCTGCAGAAAATCGCCAATACCGTGGGCATGACCAAGGCCGGGGTGCTCCATCACGTCGGCAGCAAAGAGGGGCTGCTCAATATCGTCCTCGACGAGATATACGACCCAGGCACCGAAGCCATCATGGATCATTTCAGGATGACCGACAGGCCGAATGTGGCACGCATGTGGCGCGAGGTCGTGGCCATCAACGCCAAACGGCCCGAGCAGGTCCACATGTTCTCCACGCTGGACGCGGAAGCCATCGATGCGAAGCATCCGGCACACGAATACTTCAGAAAACGCGATCAGAACCTGCTTGAGGAAATGCTGCGGATTCCTTGGTACGTACCCGTTGGCACGAATATCGAGCACTTGCTGCAGGCCGGTTTCAGCATGATGGACGGCATCCAGCTGCGGTGGCTGCGCGCCCCGGAACGTGACCTGAACGAGATGTGGGCCGAGTGCGAGGCCGAACTGATGCCGATGCCGATGTGGGAGGGGTATCGGTAAGTAAAGCGAGGTTTACCTCTGAAACACCTCGGGATGAACCGGGTCGCCGGGAATGTCGGCTCGGGTATCTTCAAGCCCAAGTGCATCCTGCCATTCATCCATGGCCAAGCCGAACGGCCGGGCCTCCATGCCGCGAGCCTGCAAATCGGCTTTCGCTTCTTCGACATCCACAACGGAAAGCCCTTCAACGAACGACTTCCAGCGCGCAAAATTCACATCGTCGTAAAAAATGCGGCCCACAGTCTGCGTCAGCAGTTCCGCACGCTCGATGGGCAGCGAATCCCAATGCCGCAGCTCGATGACCTTTTTCAGGCGGACATCGTTGAAATGCGTGGATAGGATGTGGCCGACCTCGTAGGCATTGAGCTCACGGTCGGGGTAGATATCGGCGGCGTTGCGCCTGAAGGCGACGAATTCCTGCTCGTCCTCGCTCAAGCCCGCAGCCTCCGGCGTGTGCGTGAGGTCGGCGAACATCAGCGGGGTGGCCAAAACGTCGCGGGCGTAATCCTCCCAGCCGAAACGCGGGTCGAAAAGCCCGGGCGTGATGCCGGTGCGCTGCGGGTCGGCCTTGTCCCAGATGCGCTGGCGCAGCAGTGGGAAGGGATTCGGGGCGCCTTCGAAATACGGCGAGTTGCGGAAGAACATGGAGATGATGGGTCCCAACGCGGTGCCGACGCGCATTTTGGCGATGGCGTCCGCCTCGTCGCTGTAGTCGATGCTCACCTGGGTGGAGGCCGAGCAGCGCATCATACAGGGCCCGTATGAGCCGACATGGCCCAGATACTCGTTCATCGCCGCGTACCGGCGTTTGGGATTGATGGTGATGTCGGCAAAGCTGGTAACCGGCTGGTAGCCGTAATTGATCAGCCGAAAGCCGAGGTCGTCGAGGATGGGATTGATTTCGCGGCGGAATCTTGCGTAGACATCGAGCAGTTCCTGCGGGGTATGTAATACACCAATTGAGGTCTCGAACTGACCGCCCGGCTCCAGCGACAGGCTGATACCCGGCCGCGCAAGGCCGAGCAGATGGCCGTCTTCGACGAATTCCTTGTCAGGGTCATAGTAAGGACGAAGGCGTTCCAGAAGTGTTTCGATGCCGTCGGTTTCGGCGTAACCGACCGCCCGGTCGCTGCCAGCACGCACGGGAAGATGCTCGATCTCGACACCGTAGCCGTCGTCGCGCTCCGGCTTGGCACCGGAAGCGAAGAAACGCAGCAGACTGGCCACATGCTTGCTGTTGACTTTGGCGCCAAGATGGGCGTAGCTCACCCGTGGAGTAGTGTTCATACCTTTTATCGTATGCGCTCGCGGCGAGTTTATCGAGCGATTACGCGGGTTGCGCAGTGATTTTGCGCGACGAAGGACATATATGCGGTTTGGAAACCACAGAATATCGTTGGGCGACATCATCGATACCAAACGCCTGCTCTCACCAGGTGAAACCCAATCCTACGCACCGTTTCCGGCCCATATCCCCGATACAACAGCAATGTGCGCGAACCCGTCAGCCATCGCAACGGATTCGCGCACATTTCAGAAACCGACCAGCGCGATCACTCGACCGTGAACGTCGTGCGCTTCAGGTCGCGGCGACGGGAGGAATGGCCGACCAGCAGCTCGAACTCGCCGGGCTCGACGATGCGGTTGGCGTCCGCGTCGACGATGGAGCACGCGGAGACGGGGATGTCGAGCGTTACGGTCTTGCTCTCCCCCGGCTTCAGCTCGACCCTGCCAAACGTCTTCAGCTCGCGGTCCGTCCAGCTCACCGACGTGACCAGGTCGCCGACATAGGCCTGCACCACTTCGGTGCCCGCGTTGCTGCCGGTGTTGGTCACCTCGATCGAGACATGCAGGGTCTCGTCGGCGCCGAACGGCGTTTCCCCGCCCTCGATCTGCGGCTCGCCGTAGGAGAAGGTGGTGTAGCTCAGGCCCTCGCCGAACGCGAACGCCGGATCCTGCGTCAGATCGGCGTAACGCCACGCGTGCTGGCCGCGAATCTGGTTGTAATAGACGGGAAGCTGGCCGGCGTGACGCGGGAAAGTGATCGGCAGACGGCCGCTCGGGGCGGTGACGCCCATCAGAATCTCGGCGATGGCGCGGCCGCCCTCCATACCCGGGCTCGGCGCCCAGAGCAACGCATCGGCGTTCAGGGCGCTTTGCGGCAGCACTTGCGGCTTCGAGCTCAGCAGCACGACGACGAACGGCTTATCGTCGGCCTTGGCGACTTCGGCGAGCGCATCCAACAGCGCGACCTGACCGCCCTGAAGCTCCAGGGTCGCCGAGGACCGGCCCTCGCCGATCAGCGGGATGGTGTCACCGACCACGGCGATAACGGCATCCGACTGGCGGGCGTTCTCCACGGCCTCATCAAGCAAACGCTGGTCAAGCGGCGCCGGGAACGCCACCTTCGGACGCGGCTGCCCATCGGGGAACACCGGACCGTTCGGATCATCCTTGAGCACCACCACGTTGGCACCTTTGGTGTACGTGACTTCAAAATCATCATCCTTGCCGAGCGCCTTAAGACCGTCGACCACCGTCGTGATCATCTCGCGCGGCTGCCCCTCCGGCATCCAGGAGACCTGGCCGGAATTGCCGGCCCAGTCGCCCAGTTGCGTCTGGGCATCGTCGGCGAGCGGGCCTGCGACGGCGAGGCGATGAATGGACTTCGCATCAAGCGGCAGCACAGGCTTGTCCGCCTGCGAGTCGTCGGCGCCATCGGCGCCATCCGCGTTCCAGGCTCGCGAACCGTTGCGCAGCAGCACCACCGACTCACGCGTGAGCTCGAGATTGGTCCGGCGGTGTGCCTCGTTGCCGATGACCGCGTCGATACGCTTCTGGTCGGGCAGCCGCGGGTCCTCGAACAGCCCCAAGCGGAACTTCACGGCGAGAATCCTCGAAACGGCCTCGTCGATATCGCTTTCCTTGAGCAGGCCGGACTTGACGGCCTCGATCGCGCCTTCGTAGAACTGCGGCGTGGTCATCACCAGATCGTTGCCCGCCTTGACCGCATCGGCCGCGGCGTGCACGAAATCAGGCTTGACCTTCTGTTCCCAGACCGAACGGCCGACGTTGTCCCAATCGGTGACCAGCATGCCCTTGTAGCCCCAGTCGCCACGAAGCTTGTCGCTCAAGAGCCAGTGGTTGAAGGTCACCGGCACGCCCTCGATGGACTCGTAGCCGAGCATGAACGTGCCGACGCCCTCACGTGCCACGCGTTCGAAGGGCGGCAGGAACCACGAGGCGAGCTTGCGGTGCGAAAGGTCGGCCTCGCTGGCGTCACGTCCGCCTTGCGTTTCGGAATAGCCCGCGAAATGCTTGGCGCAGGCCAGGATCGCGTCTTTTGCCAGCGGCTCGCCCGCCTTGGCGCCGCCCTGATAGCCGCGCACCATGGCACTGGCGAACTCGCCGATCAGCGTCGGATCCTCGCCGAAGGTCTCGCCCACGCGGCCCCAACGGGTGTCACGCGAGATGCAGAGCACCGGCGAGAAGGTCCAGTGCACGCCGGTCGCCGAGACCTCCTCGGCGGTGGCCCGCGCCATCTTCTCGACCTTCGCCGGATCCCAGGAAGAGGCCATGCCGAGCTCTTCGGGATAGATCGTCGCACCCTCCCAGAACGAATAGCCGTGGATGCAATCGTCGCCGATGACCAGCGGGATGCCGAGCCTGGTCTTCTTGCGCACCATATCGACGGCCTTGGGCAGATCGGACGGCCGGGTGTGCAGGATCGAGCCGACATGGCGTTCGACGATCAGGTGCTTCAGGTCGCCGCCCCTGGCGTCGAGCTGCATCATCTGCCCGACCTTCTCCTCCAGCGTCATACGCCCCAACAGGTCAGCGATACGTTCGCCGTCGCTTAGGTTCGGGTTTTGGTACGGTAACCTTTTATCTTCCGTCATAAATCTCCATAAAACGATGTGATCAACAGATACGTCTACGTAATTCCAACTTACTCATAGCGCTTGATGGCAATAAACCAAAAATCTTTCTTGTCAAACCTTGCCAAACAGACAATTATCTGGTTCATTCGCAGAATTCTTGTTTTCTACGAATGAACCAGATAATGTAACTCTGTAGCGGTTTAGCGTACGCTCTTGATGGACAGGATAAATACCGAGCCAAGAATTGCCATGCAAATCGAAACCGCGAAGGCGACCGGATAGCCGCCGGTGACCATGACTATCGTAGACGTCAGCACAGGGCCAATCATCTGGCCCAATGTTGTGGCAAGATTCAAGATACCGAGATCCTTGCCAGCGGTCTCTTTATCTGAAAGAACGTCAACGTTCAGCGCCTGATCAACCGACGAATACACGCCATAGCCCAAACCCGCTATTCCTGCGTACAGGTACATGCCCATCGTCGTCGGCATCACCCACGGCATCGCCACGCCAATGGCGAACAACACGGATGCAATGACCACAGGAACCTTACGACGGCCCAGGAAATCCGACAACGGACCGGAAACCGCAGGACCGGCCAACGAGACAACCATGGAGATGATAGACATCACCGACATCGTCTCCGCAGCCTTGGTATTGCTCTGCCCGACGTGATCGGTAATGATATACAGCTGATAAGCCGCAATCATCTGATAGCCCATCAGCATGCAAAGACGACCTGCAAAGGCCTTGTAGAAATCATGATTGGTCTTAAACCTTGGAGGAGTAAAGGAAACCAAAATGTCTTTGAGCCCGCCGGAAGTCTTGGGGAGGAAGTCCGCAGACTTCTCTCGCGGCACCAAGACCAGCAAGAGCAAGCCGCTGACAAGCATGAAGGCGCCGGCAGAGATCGAAGAAGCCGTTTGATTATTCATGAGCTTTGTCGCCAGCAGAGTACCCAAAGGCGCTCCCACAGTCGACCCGGCTCCGTAAAAAGCACTCATCGTTCCACGGATACCCGATGGCACTCGATCGGAAATCATGGCGACCACAGGAGCAATCATCATGTTGAGACCAGCCATCGCCAAACCGAAGCACAGCACCATCAGGAAAGCATTTGGCGCCATGCCAGTAAGGAACATAAAAATACCGCCGATAAGAGAACCGATCACAATCCAAGGCGTACGACGTCCGAAATGAGATCGAGTCCGATCGGAGAAATTACCGAATATCAGATTCGAAAGCAGCGAAAACACGGAGGATACCGTGCCGTTGATGGCGATGACCGCTTCCGGGTTCGGAACCATCTGCTTCAGACGCAGCGGGATGATAAAGGCCGATACAGAATTGATGCCGATCATCCACAAAATACCAAAGCCAAGGAATGCCGCCCCATAACGAGCTATGGTCACCGCGCCAAACGGCTTTCCTGTTTCCGGAGACAGCGTCGGATCCTTGTCAGCCGCAGCGATGGCTGCATTGTACTGCTCTAGTCGTGGTGAAGCCGAAGCCACAGTGCTCATGTCTTCCTGGTCCATAGGACCCCTTTCTCTAACATCTTCCTCGATAGAAGAAAGGAAAAATAATATTTATCTTTCCAAACAAAGATAGTATCATAAAATAATCGAACTGCAAACTGTCAACCAATAATAACGAACTCATATCAATGATTATTCAATAACAATAAAGTATGCTATATTTATCTTGTCTTTACAAGATACCATTTATCGATATTTCAGCAAAGGAGCATCGATGGAAAACAACCAAACCCCCAGCACGACCGCTCAAAGCCATTGGATATGGCCTGTCGCGCCAAACGGACAGCCTGATACGGCAGCGGCGAAACAACGGGCCGTTTTCGCCAACTTCCGGAAAATACTTCACATCAATACCATTCCGGAACACTTCCAGGTAAGAGTCTGCGCTGACGCCCGTTACAAACTATTCGTCAACGGAACGTTCATTCAGGCCGGTCCCGCCAAAACAGATTCGAGTAGACGATGCTACGACCTTTGCGACATCGCCGGGGCACTGCATAAAGAGGACAACGTCATCGCAGCTACAGTGCTTCATTACCCATCCGATGCCCCTGGCAACAACAGCGTCGTCTCGACCACATGCCCCGGGTTCTGGCTGGAATCCATGGATTGCGACACTGTCACAGGCAATCCCACTCTGGCAACCGACGCTTCTTGGCAATCGCGTATCGACACCAATCGAAGAATCGTCAGCGAAAATCCATTCTTTGCTCCATTACAGATTATGGAGGATTATGCGCCTTCCGTCACCGACAACCACTGGATGACGTCGAACAGTTCCTCTTTCATGGATTGGTCAAACTCATACGAATATACCGCCGCGCAGCTGCCTTCCATCCTGCGTCCCGATAATCTTCAACCCCGAGCTATCCCGTTCATGCGGGACACTTCACGCTCCTTCCGTTCAGGTCCGTCGCTTCCGGTCACGCTCGAACCCGGAACCGTCAAGGAATTTGTCGTAGACGCCGGCGAACTCATGACCGGATATCTCACATTGGCTCTAACCGGCGGAGCAGGCAGTCGCATCGACATCCTCCAATCAGAGGGCTACGTCAAATACGCTCCCGAACATCCTTCAGCATTCGAAGACCAGCCAGTGAAAGGAGACAGGACCGACAGCGAACACGGGGTTCTTGCCGGCTACACAGACACGTATCACCCCACGGGCCGGGGCACCACAAGCGAACCCGAAATCTACGAGCCCTTCTGGCTGCGCACGTTCCGCTTCGTCCGCCTGAAGGTCACTGCCGGGAAAAAGCCCGTGACCATTGTGCGGTTTGACTATCGTCAGACGGAATACCCTCTTGACGCCACGACAACGGTCAACATTCAAGACAAGACGCTGAACAACATCTGGGATATGTCATTGCGCACACTGCGGCGCTGTATGCACGAAACCTACGAGGACTGCCCGTTTTACGAGCAATTGCAATACATTATGGATTCTCGTACTGAAATTCTCTACACGTATGCAGTCTCCGCCGACGATCGGCTGGCCAGACAAGCCATCGAGGCGTTCTCGAACGCCAAACAAGCCGAGGGACTGCTCAATGCCAGCTGGCCGAATAACACGAGAAACGTCATTCCCGGGTATTCCCTTTATTTCGTGGGCATACTCTACGACCACATGATGTACTTTGACGACACGGAACTTCTGAAGAAGCATATGCCCCTTGTGGACGACATTCTCGGTTACTTCCATGACCACTTGACCAAAGACGGCATTGTAGGTAAAGTCGGCGGCATAGACGCCCCGGATCCTTGTTGGTCGTTCATCGACTGGACACCGGAGTGGAACAAGACAAGAGGCGTTCCTACGGCGATCCTCGATGGTCCGTTGACCATGGAAAGCCTGCTCTATATCATGGCGCTGCAATATGCATCGAAGATATACAAGCATCTTGGCGATCAAGGCAAGGCGGAGACGTGTGCCAGAGAAGCAAGCGACATACAAAAGGCCGTCAATCTCCTCTGCCGCGATGCCCATGGAATGTATACAGATGGACCCTCCTGCTCCGACATCAGTCAGCATTGCCAGGTATTCGCCGCATTGACGCATACCAGCGATATCGAGCAATCCCGGAAAAACGTCATGACGACACTTGAGGACCCGAAACACTATGCGCAATGTTCGATCGCGATGGCATATTATCTCTTCCGGGCTTTGGAGGAACTTGACCTTTACGACGAAACATCAACATTATGGACTCCGTGGCAGAAGATGCTCAGCAACCATATGACGACCTGCGCGGAAGACGACCTCAAACAGCGCAGCGACTGCCATGCCTGGGGTGCGTTGGCCCTCTACGAATTACCGTCAGCAATACTGGGCGTCAAACCAAGTTCACCGGGGTATCGAAGCGCGAGGATTTCCCCCCATGCGGCCGGGCTCGAAAAAGCCTCCGGCTCAGTCGCCACCCCGCACGGTCCCATACAAGTATCTTGGAAGAAGGACAACGGACAGGGGCAGTCAGACATGTCGATTTCCTTCAACGCACCCAGCGACATTGAGGTTGAAGTCATCAAGCCGCATAAACAATAGATTGCCGTCGATTATGGTATTTGCTCATAACGATCGATAACCATCCCAGATCGGGGAGGGAAACAGCAAGGACTCGATATCAAGCCATTCGGTCAGCATATCGATCGGAGGTTTACGCAGCCACCGCAGTTGTATACCGTCCAAAAACTCCATACATCTGCGCACAGAAGGCCGCATGTTGTTCCACTCCCCTATCTCGGGCGGTATCTTCCATATGAATTCCGAATAGTGCTCCCAAATCTGCTGTGGCCGATTCGTGAAAAGCTTATGCAGAGGATGATTGGGATTGGCCGCTTCGGTCGACAGAACATTGTAGAGCTGCACAAGGGATTTACGCTGGGCATTATATCCGACCAAATAACGCATATATGCCGGGAACAGCAAGTTATTGCTATCGCTTCCCGGCAATCCCGACTGTATGAATTCTTCAGGAGTGCCCGCATTGTCGTATATTTGCGTGATAACAGAAGAAAGCAGACTTTCCTTATTCTTCACATAATGCATCAAGCCGGGCTGACTCATACCTATCGCATCGGCGATATCAGTCAGCGTAAAGCCGTTGTATCCCCGTTCACTCATCAACCGCGTAGTTGCATCGATAATTTCTTTTCTACGTTGTTCCGGAGATTTACGTATCCGCTTCCCCTTTGAGTTAGCCATAATTGCCAGTATAACTTACCACATCAAACAAACCATCGAATCGACCGGCACCGATCCCATCGGCCGGATATCAGCGTGCCCCCTTTTGGACGACGGCAACGGCCAGATTCCAAGGCCCAATCGTCAACTCGTCTCCGGCTTCAATGCAAGTTCCGGACGCCGGACCGGACGCGTGATCCACAATCGCCGATCCGTTGGAAGCGACCTTGATGCCTCCTACGACCACCTTGCCTGATATTGGCGAGGCGAAGGACACCGGATCAGGTGAATAGTTCAGAAAATAAACGATGCGTTCACCGTTCTGATTAAACCCGACACGCACTGTTACCTGCCCGGCCAAGCTGACGCCCAACGACCTGACGCCTGCAGCATTGGCAGCATCGCGAACCACAGCACGCATTGCGTCAGCATCAAGAACAGTACCGACCCACTGCGCCCAGCCGAAGCCAAAGACATGGCGGGTGATCGCAGCGTAGACTCCCCAAGCCGGATGGTCATAAGCAGCCAAAACCTGCGTGCCGTTGCCATTCGGTTTCAGCAGCTCAATCAACGCCTTGGCCTTGGTTTCCGGTTGCGTCACTCTTTTCGTCTCGGTCTCAGCTTCGGCTTGGCTTCGAGCCTTTGGTACGGCAAGAGCAGCTCCGTAGTCTTTTGCCGCAGGCACGACACCGACATCATTCGGCCGCGTGAACTGGTTGTAGCTCATGCCAAACACGTCGGTCAGCCCATGCGGAGCCCGGTCGTGCCAGACCGTCACATCATCGTCGGCGACAAACGAACGCAGCGAGGAGAGCAGGTGGCCGCCAGCTTTGACGTAGGCGCGCAACGTATCGACAGTACTTTGCGGAGCGCAATACAGCGCCGGCGTCAACACGAGTCTATATTGGTTCAGAGTCGCAACATCGACGTCTGCTGGCACGAAATCGGTTTCTATATTCAACTCGAACAACGCATCGTAATACATTCGAACGATGTCGTTATAACGCAGCCCGCCGTCAGTCGGGAATCCGGTTTCCAGCGTGAACCAGTCAAGTGCGCCCAGCGCCTCGTTGGACACCATGATGGCAACCTGGTTGCGCTTGCGCAAATGCTTTAAGCAACTCTGCACCTCAGGCCGGGCGATTTCCTGCCCAAAAACACCGGCTTCCTCATACGTCGGATTTGGCTCAAAGTCGTGGCTCAACAGACCCTTCCAGTAAGTCTCGAAAGAATTGTGGATAGAATGCCAATGCCAGTACATCACGCTGTCCGCACCGCTGGCCAGGTGGCTGTAGGCCTGCAAACGAAGCTGACCGGGATAGGGCAACCAACCATGCTGGCCTTGCGCCTCGGTTTCGAGCACAAGATAGTTCTGTCCGCCTTTGACCGAACGGGCCATATCGCCACCGAACGCGATCTGCTTGCCGGTAAGCTCGTCCTCGCTGGGATGGTAGATATCGACACCCACGATATCCAACGCCTTGGCCGCCTCGAAATGGCTGACCGCCGGTTGCACGCCGAAGGAATAGCCGCGCCATTCATAATCGAAATTATGGGTGACGAACTGGTCGCCCCTGGCGTATTCGCGTACGATACCGGCCTGCCAAGCCAGGTACTGCGCTACTTGCGAACGCCTGAACCTGTCGAATTGCGCGCGCAACGACTCGTTGATGGCTCCGGTTACGTCGGGAAAATCCTCCCAAGCATTGATGCGGTTCGACCAATAGTCAAGTCCGAACGCGGCATTGAGCACATCCAGATCGTCATGGAACCGCTCGCGAAGATATTTGACAAACAACATCTGCATATCGGGCGAGACGCAGTCATAGTATTTCGTCTCGTTATCGACCTGATAGCCGATGACCGCGGGATTCTGGGCGACATGAGCGATCAGTCTTCTGATGACACGTTCGGCATAGTACCGGTACGAAGGATTGACGATATCCATAATCTGCCGGGCGCCATATTTGCCGGGACCCTCCGGGGTCACCGCAAGCACGTCGGGATGCATGCGCACCAGCCACGTCGGCACGGCGTAGGTCGGCGTGCCGATAATCACAGAAATGCCATGCCGCTCAGCCGTGTCGAGTACACGGTCGATATGGGAGAAATCGAAGACACCCGGTTGAGGCTCGCACGTGCTCCACGTCGATTCGGCGATGCGGATGGTATCGATGCCGATATGCCGCATCATCTCCATATCCTTGTCAACCCGGTCAAGCCCACGCGGCACATACTCGTCGTAATACGCCGCACCGAAAAGAATCCTGTCCGGCAACTTTGCCAATCGATCTGTTCCGTTCATATCTGCCTACGCAATCTTCTGTACTGTCGTCCTTGACTTTCAAGTCGACTCCGACCTCACTACCGGTGATATCCATCATGCATCACCATGGCTACGAAACTATACCATCGTGTTTCGTCCCGTGCCGTCGAGTCAACGTCGAAATCAATCCGCCATGCTTAGAATGGGAATATCGAAATCGGTGAGATAAAGGAGCAGAACATGACCACAGACCATCGCAGCACGCTGTTTTCACCATTGACCATTCCCACGCCGGACGGGACGGGGCTCGCGCTGCGCAACCGCACCATCCTCTCCCCCATGTGCCAATATGCCGTCGAGAAGATGGACGGGGTCGCCACCGACTGGCACCTGCAGCATTACGGGTCCATCGCCGCCGGCGGGTTCGGGCTGCTCACCATCGAGTCGACCGGGGTTGATCCGGTCGGCCGAATTTCACCGCGAGACCTCGGCATATACAGCGACGAACAGGAGGCCGCTCACCGGCACCTGGTCTCCTTCATCCACTCGCAAGGCGCGGCTGCAGCCGTACAGCTCAACCACGCGGGTGGCCGCGCCTCAGGCAAGCCTTGGCTTCCCGGCATGCACGGCGGTTCGGCACCGATCGAGGACGGTGGATGGCAGACGGTGGGGATGACCGACCAATCCATCGCCAAAGGCTATCGTCCGACGACGAAACTGGACAAAGCCGGCATCGAACAGATCGTCTCGGATTTTGCCGCGGCCGCACGCCGCGCCGACGCCGCCGGCTACGACGTCATTCAGATCCATGCCGCACACGGCTATCTGCTTCATCAGTCGCTTTCTCCGCTGACCAACACCCGCGACGACAAATACGGCGGCACCGAGGAGAACCGATTCCGGCTCACGCGCGAGGTCGTGGACGCGGTACGCGAGGTGTGGCCGAAAACCAAGCCGCTCGGCATCCGCATCTCCGCCACCGACTGGGTCGAAGGCGGGCTTGATGTGGAGGCCACGTCGCGTCTGATGCGCGATCTGGTCAAAAACCACGGCATCACCTGGGTCGATGTGTCCTCCGGCGGGCTGGTCAACACACCACTGCAGCCTTCCGGCCCCGGATTCCATGCGGTGTTGGGAGCACAGATCAAGCGCGCCTTGGCCGACACCGACGCGGTCGTCAGCGTGGTCGGCGGCATTTGTAGCCCGGAACAGGCCGAGACGATGCTGCGCACCCGCCAGGTCGATGCCGTCTCGATCGGACGCGCCGCGATGCGCAACCCGCACTGGCCCGCGATGGCCGCCGCGCGTCTGGGCGTGCCGCGCGAAGCCATCCCCGCCGCTGCGCAATACTGGCGTGCCGAATGGTGAGACTTGGCGGCTGAGCAGTAAAACTCAGTGCGCCGAGTGGGGCTACTGATTTGGGTATTGAGCCCTCGTGCTCTTTCATTTCATCTATCGCATCTTTTATGGACCGATGGCATAAACCGGTATCATGGCCTCTCGGCCAACAACGGAAGCCGGGCGATACCCGCCAACAGGTATCGCCCGGCTTTCAGATTGTTGATACGGCTTCAATCAACGACTATCGACGACCGTTCAGTCCGCCTTGGCCAGCTTCTGATCGGCCTTCTTTGCGGCGGCGATCATCAGCTTGATACGGTTGAGCTGGTTGGCGGCCGAGGCGCCGGGGTCGTAGTCGATGGAGACGATGTTGGCCTCGGGATGCAGACGCCGGATCTTGCCGAACATGCCGCGTCCGGTGACGTGGTTGGGCAGGCAGGCGAACGGCTGGGCACACACGACGTTCGGGCAGCCGGACTTGATGAGTTCCAGGATCTCGGCGGTCAACAGCCAGCCTTCGCCGGCCTGCACACCGATCGAGGTGACCGTGGAGGCCATCTTCACCAGCTCCGGCATCGGGGTGTCCTGGCTGAACTTGCCGTGCGCAAGGTCGATGGCCCGGCGCACCGGGTTCAGGATCCGGTCGAGTCCCCAACGCATCAGCGCATAGAGCTTCTTGTTGCCGCCCATGCCGGTGTTCTTCTCGTTCCAGTCGGTGATGTAGGGACGGGTGGTCATGAATTCCATGATGCCGGGCACCACGGCCTCGCAACCCTGTTCCTCGATCTGGTCGACCAGATGGTTGTTGGCGTCGGGATGGTACTTCACGAGAATCTCGCCGACCACGCCGACGCGCGGTTTGCGTGGGATGTTGCGCAGCGGCAGGGCGTCGAAACTCTTGACGATCTCGTTCAACAGCGTCTGGTAGGGCAGATAACCCTTGCCGATCTTTCGCTTGGCGGTCGCCGAATGGCCGTGATGCTCGATGGTCTCGCGCACGATCTTGTCCCACATCTCATAGAGCTTGTTGGCGCTGCCCTTGACCTTCTCATACGGCCGCACGCGGTAATGGCACTTCATCAAGAGGTCTCCGATGACCAACGCCTTGACCGCACGCCACAACAGCGTCGGGGTCGCCGTGAAACCGGGGTTGTCCTCGATGCCCTGAGTGGAGAGCGCGATGACCGGCACCTGCGGGTAGCCGGCGTCGACCAGCGCCTTGCGGATCAGGCCATAATAGTTCGTGGCACGGCACATACCGCCGGTCTGCGTGATGGCCAAGCAGACCTTGTCGGGGTCGTACTTGCCCTTGATGATCGAGTCGACCAGCTGCCCCACGACCATGATGGCCGGGTAGCACGCGTCGTTGTTGACATATTTGAGGCCGGTCTCCACGTCCTGCTGGTCGGCCATCTTCAAGACGTCGAACTTGTAGCCGCCGGAACGGATCACGGCCTCGACCAGGCTCATGTGCACCGGGCTCATCTGCGGGGCGACGATGGTGTAGTCGCGGCGCATGGTCTTCTCGAAACGCACCTTGTGGGCGTAGGCGGAAATCGTGCCCTTGCTGCGTTTCTTGTCTTTGCCGTCAGTGGACTTGCCTGCGTTCGAAGCGACGTTTGTCCGCTCAGTTTTCGCGCTGCCTGCGGCGGCACCCTTGCCATTGGCCCGGCGAGAGGCCTCTTTCATCGACTCGGTGAGCTTCGGGTTCGCCTTCATGACGCTGTCGAGCAAGACCTGACGGCCCGGGGTCGGAGCCTTGGAACCGGTTTTGCGGAACTCGCCCTGATGAGCGGCTGGGGCTTCCGCGTTATCGGAATCATCAGAAGAATCAGTGGAATCGACAACTGCAGACGCAGCAACGTTCTGCTTGGCGGTTTCAGCCTTGTTTTCCGCTGCATCGACGGCAGCTTGGGCTGCAGCCAATTGCGCTTTGGCTTCTTCGAGCTTGCTCTCGGCATCCTTCAATTCGGCTTCGCGCTTGGCGGCGGCTTCTTCGCGAGCCTTCGCTTCGGCAGCCTGCTTGGCCATTTCGTCGGCACCGCTTTCGGCGCGCTCTTCTGCAGCAACCTGCTTGGATTCCGCCACGACTCTCTGATTGTCGGCATCGCCAGCAGGCTTTGCTTCAATCTCAGCCTTGGCCGCGGCACGCGCGAGCTTGGCCTTGTTGGCCTCGCGTTCCTCGATGGCCGCTTTGAGCGAGCGCAGACGAATCTTCGCCGCACCGAGGTTGCTGACCTCGTCAATCTTCAGCAGCGTGTAGACATCAGCCTTGTCGGCCAAGATCTCGCTGACCTGATCGGTGGTGATGGCGTCGATGCCGCAACCGAAGGAGTTGAGCTGCACCAGTTCGAGCCCCGGGTAGGAGGCGACGAAATTCGCCGCCGCATACAGCCTGGAATGATAGGCCCACTGGTTGGCCACACGCAACGGCATGTTGATGACCTTGCGATCGCCCACCTCGCGGAACCCGCCTTCGTCCTTGGCTCGCGGGTCCTTCTCGCCTTCGCTCAAAAACTCGCTTAAGTGCAGGTTCTGGCCCGGCTGCAACTCGCAGATGGAGTCCTCGGAGAGCACCACCATTCCCAGCGAGCAGATGGTCTCAGGAATACCGTGGTTGATTTCCGGGTCGATGTGATAGGGACGGCCGGCCAGCACGATGCCGCGGCAGTCGTGTTCCTTCATATAGGCGAGCGCGCGCAGGCCTTCCTGCTGCACGTCGTGCTTGAAGATCTTGTCTTCGGCGTACGCGGCCTTGACGGCCTTCTCGGCCTCTTCGCGGGTGACGTTGGTCCACGCGAATTCCTCGACGATGCGATCGACCATCAACTCATGGTCGGCGAGGTTGAAGTAGGGGCGCATGTAGCGGATGCCGGGTTCGCGCAGCTCGGCCATGTTCGCCTCGATGACGACCGGGTAGTTGGCGACGATCGGGCAGTTGTAATGGTTGTCGGTGTCGCCTTCGACCAGGTTCTCCTCGTAGGAGACGCACGGGTAGAAGATGGTCTTGACCCCGCGGTCCAGCAGCCACTTGATGTGCCCGTGCACCATCTTGGCCGGGTAGCAGATGTTCTCCGAGGCGATGGATTCGATGCCGGATTGGAAGAGCTCGTGGCTCGATCGGCCGGAAAGCCGGACCTTGAAGCCGAGGTTGGTCAAGAGGGTGAACCAGAACGGGTAGTTCTCGTACATGTTCAGCGCGCGCGGGATGCCGATCTCGCCGCGGTAGGCCTTCTTGTCGGTGAGCCTGCGGTAGGCGAAGACGCGCTTGTACTTGTAATCGTAAAGATTCGGCCGGTCGCTGCGTTCTGCCTTGGCGTCGGCGCCGCGCTCACAGCGGTTGCCGGTGACGTAACGGGAACCGTCCTGGAAAGTGGTGATGGTGAGCTTGCAACGGTTCTGGCAGCGCTTGCACACGTCACGTTCGGAGGTCATCGACAGATGGTCGAGCTCATCGCCCTCGACGATGGCGGATTTGGTATGTTCCGCGCTCTCATCGAGTTCGTGGGCATCCTCATAATGCATACGGGCGGTCAGAGCCGCGCCGAAGGCACCCATCAGGCCGGCGATGTTCGGCCTGGTCACCTTTTTGCCGGTCAGCAGTTCGAAGGCGCGAAGCACGGCGTCGTTCAGGAACGTACCGCCCTGCACCTCGATCGTGTCGCCGAGCTGGCCTGAATCGCGCAGCTTGATGACCTTGTAGAGCGCGTTGCGCACCACGGAATAGCACAGACCCGCCGCGATGTTCTCGA
The DNA here is from genome assembly GCF_029395355.1 of Bifidobacterium sp. ESL0800. NCBI lineage: Bacteria > Bacillati > Actinomycetota > Actinomycetes > Bifidobacteriales > Bifidobacteriaceae > Bifidobacterium > Bifidobacterium sp. ESL0800. The sequence goes on from NZ_CP113913.1 coordinate 1,285,932, forward strand.
CAGTGGCGCCTTCCTTCTGCGCCTGCTTGACCGATGAGTTCATGAACACGGTGCAGCGCGAACCCAAGTCGACCGGATGGTCGCTTCTCAGCGCAGCATGGGTGAATTCCTCAATGGTCAGGCCCATGGAATAGGCGAAGGTCTGCAGGAAC